>NZ_JBEXTB010000022.1:0-108933 GCF_040613915.1 Streptomyces sp. NPDC006193
AGCGCGCGCTCGCGCTCCACCAGCAGGGGCATCGGATCGGAGGAGGTGACCAGCTCCCGCAGCGGATGACGCGCCAGCACCGCCTCCACCTCAGGTGAGAGCGCGGTCCTCAGCCGGTCGTGCACCGAGAGGCGGTCGTCGCCGAGGGCGCGGGCGGCGGCCAGGACCAGGTCCCGCTCCGGGCCCTTGGGCACCCCCGCGGCGGCCCGCGCGTACAGGTCGGCGCCCTGCTCCAGCACCAGGCCGGTGTCGATGCCGGCCGGCACCTTGACGGCGGCGGTGTGCCGCCAGGTCGCCAGCGGATGGCTCCACGCCTCCACGCGGAAGGTCCAGCGGCCCGTCGTGTCCGGGGTGACCTCCGCTCCCCAGCGGTCGGTGCCGGGGGCCAGTTCCCGCATCGGCGTCCACGGGCCGCGGCGGCCCTTCGGATCGCGCAGGACGACGTTCGCGCCGACGGCGTCGTGCCCTTCCCGGAACACGGTGGCCGTGACCTCGAAGCTCTCCCCGGCCACCGCTTTCGCCGGGCGCCTGCCGCACTCCACGGCCGGCCGGACGTCGCGTACCGGTACACGGCCGATGGCCGGGGTCCTGCGCATGTATCTCACCTCCGCCGTGCGCGCAGCCGGGCCCCCGGGTCGGGCTGCGCGATCCGAAAGTCGGGCCGGCCGCGCCGGCCCGAGAGGAACGCCTTGTACGGTGCCAGGTCAGGGGCTTGGCGCCGTGGAACGCCGCTCCGGTGGCGGCGCCCTTCTGGCCGCCCGGCCCGGCTGCGGCCGTCCGTCCTGCTCGCGCAGATAGGTGACCAGGCTGGTGCGCAGGTAACGCTCGGCCGCGTCCGCGGCCTCGCGGGCGCAGCGCTTGCCCATCAGAACGCACAGGGTGTACCCCGAGTCCTCGAAGGTGGCCCGGACCGTGCGGTCGTGGGGCGAGGCGAGCATGACGCGCTCCCACGCCCGGTAACGCCGCAACTGCCGGGCCACTTCGGCCTTGGCGGGTAGCAGCATGGCCCTCTTCACCTTCCACGCTCTCGACTGGGCGCGTTCCCGACGGTCGGGTGGTGTCCGCGCGCGGGAGGGCGCGGCACCGTTACGGCGATCGAGGCTTTCACTCATGGTGCACGCACGATGACGAACCGTCTTGTTGGACCTTCAACGATTGCGTGTGCCGGGTGCTCGTGTTGCACGGATGGCGTAGTGCCCTCACCGTGGAGATGACTCAGAAGCGATCAACGCTCACGCTGTGTGTCCGGGATCCCTCCCGGAAGGGGCATGGGGAGCGAGAGCTTCGCCGGTGAGGAGCAAGCGACGATGAAGACCGCAGTGCCCTGCTACTACCACCTCGACGTGGAAGTCAGCCCGGAACGGGTGGGACAGGTCAGCCGCATCCTGGCCGCCCATCTCCGCTACTGGGACCTCGAGAACCTCGTGGACGTCGTCTGCCGCGGCGCGGACATGCTGCTGCGGGCGATCGACGAGCACGCCAAGGACAAGCACACCTCGATCGAGATGTGGTGGAACGGCCAGCACCTCATCACCGCCTTCGGCGGGGACGACCCCGATCTGCGCCCGGACCAGGAACTGCGGGCGTGCCTGGCGGACATCGCCGCCATGAGCGACGGCTGGGGCTGCTGCGCCTCCGAGACCGGCAGGAAGATCATCTGGTTCTCCCGGCGGGCCCGCGCCGGCCAGCGCGTCCCGCTGGTGCCCGTCGCGCCCGCGCCCACCCTGCGCACGGACCTGCAGGTGCCGCGCGCGGAACGGGTGGCGGTACTCGCCGCGCCCGCACCGGCCGCCGCCGACGCCCTGGAGGGCGGCCGGTGACCGCCCGGAAGACCCGGAAAGGGGTGCCCGTGTGGAGCGGGCACCCCTACCCGTTGGGCGCCGCCTACGACGGGCAGGGCACCAACTTCGCCCTGTTCAGCGAGGTCGCCGAGCGCGTCGAGCTGATCCTGGTCGACGACGCCGGCGCCGAGACCCCCGTCCCGCTGCACGAGGTCGACGGCTTCGTGTGGCACGCCTACCTGCCCGGCGTCGGCCCCGGCCGGCGCTACGGCTACCGGGTGCAGGGGCCCTGGCAGCCCGCGGTCGGCCACCGGTGCAATCCGGCGAAGCTGCTGCTCGACCCGTACGCCCGGGCCGTCGACGGGCAGATCGACAACCACGCCTCGCTGTACGAGCGCGCCCCGGACGGCCCCGACCCGGCCGACAGCGGCGGCCACTCCATGCTGGGCGTGGTCACCGACCCGTACTTCGACTGGGGGGACGACCGCCCGCCCAGGACGCCGTACGCGGACTCGGTGATCTACGAGGCCCATGTCCGCGGACTCACCCGCACCCACCCCGACGTCCCCGAACGGCTGCGCGGCACCTACGCCGGCCTCGCGCACCCCGCCGTGCTCGAGCACCTGACCTCGCTGGGCGTGACCGCGGTGGAGCTGATGCCCGTGCACCAGTTCGTGCAGGACGGCGTCCTGCAGGACCGCGGCCTGTCCAACTACTGGGGCTACAACACCATCGGCTTCTTCGCCCCGCACAACGCCTACGCCGCCTTCGGCAGCCGCGGCCAGCAGGTCAACGAGTTCAAGGCGATGGTGAAGGCGCTGCACGCGGCCGGTCTCGAAGTGATCCTCGACGTGGTCTACAACCACACCGCCGAGGGCAACGAGATGGGCCCCACGCTGTCCTTCCGGGGCATCGACAACGCCTCCTACTACCGCCTGGTCGACGGCGACTGGGCCCACTACTACGACACCACCGGCACCGGCAACAGCCTGCTGATGCGGCACCCCTACGTACTGCAGCTGATCATGGACTCGCTGCGGTACTGGGTCACCGAGATGCACGTCGACGGCTTCCGCTTCGACCTCGCGGCCACCCTGGCCCGGCAGTTCCACGAGGTGGACCGGCTCTCGGCGTTCTTCGACCTGATCCAGCAGGACCCGGTGATCAGCCGCGTCAAGCTGATCGCGGAACCCTGGGACGTGGGGGAGGGCGGCTACCAGGTGGGCAACTTCCCGCCGCTGTGGTCGGAGTGGAACGGCAAGTACCGGGACGCCGTACGGGACTTCTGGCGGGGCGAGCCGGATGCGCTCGGCGAGTTCGCCTCCCGGCTGACCGGTTCCTCCGACATCTACCAGCACAGCCGGCGCCGGCCGCGCGCGAGCGTCAACTTCGTCACCGCCCACGACGGTTTCACGCTGCGCGACCTCGTGTCGTACAACGACAAGCACAACGAGGCCAACGGCGAGGACAACCGCGACGGAGAGAGCCACAACCGGTCCTGGAACTGCGGCGCCGAGGGCGACACCGACGATCCCGCGATCCTCGAACTGCGCGCCCGCCAGCAGCGCAACCTGCTGGCCACGCTGCTCCTCTCGCAGGGCATCCCGATGCTCTCCCACGGCGACGAGCTCGGCCGCACCCAGCGCGGCAACAACAACGCCTACTGCCAGGACAACGAGGTGTCCTGGGTCGACTGGGACCTGACCGAGGAGCAGCGGGCCCTCACCGGGTTCACCCGGCGCCTGATCGCCCTGCGCGCGGCGCACCCGGTGCTGCGCCGCCGGCGCTTCTTCCGCGGTGAGACCGCGACCAACGCCGAACAGCCGCTGCCCGACCTGATGTGGCTGCGGCCCGACGCCCGGGAGATGACCGACCGGGACTGGCAGCGCGGCGACGCCCACTCGGTCGGCGTGTTCCTCAACGGCGACGCCATCGCGGAACGCGACCCCTACGGCGGACGCATGACCGACGACTCGTTCCTGCTGCTCGTCAACGGCTACTGGGAACCGGTCGACTTCCGCCTGCCGGACGAATCCTTCGGCGAGCGCTGGACCACCCTGATCGACACCGCCGACGGCGACGGCGTCGCCGACGAACGCGAACGCAAGGCCGGCACGAGGCTCCGCGTGGAGGCCCGCAGCCTGGTGCTGCTGTCCCGGCCGTCCCGCGCCGCGGCCTGACCCTGCACCGCGCACGGCGAAGGCCCCGCGTCCCCGGGTTCAGGTTCAGGAGGGGACGCGGGGCCTTCCCCGTGCCGGGCGGCCGCGGGTCTCAGCGGATGCGGCGGGAGGTCACCGTGAACTGCGCGCCGTCGGGATCGCGCAGGATCGCCTCGGTCTCCTCCTCGCGCAGCACGCTGCCGCCGTGCTTCTCCGCCGTCCGGGCGCAGCCGGCCACGTCGTCCACCGCGAAGTGGATCTGCCAGTGCGGCCGCACGGAGGGGTCCGGGGCGGCCTCCACCGCACCGGAGTCGATGCGCGCCACCACGTCACCGCGGCTGCGCAGCACCACCTCGCCGCCCTCGTACTCCACCTCGCAGCAGCCCGACAGCCCGGACGCCCAGTCCAGGATCTCGCCGTAGAAGATCGCGGCGTCGAAGGCGTCCCGGGTGTGCAGCCGGACGAACGCCGGGGCCGCCTGCCGCCACGCCTCCCAGTTGGTGACCAGCTCCCCCTCCCAGATTCCGAACGTGGCTCCGTCCCGGTCGGCGAGGAGCGCAGCCCGGCCCGGCGGGAAGGACAGCGGCCCGACCGCCGCCGTGCCGCCGCGCTCCCGGGCCCGCGAGACGGCCACGTCCGCGTCCGGCACGGCGAAGTACGGCGTCCAGGCCACCGCCATCTGCCACATGGAGGCGACGGCGGCGATCCCGGCCACCGGGACCCCGTTCGCCAGGGCGATGCGGAAGTGTTCGCCGAGCTCGGCTCCGCGCCAGCGCCAGCCGAGGACGGCCGCGTAGAAGTCCTGGGTGGCCTGGACGTCGCGACTGGTCAGGCTCACCCAGCAGGGGGCGCCGAAGACGGAGTGCGTGGAGACGACCTCTTTCCTGTGCGGTCCTCCGGCGGGGGGAGTGTCGTGGTTCATGGCGGTTGCGTCCTGCTCTCGGGGTCCGGCGGTCACCGCTGTGACACCAGTGTCCGACCGGAACGGGGTGGGCGCCTGTCGGGTACCCCGGGTGGCAGCGGTGCAGGCCCCTGCGCACGATGGAGGCATGGCAGAGACCGAACCGGACCGGATCGCCGCGCTGCAGGCCGAGGTCGAGCAGCTGAAGGAGGCCATGGTCTCCCACGCCGTCGTGGACCAGGCGATCGGGATGGTGGTGGCCCTCGGCCGGGTCACTCCGGACCTGGGATGGCAGGTGCTGAAGGAGGTCTCCCAGCACACCAACATCAAGCTGCGCAACATCGCGGAGCTGATCCTCGTCTGGGGCCGCCGGGGCGACATCCCGCCCGAGGTCCGCGCCGAGCTGGAGGACGCCCTGGACCGCTACGGCCCCACGCAGGTGCCGGGGTCCGAGGGCGAGTAGGCCCGAGCGGCGAGCGCCGAGCCGGCTGTCCCCGAGCGGCGAGCGCCGAGCCGGCTGTCCCCGGGCGGCGAGCGCCCGGCAGGCCGGCGGCTCGCCGAACGGGTCGGCGAGCTGCCCGGGCCGGTCAGCGGATCTCCGTCAGCAGTTCCTCGCGCAGCCGGTCGAAGCAGCCGCTGAGCAGCCGGGAGACGTGCATCTGCGAGATGCCGAGCTGCTGGGCGATCCGGCTCTGCGTCATGCCGCCGAAGAAGCGCAGGTAGAGAATGGTCCGCTCGCGCTCGGGCAGCGCCGCGAGGCACGGCTTGACCGCGGCCCGGTCCACGACGAGGTCGTACCCCGGGTCGGATTCGCCGAGGGAGTCCCCGAGGGCGTACCCGTCGGTGCCGGCCACCTCGGCGTCCAGTGACAGCGCGGAGAAGCACTCCAGCGCCTCCATGCCGGTGCGCACCTCGTCCTCGCTCAGCCGGGTGTAGGCGGCGATCTCCGCGACGCTGGGCACCCGGCCCGAGGTGGTCTGCGCCAGTTCCTTGGTGGCGGAGCGGACCCGGTTGCGCAGGTCCTGCACCCGCCGGGGCACGTGCAGGGTCCACATGTGGTCGCGGAAGTGGCGCTTGATCTCCCCGGTGATGGTGGGGACGGCGTACGCCTCGAAGGCGCGGCCGCGGGCCGGGTCGTAGTGGTCGACCGCCTTGACCAGACCCAGCGCGGCCACCTGGTACAGGTCCTCCAGGGCTTCCCCGCGGCCGCGGAAGCGCACGGCGATCCGCTCGGCCATGGGCAGCCAGACCCGGACCAGCTCGTCCCGCAGCGCCCGGCGCTCGGAGCCGTCGGGCAGCCGCGCCAGCCGCTCGAAGGACGCGGCCGTGTCCGGAGCGTCGTCATGGGGGTGGGGCCTCGTGCTGCCGGTGACAGGCATTGCGCGCACCTCTCTCAGCAGGTGCCGGATGAACAGACACCGTGGGAGGTGCGCTCGGACCATGGAAAGGACACCGGGGCGTCCGGCGGGGCCGGCTCCCACGGACGTGCCTCCTGGCCGAAGCACTGAGGGACCCTTTCCCGTTGCCGGACATCAACAAACAAATCGGGGCATAACGGTCACGGCGATGCTGTCGGTCGCCCCGGCGCCGCCGCCCGGCCCGCCGGCGCCCGCTCCGCCGGTCCGGCCGGCGGTCCGCCGGGCGGTCCGGGGGGCGGTCCGCCGGGCGGTCCGGGGGGCGGTCCGGACGGACCGCGGACGTGATGTGCGGCACGCGCGGGCGCCCGCGCGGGCGGCGGTGCGGCCGATTCCTCCTGGGCAGCGCTTGATCGCCGATCAAAGGGGGTGAACCGCCTGGCCACAGCGCATTCTGCTCATTTGACAGTGCGCTCAGCACACAGATAGACAGCAGCTCTCGAAGGGGCGAGAGGGGCACCGTGTACGAGCCGAACGTGGTCGGGGACTGGCAGGAGTACGAGGAGCATGCCGGTCTGCGGGTCCGCGTCCACCGCCTGGAGCCGGCCGAGCCGCCGCGCGGGCGGGACGACGCCGCCGCCGGGCTGACGTACTTCAGTGTCCGGGTGACGGTGGAGAACCGGGGCACGCGGCACTACGGCATCCATCTGGAGGACGGTCAGATCGACGTCCGGGTCGGCCCGGACGGCGAGGGCGCCTTCATCGACTGGCGCAACTCCCAGTTCATCGAGGGCTTCGACGTGTACCCGCTGCGCCGGGCCACCGCCGTGCTGTACGCCGCCGCCCCCGAGGCCGCCCTCACCCACGTGGACGTGCAGGTGCAGCTGCGGGTGGACGACGAGTGGACCGGCCGCCGGCTGTGGGCGGGCGGCACCGGCGTCCTGGAGGCCGCCACGGCGGCCACCCCCGCGGGCGCCGGGCAGTGCGGCCTGGCCCATCAGGTCAGCGCCTTCCTGAAGGACCAGACGGAACCGGGGACCGCCTGAGCCCTGGCCGGCCCGCGCCGGCGCGCGGCTCAGTGCGGGATGCCGTCGATGACCTCCCGCGCGCCCTGCCGGAGCAGCGCCACCGCGACCGAGGTGCCGAGCGTGGCCGGATCGAGCCGGCCCGCCCACTCGTGGGCGTTCAGCCGGGTCTTGCCGTCCGGGGTGAACACGCACGCGCGCAGGGAGAGTTCACCACCGCTGTCCACGCGCGCGTACCCGGCGATCGGGCTGTTGCAGTGGCCCTGCAGCACATGCAGGAACATCCGCTCCGCCGCCGCCTCCCGCCCGGTGTCCGGGTCGCCCAGCCCGCCGACCGCGTCGATCAGCTCGGTGTCGTCCTCCCGGCACTGCAGGGCGAGGATGCCCGCACCGATGGGCGGCATCATCGTCTCCGGCGACAGCACCTCGCTGATCACGTCCGTCCGGCCGATGCGCTGCAGACCGGACACCGCCAGCAGCAGCGCGTCCGCCTCCCCCGCGGCCAGCTTCTCCAGCCGCCGGTTGGCGTTGCCGCGGAACGGAACACATGTCAGATGCGGGTGGGAGGCGGCCAGTTGGGCGATCCGGCGCACCGAGGAGGTGCCGATCCGGGTGCCGGCGGGCAGCTCGTCCAGGGTGAGTCCGCCCGGGTGCACCAGCGCGTCCCGGATGTCGTCCCGCTCGAGGAACGCGGCGAACACCGTCCCCGCGGGCAGCGGCCGGTCGGCCGGCACGTCCTTGACGCAGTGCACCGCGAGGTCCGCCTCCCCGGCCAGCAGGGCCGCGTCCACCTCCTTCGTGAACGCGCCCTTGCCCTCGACCCGGGACAGGTCGCCGAGCCACTTGTCGCCGGTGGTCTTCACCGGTACGACCTCGGTGCGCACACCCGGGTGCAGCACGGCCAGCTCGGCGCGCACCCGCTCCACCTGGGCCAGGGCCATGGGCGAGTCGCGGGAGACGACACGGATCAGTTCGGGTACCGGCATGCGCACACGATAGACCCCTCGATCCTCACCCCGGACCTTCCGGCAGGTCGGCCGCCGACTCCTCCGGGGCCAGGTCCGGACGCAGCCGCAGCCAGGACGGCTGGCGCAGCAGCCCGGCCCGGGTACGGGTGCTGTAACCGACCTCGCCGACCAGCCGCGGCAGCACCCAGCGGGCCCCCGCGACGCGCGGTACGGGGTCGAAGGGGCAGCGGTCGCTCGCCAGGCCCCGCAGCAGCTCCGCCAGCCGGGTGCGTTCCGCCTCGGTCCAGCCGGTGCCGACACCGCCGACGTACCGCAGCCGGCCGGCGGCGCGCTGGCCGACCAGCACCGCGCCGGGCAGCCCGGTCAGCCGCCCCCGGCCGGGCAGCCAGCCGCCCACGATCACGTCCTCGGCGCGCTTGTTCCGGATCTTGATCCAGGCGCGGGAGCGCACACCCGGCTCGTACACCGAGTCCAGCCGCTTGCACATCAGGCCCTCCAGGCCGTGCTCCCGGGTGGCCCGCAGCGCCTCGGCGCCGTGCCCGGTCACGGCGCCCGGCGTGGACCAGTACGGCCCGGCCAGGCCCAGCTCCTCCAGCCGGGCCCGCCGCCGCACCCAAGGCAGCCCCACGAGGGGTTCCTCCAGGTACGGCACGTCGAACAGCACCAGGTGCACCGGCACCAGGGCGGCCCGGCGCGCCGCCCGCGCGGGGGCGTGCGCGAGGCCCATCCTGCTCTGCAGCAGCTGGAAGTCGGCCCGTCCGTGCTCGTCCAGGGCCAGCACCTCGCCGTCCAGCACGGCGGGGGTGGCGCCCAGGGCGGCGCCGAGCGGCCGGAGTTCGGGGTAGGCGCCGGTGATGTCCTCGCCGGAGCGGGCGCGCAGCAGCACTCCGCCGTCGCCGGGCAGGTAGACCATCACCCGCTGGCCGTCCTGCTTCGTCTCGTACGCCCACCGCGCGTCCTGCGCGGCGGGCGGGAGGCCGCCGGGGGTGGCGAGCATCGGCGGGATCAGCGGCAGCGTCACGGCGGTCACGGCAGAAGGTCTCGACCGGCCCCGCCGCCCGCACGCCCCTGCGCGCCCCGGTTCCCCCGAACGGGCCCGCCGCTCCGCCCGGCGGGCCGGGAGCGGGCCGGGTCAGGGGGAGCGGGGCGGCCTCACCCAGCCGAGGGACCGCTCGACGGCCCGCTTCCAGTCGTCGTACTCCGCGTCCCGCCGCTCGGGGTCCATGTCGGGCAGCCACTGGGCGGCCCGGTGCCAGTTGCGGCGCAGCACCTCCAGGTCCGACCAGTAGCCGGCGGCGAGCCCGGCCGCGTAGGCCGCGCCGAGGGAGACCGTCTCGGCGACCATGGGCCGCACCACGGGCACGTCGAGCACGTCGGCGACGAACTGCATCAGCAGGTTGTCCGCGGTCATGCCGCCGTCCACCTTGAGCTGCCGCAGGGGCACCGGGAAGTCGGCGTTCATGGCGTCGACGACCTCGCGGGTCTGCCACCCGGTGGCCTCGAGGACGGCACGCGCCAGGTGTCCCTTGGTGATGTAGGAGGTGAGGCCGACGATCACTCCGCGTGCGTCGCTGCGCCAGTGGGGTGCGAAGAGACCGGAGAAGGCGGGGACGATGTAGCAGCCGCCGTTGTCCTCCACCGTCCGCGCGAGGGTCTCGATCTCCGGGGCGCTGCCGATCAGGCCCAGGCGGTCGCGGAACCACTGGACGAGCGCGCCGGTGACGGCGATCGACCCCTCCAGCGCGTAGGCCGGCCGCTGGTCCCCGATCTTGTAGGCGACGGTCGTCAGCAGGCCGTGCCGGGACCGCACCACGTCGGCGCCGGTGTTGAGCAGCAGGAAGCTGCCCGTTCCGTAGGTGCACTTGGCCTCGCCCGGGGAGAAGCAGGTCTGGCCGAAGAGGGCGGCCTGCTGGTCCCCGAGGGCGGCCGTGATGGCGACGCCCGGCAGCAGCGCGCGGGCCTCGCCGTACCTCTCGGAGTTCGACCTGATCTCGGGCAGCATCGGGCGGGGCACCCCGAAGAAGGACAGCAGCTCGTCGTCCCAGGCGAGCGTGTGCGCGTTCATCAGCATGGTGCGGCTTGCGTTGGTGGCGTCGGTGATGTGCAGGCCGCCGTCGGGGCCGCCGGTGAGGTTCCAGATCAGCCAGCTCTCCATCGTCCCGAACAGCACCTCGCCGTCCCGGGCCCGCTGCTCGAGTCCCTTGACGTGGTCGAACAGCCACCGGATCCGCAGGGCCGAGAAGTAGGTGGAGGGCGGCAGGGCGCACCGCTGAAGGAAGAACTCCTCCCCGGGATCCCGTCCGAGGTCGTCGACGAGCGGCGCCGTGCGGGTGTCCTGCCAGACGATGGCCCGGCCCAGCGGGGCGCCGGTCCGCCGGTCCCACAGCACCGTCGTCTCGCGCTGGTTGGCCAGCCCGATGGCGGCGATCCGCTCTGTGCCGACACCGGCCTCGGACAGGGCCTCGGGGACGACGCGCCGCAGGTTGTGCCAGATCTCGACGGCGTCGTGCTCCACCCATCCGGGGCGGGGGAAGTGCTGCTGGTGCTCCTTCTGCGCGACGGAGACCAGCCGCCCGCGGTGGTCGAACAGGATGCAGCGGGTCGAGTTGGTGCCCTGATCGACGGACACCACATACCGTTCAGCCATGATCGGGTCTGCCTTCCGACGGATCGAGGGGCGGCTGCCGGGGACTACCAGCGGGCGGCTCCCAGGTCTCTGGAGATCGCCCGTGCGGCTTCCCGGATCAGGGTGATCAGACTCGGGCGGGGGCGGCCCTGGCCGTCGCAGATCCGCTCCACCGGCCCGGACAGCCCGATGGCGCCCACGACCAGGCCGCCGTGCCCGCGGATCGGTGCGGCGATCCCGGCCTCGCCCATGCTCATCTCTTGGATCTCGGCGGCCCATCCGAGCTCCCTGACCTCGGCGAGCGCCCGGGCGAGCTGCTCGGGGGAGACCAGGGTGTGCCGCGTGTACGCCACCGGCCGCCGCTCCCGGACCGGATCGACGTCCGCGGTCCCGAAGGCCAGCAGGACCTTGCCCAGCGAGGAGGCGTGCAGGGGCAGCAGCGAGCCGACGTCCAGGGTCTGGAAGGTGTCGTCGGGCCGGAAGACGTGGTGGACGATGAGGACGCTGCCCTCCAGGGGGGTCCCCAGGCGCACCGCCTCCCCGCTGCGGGCGGCGAGGGCGTCGGCCCAGTTGAGGGAGCGCGAACGCAGCTCGTTGACGTCCAGGTAGCTGGTGCCGAGATGCAGCAGGGCGGCTCCGAGCTGGTACTTGCCGGTCGCCGCGTCCTGCTCCACGAAGTCCACGTGCTGGAGGGTACGAAGGATGCCGTGGGCGGTGCCCTTCGCCAGTCCGAGCGAGGCCGCCACCTCGCCGAGCCCGAGTCGGCGGGGCCCGCCGGCGAGCAGACGCAGGATCGCCGCCGCCCGTTCGATCGACTGGACTGGGCCGGCCATGAGGCGAGCCTATTACCGCTGCGGACGCTTCGCTCCGCGGGCGGCGGGCGGTCGTGCCCGCCGGCGTTCGGTAATGCCGACCGCTGTTCATTGACCAGCCCGATATGTGTCCATAACGTACTTCGGAGCCGGTGCGCGCTCAGCCACGACGCCGGACCGGCCGCACACACATCGGGAGAAGACATGGCGGCACAGCCCAACACGCTGATTCGGGCGGCATGCGAACACGTGTGCCCGGTGCCGCCCGTACCCGGCGCCGTACCGGCCGTGCGCCGGCGTGTGGCGGCGGTCCTCGCCGACTGGAGCGTGAGCCCGGAGATCATGGACGACTCGCTGCTCGTCGTGTCGGAGCTGGCCACCAACGCGATCCTGCACGCCCGGCCCCCCGCCGAACTCCGGCTGTCCTGGCAGCACGGCGGCACCGGAAGCACCCTGCGGGTCGAGGTCACCGACGCGGGACCGGCGGGGCAGTCCCTGGTCGGGGTGGACCCGGACGAGCACGGCCGCGGGGAGGGCATCGTCCACGCCCTGGCGACCCGCCACGGCATACGCGTCCACGCCGGCGGCGTCACCCGCTGGGCCGAGCTCGCCGCGGCCTGAGCGAGGGCCGGCGGACCGGACGGCTCCGGGGCCGGCTCCCCTGCGGGTCCCGGCGCGGCAGCAGGGCGGCGTCGCCGCGATGCCACGCGCGCCGGCAGCGGTGGGAACGCGCGCCCGTGACCGCGGGTCTGCGGGCCGGCGGAGCGGGCCCCGCCGTGTCCGTCACCGCGCGGGCCGGCGGAGCGGGGGCCGCCGTGTCCGTCACTCCTCGCCGGCCGCCGCCTCGACCTGCGCCAGGGTCCGTCCCGTGCGCACCGAGCGGGCCCGCCGCGGGTCGGGGGCGCCGGGCGCGTCCGGGCGCGCCGGACCCTTGCGGACCAGCAGCCAGGCCTCCTCCCCGTCCTCCCGGCCGCGGAACCGGGTCAGGGCGTATTCGCCGCGCAGCTTGGCGCCGTGCAGCCGGAACGTGGCGTGCCCGCGCTCCAGGGACTCCGCGAAGTCCACCGGGCGCCCCCGGCGGTCATGGCTGAGCGGCTCGTACGTCCCGCGGTCCCACACGATCACGGTGCCGCCCCCGTACTCGCCCTTCGGGATGACGCCCTCGAACTCCTCGTACTCCAGCGGATGGTCCTCGGTCGGCACCGCCAGCCGCTTGTCCGCGGGGTCGGCGGACGGGCCCTTGGGCACGGACCAGGACTTCAGGACGTCGCCCACCTGGAGCCGGAAGTCGAAGTGCATCCGGCGCGCGTCGTGGATCTGCACCACGAACCGCGGCCCGCCGCCCCCGTCGGGGCCCGCCCGCCCCGACGGCTCGCGGGTCCGCCCGAAGTCGCGTCTGCCGCGGTACGTCCGCAGCCGGTCCTCCGCTGCCACGTGCGGCTCCTTCCGTACGACCGCCCCACGCGCCCCGGGTACCCCCCGACCGGACCGTTCAGCCCGCGACGCCGTCCAGCTCGGTGACCGCGTCGTCCGGCAGGACCAGGCTCGCGGCGGCCAGGTTCTCCCGCAGGTGCTCCAGGGAGGACGTGCCGGGGATGAGGGCGATGTTCGGGGAGCGGCGCAGCAGCCAGGCCAGCGCGACCTGCTGCGGGGACGCGTGAAGCCGGGCGGCGGTCTTCGCCAGCGTCTCGGACTGCAGGGGCGTGAAGCCGCCGAGCGGGAAGTACGGCACGAAGGCGATGCCCTCGGCCGCCGTGCGCTCCAGCAGCGCGTCGTCCTGCCGGTCGGCCAGGTTGTACCGGTTCTGCACGGTCACCACCGGTGCGATCGCCCGGGCCTCGTCCAGCTGCGCGGCCGACGCCGCGCTCAGCCCGAGATGCCGGATCAGCCCCCGCTCGCGCAGCTCGGCCAGGGCGCCGAACTGGTCCGCGACGGACTCCTCGTTCGGAGTGTCCATGTCCCCGAGCCGCAGGTTGACCACGTCCAGGGTCTCCACGCCGAGGTTCCGCAGGTTGTCGTACACCTGCGCCTTCAGGTCCTCCGGGTGCCGGGACATGATCCAGCTTCCGTCGGCTCCCCGGCGGGCGCCGACCTTGGTGACGATGTGCAGCTCCTCGGGGTAGGGGTGCAGCGCCTCCCGGATGATCTCGTTGACGACGACGGGGCCGTAGAAGTCGGCGGTGTCGATGTGCGTGACGCCGGCCTCCACCACCGCGCGCAGCACCGCGACCGCCCGGTCCCGGTCCCGCGGCGGCCCGAAGACGTGCGGCCCGGCCAGCTGCATGGCGCCGTAGCCGACGCGGGTGAGGGTCAGGCCCTCGGCCGGGGTGACGGTGCCGCCGAGCTGTGCAGTCATGTGCGTACCTCTCAGGTGTCCGGGCCACCGGTCGGCGGCCCCTGCCTTCCCACCCTGCGCCCGCGCCTCCCGGTGTGGCAGAGCCCCCGTGTTCCTGGGAGTGACAGGGCCAGTCACGGCCCGCCCCGCGGCCGTACCGTGGTGGCATGCACGGATCGAACGCGCTCGGTGAGTTCCTCCGCGCCCGCCGGGCGCTGGTCCGGCCCGAGGACGTGGGGCTGCCCGGCGGCGGACTGCGCCGGGTGCCGGGGCTGCGCCGCGAGGAGGTCGCCCTGCTCGCCGGCATCAGCTCCGACTACTACCTCAGGCTGGAACAGGGCCGCGACCGCAACCCGTCCGTCCAGGTGCTGGAGGCCGTCGCGCGCGTGCTGCGGCTGGACGCCGACGCCACCGCCCACCTCGTCGGCCTCGCCCGCGACCGGCCCGTACCCGGCGTGTCCTCCGCGGCCCGCACCCAGCAGGTCCCGGCGAGCCTTCGCCAGCTCATCGAGGGCTGGCCGCGCAACCCCGCCTACGTGCAGAACCGCTACACCGACTGCCTGGCCGCCAACCCCCTCGCCACCGCGCTCACCCCCTCCTACCGCCCCGGCGTCAACCTGCTCCGGGCCGTCCTCCTCGACCCCGCCGAGCGGGCGCTGCGCCGGGACTGGGAGGACCTCACCGCGGAGGGCGTGGCCGCCCTCCGCTCCGAAGCCGGGTCGGACGCCGACGATCCGCGGCTGCGCGACCTGGTGGGCGAGCTGTCCCTGCGCAGCGAGCGGTTCCGCACCCTGTGGGCCCGGCACGAGGTCCGGTCCCGGCGCGGCAGGGTCAGCCGTCTGACCCACCCGCAGGTCGGCGACCTCGACCTGCACTCCACCAAGCTGTCCGTGGAGGGCGCCGACCGGCTCACCCTCGTCGTCTTCCACGCCGAACCGGGCAGCCGCAGCGCCGAACTGCTCGACATCCTCGGCAGCCTGGCCGCGCCGCAGCAGGGCGGCACCCGGGAGCCGATCGAGGAGCAGTAGCGCACGGCACGCCCCCGGGTTGTCCGCCGCCGGGCACGCGATCAGCCGGCCGGGACCGGCCGCGGGCGGCGCGGGCCGGCGGAACCTGTTCGCCCCGGCGGGGACGCGGTGTCACGATCGGTGCGGAGCCGGTACCGGACGAGCATCGGAGCGCGCATGACGACGCACAGCGGCACAGCGGGACACACCGGGCGGAACGCGGACACGGACGCGAGGACGGCGGACGCCGGCACGACGGTCCCGGGCGTGACGGTGAGGCCGGCCGCCGGGCACATCGGCGCCGAGATCACCGGCGTCGACCTCGCCGGGCCGCTCGACGACGCCGTGGTGACCCTGATCCGGCGCACGATGCTGCGCTGGAAGGTGGTGTTCTTCCGGGGGCAGGACCTCGACCACGCCGGCCATGTCGCCTTCGCCCGCCGCTTCGGCGAGCCCGTCGTCCTCGGCCGGCGGGGCGGCGCCTCACCGGCCGGCCACCCCGAGGTGGAGACCACCGCGGACCGGCTGGAGCTGGGCGGCAGGTTCGGCATGGAGCACGAGGAGTGGCTGCGGCGCCGCCGGCACACCCTGCTGCGCGGCTGGCACTGCGACCACGGCGCCCGCATCGACCCGCCGGCCGCGACCGTCCTGCGCGCCGAGACCGTCCCGCCCTACGGCGGCGACACCACCTGGGCCAACCTGGCCGCCGCCTACGCCGGGCTGTCCGCCCCGGTCCGCGCCTTCGTGGACGGGCTGCGCGCCGAGCACCGGCTCGGCGTCGGCTACCAGCCCAGGCCCGGCGACGACGCGTACGTCCGCCACCTCCTGGACCACCAGGTCGCCTCCGTGCACCCGCTCGTCCGGGTCCATCCGGAGACGGGGGAGCGGGTGCTGTCCGTCAACGGCTACTACCTGGAGCAGATCGTCGACGTCTCCCGCCCCGAGAGCGCCGCGCTCCTTCAGATGCTGCTGGAGCAGGCCGTCCGGCCCGAGTACACGGTCCGCTTCCGCTGGGAGCCCGGCAGCGTCGCCTTCTGGGACAACCGGGCCACCGTCCACCTCGCCCCCGCCGACAACGCCCACCTCGATTCCCCCCGGATCATGCACCGGGTGATGCTCGCCGGGGACGTGCCGGTGGGCGTGGACGGCAGGCCGTCCGAACCGGTCACCGGCACCGCGGTGGGCCGGTGGTGAGCCGGCGGCGGGTCAGCGCGCGGGCCGCCAGCCCAGCGCCGGGCCCAGCACGGTCGCCATGTCGGTCAGGATCTGCGCGTAGTCCTCGTGCCCGAAGGTGAACGGCAGCGCGAACGCCACCTCGTCGACCTCGCGGAACGCGGCGTGCGCGTGCAGCCGTTCGGCGATCTGCGCGGAGCTGCCGACCAGGTCCGGTGCGAACAGCAGCCGCGCCGGGCCCTGCGGGGAGGCCGTCCGCGGCAGCCGCCCGGCCGCGTACTCCGCGTACCGGGCGCGCTGCCCGGGGGTCGCGGAGTCGGTCGGGATCACCACCAGGCCCTGGGAGACGCGGGCCGCGTCCCCGTCGGGGTGGCGGGCCCGGAACTCCCGGATGAGAGACAGCTGGATCGCGGCGAAGTCCTGCGGCCCGTCCCCGTCCTGCGCCCTGACGACGCTGCTGGTCAGGAGGTTCAGGCCGTGCTCGCCCGCCCAGCGCGCCGAGCTCAGGCTGCCGCCGCCGTACCACAGCCGCCGCCCCAGTGAGGGGGAGTGGGGCTGGACGACGTCGCTGAACACCTCGAAGCCCTCGGTCCCGCTGAAGCCGCTGGCGGGCCTGCCGCGCACCAGCTCCACCAGCCGCCGCGCCCGCTCGTAGCCGAAGTCCTCCGCGTCGGCGGTGTCCGGGTAGAGGGCGTCCCTGACCCGCTCGAAGTGCATCGGCGGGCCCGCGCTGAACCCCGCGTTCAGCCGGCCGCCGGACAGCACGTCGACGGTCGCCAGGTCCTCGGCGAGCCGCAGCGGGTTCTCCCAGCCCAGCGGCGTCACCGCGGTGCCCAGCTCGATGCGGCGGGTGCGCTGGGAGGCGGCGGCCAGTACGGCGACCGGGGAGGAGATGCCGTACTGCAGGTGCCGGTGACGGACCCAGGCGCTGTCGAAGCCGAGCCGCTCGCCCAGCTCGATGAGCTGCAGGGTGGATTCGTGGCCCCGGCCGGGGTCCGCCGCGTCGAACAGACCGATGGTGAGGAAGCCCAGCCTGCGCAGGGGGCGGGGGGTGGACGGCACGATCTCCTCCAGCGGGCGGACGTCGGTTCCGCCCCGATTCTCGCAGGCGCGTGTGACAACCGTGTGTGGTGCGGCCGTTCAGCGGCCGGGCGCACGGAGACGGGCCGTCATCTCGTCCTCGACCGGCGGATCGGCTTCCGCACGGAGCCCCCGGGGCCGCGCACGCGCGCGCACCGGCCCCGGTCGCCCGCGGTCCCGCACCCGTCGCGGGGTGCGGGACCGTTGTCCGTGTCAGTTCATCGGATCCAGCGTCAGGTACGCCTGCTGCGGGTTGCCGTCGTGCACCAGGGACTCCTGGTTGCCGACGTCGTCGAAGGCGAAGGCGTACGCCTTGCCGTCGGCCGTCTGCGCGTGGATCGCGCGCGCGTAGTGGTTGGTGACGGCGTCCTGGTAGAAGTTCGCGGTCGTGGTGTCCGGCTGGTTGGGGTTGACCAGCAGGGTCGACCGGTTGAATCCGGCGCACAGGGTGCGGGAGATGGGCCCGCGGACGGCGTCGTTGGGCGCGTCCAGCAGCTTGTGACAGCCGAAGACGCTGGCCGCGTCGGGCTTCTGGAAGCTGGTGACGACCGCGCCGGAGGAGTTGGTGAAGTTCATGACGTTGCCCGAGACCCGGCCGTAGTACTTGGTGTTCGGCTGGTCCGCGAACGGGGTGACGGTCAGCGTCGACGTCGAGTACTTCTGCCAGACCCGGTTGATGTAGTCGTCCATCACGTTCCCCGGCAGCGCGCCGGTCTCCACGCCGTACAGCGGGGACAGCGCGCGCAGCACGGTGCCGTCGGGACGCGTCTGGACGAGGTTGGCCCATCCGCCCGGCTGTCCGCGCAGCGCGTTGAAGAAGCCGCTCCAGCCCCCGGACTTCAGGTGCCCGGTGGTGCCGACGCTGCCGTCGGCCCGCTGCACGCCGACCGCGTACGGCGCCGAGAACATGTCCACCTGGGTGCTGTTGAGCCACAGGCCGGAGTCGTTGAGCGTGTACTCCGACCAGTTGAAGAGGATGTTGCGGTTGGGGTCCGAGGGGTTCTGCACGGCCGGCTGCACCAGTCCGCCGGTGGTCAGCCGGAAGTCGAGCTTCTGGCCGTACGAGAAGTAGATGCGGCCGGAGAACTTCGGGATGCGGATCGTCTTCGACTGCCCGGCGGCCGGGCCGGGGATCGCCGCGTCCGGTGCGGGGGTCGGGGGGTTGCCGCCCGCGGGCCAGGCGTGGAAGACGCCGCTCGCGTCGGCCCAGCCCTGCCGTCCCGTGGACAGCTGGGTGCCGAGGTCGTAGATGTACACGGGCTCGGAACGGCCCGAGTTGTTGGTGATCTGCAGCGGGATGGTGTCCGGGACGGCGGCAGCGGCGCGGCCGGGCGTGCCGAACGCGAGCAGTCCGCCGACCAGTGCCGCGGCTGCGGCCAGGGGCAGCGCGGGGCGCGTGAGCCTGAGGGGCACTCTCCACCTCCGTGTGGGGTCGGGGCGGTACGACTGGTCCGTACCTGTTCTGAGAGCGCTCTCAGGTTCGGACCAAGGGTGAGTGCATGTCAATGTTTCGGACAGAATCCGGCCCCGGCCGGCGGCCGCTTCCCGGCGGCCGCCGTGACACGGGGTCAGCTGGTGCGCCCAGGAAATCAGAACGCGCGCTTCAGCAGGCCGAGCAGGGCCGCCCAGTGCCGCTCGTCCGCCGCCCGGTCGTAGGCGGGCGTGTCCGCCTGGGTGTAACCGTGGCGGGCGCCCTCGTACACCTCGCAGGTGTGCCGGACACCGGCGGCGGTCAGCGCCTCCTCGAAGCGCGCCATCTGCTCCGGTGGCAGCGACGGGTCCTCGTCGGCGTGCCCGAAGTACACCTCGGCGGTGATGCGCGGGGCCTCCAGGTGCGGACTGTCCGGGGCGTCGGTGGCGAGGCCCCCGCCGTGGAAACCGGCCACCGCCGCCACCCGGTCCGGGTGGGCGCCCGCGGTCCACAGGGCGAGCCGGGCGCCCATGCAGTAGCCGGTCAGCGCGACCGGGCCGTCGGCCGCGGCCGGGCTGTCGGCAAGCCAGCGCAGGAAGGCGCCCGCGTCCCGCTTGACCAGGTCCGGGGTCAGCGCGGCCAGCACCGGGGAGAGCCGCTCCCATACGGTCGGGTCGGCGCCCGGGTCGATGAACGCGGGCAGGTCCACGACCGGCGCCGGGCCGAGGCGGTAGAACACGTTCGGCACCAGCACCGTGTGACCGGCGCCGGCGAGCCGGTCGGCCATCGATCGCAGGTGCGGGCGCAGGCCGTAGGCGTCCTGGTAGAGGAGCACGGCCGGACGCGGACGGCCGTCGGCGGGATGCACGAGGTAGGCGTCGGCGACGCCGTCCTCGGTGGGGATGCCGACGGCGGTCGCCTGGACATCGGACATGGTGTGAAGGCCCTCCCTCGAAGGACGGGTGCGGGCGGCGGAGGCCGGCCCGGCGCCACGGTTGGCGCCATGCTGTCACGCGGGGTACGGGCGGTCGCGCCCGGCCCCGTGCGCTCACTCGAAGCGGCGGGTGTCCCCGGCCCCCCGCCGGACGATCTCCGCCTCACCGCCGGAGAAGTCGACCACCGTCGTGGGCTCGGTGCCGCAGTCGCCGGAGTCGACCACCGCGTCCACCACGTGGTCGAGCCGGTCCTTGATCTCCCAGCCCTGGGTCATCGGCTCCTCCTCGTCCGGCATGAGCAGCGTGCTGGACACCAGCGGCTCGCCCAATTCCTCCAGCAGCGCCTGGGTGACCACGTGGGCCGGGATGCGCACGCCCACGGTCTTCTTCTTCGGGTGCTGCAGCATGCGCGGCACCTCGCGGGTGGCCGGCAGGATGAACGTGTAGCTGCCGGGCGTCGACGCCTTCACGGCACGGAACACGTCGTTGTCCACCCGGACGAACTGGCCGAGCTGCGCGAAGTCGCGGCACATCAGCGTGAAGTGGTGTCGGTCGTCCAGCCGGCGGATGGAGCGGATCCGGTCCATCCCGTCCCGGCTGCCCAGCCTGCAGCCGAGCGCGTAGCAGGAGTCGGTCGGGTACGCGATGAGCGCGCCCGAGCGGACCGCGTCGGCGACCTGGGCGATGCTGCGCGGCTGCGGGTTGTCGGGGTGCACGTCGAAGTACTTCGCCATCCGCCGAGCTTAAGCCGTCCGCGCCGGCGGCCAGGGCAGCCCCCCGCCTCGCGCGGAGGCGGGGGTGCGGCGGGCCGGTGGGCGCGGGCGGGGCGGGGGAGCGGCGGGCCGGTGGGCGCGGGCGGGGCGGGGACCGGCGGGCCGGCGGGTGCTGGTGCTGACGCCCTCGGCGCCAGGCGAGCCCGGACGCGCGTCCCCCTGCTCCGCTTCCCCGAACCGCTCGGGAACAACCACGTCTACGTCCCGGAAACCGGGGCAACCGACATGCGAGCCACCCGGGGTCGTTCCCCCCGCCCCGGGCGCGGCATCTCCGCCGGCGGCCCTCCCCCCTCGGGCCGCCGGCGGAGCCATGTCCGCCGCGGCCCGCCGGTCCGCACATGCGGAGCGCGCGGCGCGGGAGCAGCGAGGCGGGGGTCCCGGCCTGCGGCCGCCGGCCGGGACCGGACCGCCCCCTCACGTCCTTCGGCAGTGGCGAGCCCCACCCCGTCAGAGCCTGCCGGGCGGCTGAGCCACTGGGCCGCCGACCCGGCCGTGGCCACCGGGTCGACCGCCCCCGGGCTCGATCCGGCACGGGGCCGCCGGGCCCGCGCTCCACCGCGCAGGTCGATCCCGCCGGGCCCGCTCCGGCCGTGCGGTGACGTGCCGTCCGCTCGCCGGTCCGCCGGTCCGCTCAGAGCCGGTGCGGCCGGTCCGCCGATCACCTGGCCGCCGGCGCGGCCGGCAGGTCGAACACGTGCCGGGGGGAGACGATCTTCGTGATCGCCTCGCCGAGCAGCGTGCTGGGTTCCTGCCCGTCGTGGTCGATGTCGGTGTCGAGCAGCGCCACGACGGTGGTCCGCGTCGCCGGGAGGTAGATGGTCAGCGACTCGTAGCCGGGCAGGGAGCCGTTGTGGCCGATCCACCCCTGCACGTCGAAGATGCCCAGCCCGTATCCCGCGCCCGGGATCGGCGTCCTCGGGGTGACCAGCCGCTGCTTCTGCAGTTCCGGACTGACCATCCTGCCGCCGTCCGGCAGCCGTCCGGTGGCCACCGTGGGCGCCCAGATGCGCAGGTCGTCCAAGGTCGAGATCATGGCGCCGGCCGCCCATCCCCAGGAGGGGTCCCAGTCGGCCGTGTCGGCGATCTTCCCGTTCGCGGTCTGGTCGGTGTAACCCTGCGCGTGCGGCATGGGGAACTCGCTGCCCTTCGGGAACAGCGTGTCCTTCATGCCGGCCGGGTCGAGGATGTGCCGCTCGATGTAGTCACCGAGGCGCTGACCGCTCTCCTTCTCCACGACCAGGCCGAGCAGGATCAGGTTGGTGTTGCTGTAGGAGAACTTCTCCCCCGGCTGGAACAGCACCGGATGCCGGAAGGCGTAGCCGAGCAACTGCTGCGGTGTGAAGGGGCGCCGGGGGTCCGAGGTGAGCGCCTTGTAGAAGTCCTCGTCCTCCGAGTAGTTGAACAAGCCGCTGCGCATGCCGGCCAGCTGACGCAGTGTGATCTCATCGCCGTTCGGCACGCCGTCGACGTACCTGCCGATCGGGTCGTCCAGGCCGACCTTCCCCTGGTCGGCGAGTTGCAGCAGCGCGGTGACGGTGAACGTCTTCGTCTCGCTGCCGATGCGCATGAACAGGTCCGGCGTCATCTTCCGGCCGGTCGCCTTGTCGGCGACGCCGAACGAGCGGACGTAACTCTCCTGGCCCGGTGTCCAGACGCCCACGGTGACGCCGGGTATGTCCGCCTCGTGCATCACCCGCTTCACGGACGCGTCGAGTCGGTGTGCCACGTCGGGGGTGAGCCTGCGGACGTCCGGTCCCGACGCGGAGGGGGTGGGCGTGCCTGCGGCGGGAGCGGCGGGCGCCGCCCCTGCCGTGAGCGGCGCCAACAGCGTTCCCGTCAGCACGGCGGCCAGCACTCCCCTGCGCAGGCGTACGGAGGAAGGCGACATGGGCTGACTCCAAGCACATGAGGGGCGAGCGTGCGCTGGGCGAGACGTCGGAGCCGGACCTTCCCAGGATAGGAGCGCCCGGACACCGGCGCGCGTCGGGCGCGGCCCACGCGCCGGGATGCGCGCCGGGTGGCCGTCCGCTACGGCGCGCACCGGGGCGTGAGCACCGCCAGCGCCCCGTTCGCCCGCTGCAGCGCCGCCTCCAGTGCGCCGGGCGCGTGCAGTCTGCCGGTGCCGTCGGGCGGCACGAGCCACTCCAGGTAACGGGCGGGCCGGTAGGGCGGCGGCACGGCGACCCAGGAACCCCTGCCCGCGCAGCGCAGTCCCGCGCCCACCCAGCCGCCGGACGGATCGGGCGGCAGCAGGAACCCGACGCGTCCCGCCGCGGTGTCCACCAGCGTCGGCCCCGGCACCGAAGACCCGGGCCGCCACAACAGGTCCAGGGCGAGCAGCCCCATCCGCTCGGGGACGCTGAGGACGTCCCAGAAACGGCCCGCCTCCAGCAGCGCGATGCCCTCCCCGTGGTCCCATTGCCATTTGCAGGACCGCGGGTCGGCCGCCGCCGCTGCCAGCCACTCCACGCCCCGCTTCCACATCGTGTTCGTCATGCGCTGCTCCGGGGTGTCCTCGCTCGCCTGCCCGAGCGCAGTCGACGGCCGTCACCGGGCATTCCGTGCCTTCGCGCGCCAACCCGGCATCTGCATGCTTGTGGAGATTTCCGCGTGGCGGAAGGGGTGGCGAACCCTGGCGTTCAAGTGCGGAAGTGCGAACTCCGCTCACCGGTTCGTGCCGTGGGCGAAGGCGACGCGTCACCCGCTCGCGAGGTCTCTTCCGGCGGACGAGCGGCGCGCCGGCGAGGAGAGGCCCTCATTCCAGCCACCTCCCGTCGCGCATGACCACCCTGCCGCGCAGTTCGGGCTCGCCGCGCCAGGCGCGCACAGTCCTCGGGACCACGCGTACGTACAGGAAAGCGCCCTCTTCCACGCGTGGATCCCAGCCGAACCTGTCGGCGAACGCCTCCGCTGCGTCCCCTGGCACCTCCTGGTCCGGGAAGCACTCGGCCTCCCCCTGAAGGAGCACCACGTCGAAGGTGTCCGGCAGCGCCAGGCGCACGCGCGGCTCTTCGCGGACGTTGCGCGCGGTCACGGACGTGGCGGCGGTGCACAACCACACGGCGCGCCCGTCCCACAGGAACCACAGCGGCACCTGATGCGGCCCGTGATCAGGGTGAGCCGTCGACACCCATGCATCCCGCTCGCTGACCAGCCGCTCCAGAGTGTCATGGATGCGCTCCGACGTCCGGCGGCGAACAGTTCCTGTGGTCCCCATGGGAACCGACCCTAGCCACGCGGGGGCGAAGCCGCCTGAGGCGCGGGACCTACTCCCGGCGACCGATGAACCCCTCAGCTCCCGGCTCGGAGCGGTGGTGGCCGCGTCGCCGGGCACACCCCGCTGATCCGGCGGAACGGCGCGGGGAGGGCGTGCTCAGGGGGACGGGGGGTCGGGGGCGAGCACCAGCATGGTCGCGTCGTCGCGGACCTCGTAGCGCCGCCGGAGCAGGTCCGCCCACACCGCTTCGGGCAGCTCCGCCGACGGGCTGCCGGCCAGGGCCGCCAGCCGCTCGCGCAGCGGATAGAAGGCGTCGGCGGCGTCCCGCGCCTCCCACACGCCGTCGGAGGCCAGGAACAGCCGGTCGCCCGCGCCGAGCGCCACGGTGACCTCCTTCGGCGCGTCCACGCCGACGAGCCCGATACCCAGCGGCGGCCCCGGCGCGACGGCCAGTTCCCGGGCCTGTCCCCCGTGCAGCAGCACGGGCGTCGGATGGCCGCAGGCCACCACCCGCACCGCGGCCGTGCCGGTGGCGAACTCCAGCAGCAGGGCCGTCGCGAACAGCTCCGGGTGCCGCACGTCCGCCGAGTCCACCGTCAGCCGGCGGTCCATGCGGGCCGCCACGGACTCGAGGTCGGGCTGGTCCAGGGCCGCCTCCCGGAACGCCCCCAGCAGCGACACCACCGTGGCCACGGACGACAGACCGTGCCCCTGCACGTCCCCCATCACCGCGCGCACCCCGTACGGCCCCGCCCGCACGTCGAAGAAGTCCCCGCCCACCAGCGTGCCGTCCTGGGCGGCCCGATAGAAGCCCGTGCAGCCCACCCGGCCCACGCGCCGCGGCAGCGGCGGCAGCACGGCCCGCTGCACCGCCTCGCCGATCGCCCGCTCGCTGTCCAGCTGGGCGTCCCGGTGACTGCGCACATAGGACACGAACACGCTCAGCGCCGCCACGAACACGATGGTCAGCAGGTCCGTGTTGCCCGGACGGTTCAGGTGCGTGGCGGGCAGGACCAGCACCAGGAGCACGCCCGCGCCGAGGAGACCGGTCGTCAGCGGACCGTACGACAGGACCGCCAGCGGCGGGATCGCGCCCAGCAGGAACCCGAGATCCCGCGCGTCAGGGGTGAGGAACGTGGCCGAGCCGACGGCCACGAGCAGCAGCACGGGCAGCACCCGTACCCACCACGGCGGCGGCGCGCCCCGCAGCCAGCCGCGGTTCTCCCGGTCCCTGCGCCACGACCGGCCGCGCACCGATCCCACACCCCCAAGCTACGCCGCGGACGCCCCGTCGTGCCGCCCGTAAAGCAGTGGACGCCCGTTCCCGGGACCACCTAGCCTGTGGGCACCACGCCCGGACGCGCGGAAGAAGGAGGCGAGCGTCATGCAGGACACCACCATCCGGCGCTCCCCCCTTCCCGTGCCGCGGGCGTGTCACGTCTGATCCGCCGGGAGCGCCGCACACCGCACGCGATCCGGAGGACACCCCTTGACCGATCCGGTCATCCGCACGCTCGACGAGAGCAGCGCGCACCTTTTCGACGCCATGCCCGACCCGCTGGGCTTCCGTGACAAGCACCGGCAGACCCGCTACCGCCCCGACTGGCGGCGCGTCGCCCTGCGCGACGGCCGCACCGTGGCCCGCGCCGCCTGGTGGGCCCGCCCTGAGGACCCCGAGCCGCTCGTGATCAACTGGTTCGACGTCGCCGAGGGCGAGGAGGAGGCCGGAGCGGAGCTGCTGCGGACGGCGCCCTGGCACACCGCCGAACTGGAGCTCGACCTGCCCACCGGCTGGCGCGCCGCGCCGGGCCTGCGCGCAGCGGTGGCCGCCCGCGACACGGCCGCGCGCGGGGCCGGCTACACGCCCCTGGTGGAGCGCTTCATCTACCGCTGGACGCCCGGCCTGGGGCTGCCCGAGCGGCCCGGACGGCTCGTCTTCACCGCCGAACCGGACGACGCCGTCTTCCACGGCCTGCTGCGCCGTATCCACTCCGTCACGCTCGACGCCCACGCCCGCCGGGCCATCGAGCAGGGCGGCGTGGACCGGGCGGCGCAGGAGGAACTCGACATCTTCCACTGGTTCCCGTCGCCGCGGAGCTGGTGGCGGATCGCCCGCACACCGGCGGGCGAGCCCGTCGGCATCCACATCCCCGCGCGCAACCCCGCGGGGCCGTGCATCGGCTTCATCGGCGTGGCGCCGGAACACCGCGGCCACGGCTACGCCTACGACCTGCTCGCCGAGTGCACCCACTTCCTGGCTGCGGAGGGCGCCGAGTTCATCGCCGCGGCCACCGACCAGGGCAACTTCCCGATGGCCGCCAACTTCACCAAGGCCGGCTATCCCGTCGTGCGGGAGCGCCTCAACTACTGGGCCGCCGGCGGTGCCGCCACCGGGTGACCGGTGACGGCGCGGTGACCGGGTGACCGGGTGGCTCCGCACACCGCGGACCGGGCGCCCGCCTCCGGATCCCCCGTACGCGCGCACGGTCCCGCGGCGCCCGGCCGGCCACCCGGGGCGGCCGCCCGGCCGGGCGCCGCGTCCCGCGCGCCCGGCCGGGCCCTGCCCCGGCTACAGGTAGGGGCGGGTGATCAGCTCGATCGCGTGACCGGCGGGGTCCTTGAAGTACACCCCCCGGCCGCCGTGCTCATCGTTGATCTCGCCGGGGCGTCGCATCTGCGGATCGGCCCAGTGGGTGATGCCGCGGTCGCACAGCCGCCGGTACGCCCGGTCGAACAGTTCGTCGTCGATCAGGAACGCGTAGTGCTGCATCTGGATCTCCACCGGCGGCTCGGCGAACTGGAGCAGCACGCCGTCGTGGAGCTGGATGTTGGTGAACAGGCCCCAGGACGGCGCTTCCGGCAGTTCCAGCAGCTCCCGGTAGAAGCGCGCGGACTCGTCGCGGTCCTTGGCGGCGATGATGGTGTGGTTGAACGTGACTGTCATACAGCTGACCTCGCTGTGGCTCGGCACGGAGAAGGGACTCGTGGTGCGCGAGCAGGGGGAGGTCCGCGTGCGGAACCGGGGCGCCTTCCTGGCACCCGCCGTGCGGTCAGCCCTCCACCGGGTAGCCGATCCGTGTGTGGCGCAGTGCCGGTCCGGTGTTCACGCCGGTGACGTTACTTGATCGCACCGACCTGCGACAACACCGGGGCTCCGGACGGGACCTGCCCGGTGACGGCGTACCCGCCCGCCGCCTCCGCCCCGCCGGGTCCGGCTCAGGTTCTTCCCGCAGGCCGGGCAGGCAACGCCAGTCGATGGTCCTGCTGAACACGCCCGCGAGGGCGCCGGCCGACGGATCGGGGCGCCGTCTCCGCGCCGATGAAGTGCACGAGCCGGGAGATGCTCCGGTCGAGTTCGGTCAGCTGGTCGGCGAAGGCCTTCTCTCCGAGCCGCCCGCCAGGCGGGTCTCCGCCGCGGCCAGGATCTCCGTGACGCGGAGGCCGAACGCCGCGTCGCAGGAGTGCGGGCGGCCCGTGCGGGCGGACCGCACCAGGGCGTCCGCGGCCCGGGACAGCGCCGGGACCGCTCCTTCCGCACTCGCCGGCAGGACCGTCACGCCCGCGTCGCCGCGCAGTTCCACGTCGGCCCCGGCCGCCGCGGGCGGGGCCGTCAGGCTCAGCGTGACCGTGCTCGACGCGCCGGTGGCATGGTCCAGGACCAGGTGGACGGTGTCCGCGGGACCGTGCGCCGCCGCCACGACCTGCCGTACGTCGCCGAGGACCGGCAGCAGCACCGACAGGGCGTGCGGGCCGACGTCCCACAGCGCGCCCTTCTCCCGCCGCCACGGCGAGGCCGCGAACGGGCTGTCGCCCGTGAACACCGCCCCCAGCCACTGCGCCCGCGCCGTGAACCATCCCGTCACCGCGGCCTGTTCCTCGATCCAGGCCTCCGGCTCCTTCTGGAACCGCGCGGTGAAGAACACCACCGACGCCACCCCGGCCCGCTCCACCGCCTCCACCACGGCCCGCCCCTCGGCGGCCGACACCGCCAGCGGCTTGTCCAGCAGCAGGTGCCGGCCCGCCCGGGCCGCCCGCACCGCCAACCCGGCCTGCACCGACGGCGGCAGGGCCACCGCCACCGCCTCCACGTCGGCGAGCAGCGCGTCCACGTCGGTGTACGCGGCGACGCCGTACTGCTCCGCCAGCGCCGCGGCCGCCTCCGGCCGGCGCCCCCACACCCCGGCGAACTCCAGGCCGGTGTGCCCGGCGAGGGCGGGAGCGTACGCCGTCCGGGCCCACGGGCCCGTTCCCAGCAGTCCGATGCGCATGTCGCGTTCCTCTCCCGGAGCCGTTCCCCGCACCCTCACGATGCCGCGCTGCGGTCGCCCTGCGCACACCCGCGGTCCTCATCCGCCTGTCCGGCGAGCCACCCGGCGATGGCGGCGGAGATCGGCTGCCCGGTGTCCATCTCCACGAACCCGAACTGACCGGACTGGTTGCACTCCAGGAACCACCAGATGCCGTCCGCGTCCTCCGCGAAGTCGAAAGCGCCGTACGCCAGTTCCGCGCCCTCCATGTAGCGCAGCACGCCCTCGGCGACGCGCTGCGGCACCTCTGCGGGCAGCCAGGGGGAGACCGACGGGGCGAAGCGGACGTCCACGGCGTCGCAAGGGGCGTCCGGGTCGGCCGGCTTGCGCGCGGCCAGCAGCGACCGGCCGACGACGGTCAGCCGTACGTCGGCCCGCTTGGCGATCCGCCGCTGCAGCAGGGTCGGGCCGAAGGCGACCGCGGTGAAGTCGGCGTCCGGCGCGACCCGGCTCGTCGGCACCGCGCGCGGCGGCTCCTGCGGATGCGCGCCGGAGACCGGCTTGACGACCAGGTCCGGGAAGCGTTCCGCGAACTCCCGCGCCGCCTGCGGGAACGTGGTGATCAGCGTGGCCGGCACCGGCAGGCCGCTGCGCTGGGCGAGATGCAGCTGCCAGGGCTTGTGACGGGCGCGCCGGGCGGCGTCCGGATGGTTCATCCAGCGGGCGTCGCTGCAGCGCAGCATGCCGTACAGCGCCTGCGACGACTCCTCCGTCAGCCAGGCGGACGGGTGGGCGGCGCGGGCGGCCGGATCGCCCGGCCTGCGCACCCAGATGGCGCGCAGGCCGTTCATGCTCACCAGGCGCCCGCCGACGGACAGATGTCCGTGGCGGGCGCCGTGCACGTACTCGCCCGACAGCGCCACCCCGTTCGTCAGATCGGCGGGGTCGAGCCGGACGACGGGCACGCCGGCCTCGCCCAGCCGGAGGACCACCATGTCCGCCGTCACGTCTTCCTCACTGGTCAGGATGAGCACGGTCATCTGTCCGGGCCCGCTGTTCAGTCGTCGAAGTGCGTCTTGGAACCGGCGGTCGACGTCGTCGTCCCCAGTGCTCTCAGGGTCGCGTGGTCGGTCGCGGCGATCCTGCCGTCCGGGAGGACGTTCAACTGCAGTCCGGAGTCGTACGCGTACGGGGCGGTGACCTCCAACTGCACAGCCGGGCGCGCGTAGTTGAGCGTGAACGGTTGCATGATCTCTCCCTGATTAGGCTTTCACGTCCTTATACGACTCGAACGGGTGATTGGTTTCCTTACGCTGCGTAATCCCAGCTCGGGCAGCACACGGGCGGGGCACGGGGGCGGCGGGGCGCGGGCAGCGCGAGGACAGGGCGGGCACGGACCGGTGCCGTCCAGAGGCACAACAAGACGTTGATCCATCGGCCGCGGTGGTCGTTCGATTCGTCGGGGCATTGGCCCGTCGTCCTGTTCGGCCGAGCGGATAGCATGCCCGCATGGCACAGGACGCCCACGACGCGCACGACGCCCACGCGCTCCAGGAGGCGGCCCGGCTGCGGCTGGCCGTCCTCGCGGCCGACGGCGTCGTCGCCGACGGGGCGCCGGCGCACCGGGTCGCCCGGGACGCGGAGCTGCTCGGCGGGCTGCTCGCGGCGGCCGACCGCCGCAGGGCCGGCGGTGACGCGGCTTTGGACGTCGGGGCCGACGACATCGGCGCCGCGCTCAGTCTCTTCGGCGGCCTGCGGCACCAACTGGATCGGCTGGAGAGCCAGGTGGTCATGGAGGCGCGGCGGCGGGGCATGGACTGGCGGCAGATCGCCCGGCACCAGGGGCTCAACTCCTCGCAGGCCGCCTCGCAGCGCCATCAGCGGCTGACGACCCGGCTCGAAGAGATCCGCCAGGGCGTCCGGTAGAAAGACGGATGTGGAGATGACGGACCAGCCCGACCAGCTGTTCGCGGCGGTGGACTCGCTGCTCGCCGCCGTCGACGGCGGCACCGTGCTGCCCGCCCCGGCGGAACGGACGCGGCTGCGGGAGGCGGCGGGCCTGACCCGGGCCGCGGTGGCACAGGCACTCGGCGTACGCGTGCCCAGCGTCCAGGCGTGGGAGGCGGGCCGCGCCGAACCGAAGGGCGACCGCCTGGAGGCCTACCGCCGCCTCCTGGAGGGCCTCGCCAAGCGCTACCCGGCCCCGGCCCACCCGTCACCGCCGTCCACGGCCCCGGCCCTCCCGTCCCCGCCGTTCACGGCCCCGGCCCACCCGTCACCGCCGTCCGCGGCCCCGGCCGGCCCGCCGCACGCGACGGCCGCACCGGCCGACGCGACTCCTCCCGCGCCGCCCGCCGCCGGGACCGCGCCGACGGCTCCCCCCGCTGCGTCCGGCGATGCGCGGGCAGTGCCCGCCGGGCGACCGGACTCGGCGTCCCCGCCCGCCGGGGAGGCGCGGCAGGCGCCCGAGGGCGAGCCGCACACGGCGGCGCCGGCCGCCCCTCCCGGCGCCCCGGGAACCACCGGCGGGACCTCGCCGGAGCCCGGCCGCGACGCCGTCTCCGGCGCCGGGACTGCCGTGCGGGCGCCCGCCGCCTCCCCGGGGACGCCCGCCGGGCCCGCGGCGCGGGACGCCGGCCCCGCCCGCCGACCCGCGGGGCGCAGGACGTCCCCCGGCAAGCCGCTGCGCACCGCCGCCCGCTCCGCCGAAGCCCCCGACCCCCGTTTCGCGCACGGCCCCCTCGCCGTGGTCGACGCGGACGAGGACGGCCGGGTGAGCGCCTACTGCGCCGGCGGACTCGTGCTGGACGTGCCCGCCAGGTCGCTGCCCGCGCTCGTCGAGTGGGCCGTCGCCGAGGCGCGGCTCGGCCAGCCGCGGCTGCACCGGTACGGCAAGGACGCCGACCCCCTCGTCGTGCTGACCGAGTCGGCCTGCGTGCGCTACGGGCTGCCCCCGCGGCTGACCGACGAGGAACGGCTGGCCGGCCGGATCGCCGAGTCCCACAAGGCGGTCCGGCAGCTGCAGAAGGCCGACTGGCGGCTCACCCGGCGCGGCTTCGGACCCTGGGCCCGCGTCTACCGCCCCGCCCAGGGCGCCCGGCGCAGCTGCGTCCAGTTCTGCCTGCCGTCCTGGCACGCGCTGGACACCCGGCACTGGGGAGACGCGGCCACCCTGCCGCCCGCGGAACTCGCCCGGGTCCTCGGCACCTACGCCGCCCGTGTGCTCACCCCCCGCGGCTCCACCGCCGTGACCGGTCTGGAGCTGATGACCGCGCTGCACCCGCCGACCCGCGCGGTGCAGGGCGAGGACGGCCGGTGGGTGTCCGCCCCGAACCCGGGCGCCCTGGCCGAGGCCGTCGACTGCGCGCCCTGCGAGGCGCCGGACGGCCACCCGCTCCTCGCCCACCTGCCCCGCTTCCACCAGCGCACCCCGGCCGAGACGCTGCGCGAGGAGGCGTACGACTGGGCCCGGCCGCTGACCGACGAGGAGTGCCTGAAGCCGTACCTCGTCGGCATCGACGTCAACATGGCGTTCGCGGCGGCGGCCAACCGCACGGTCGTCGGCCTCGGCGCCCCCGTCCACGTGCGCAACCCCGAGTTCGACCCGGCGCTGCCCGGCTCCTGGCTGGTCGACCTCTCCCATGTACGGCTCGACCCCCGCCTGCCGAGCCCCTTCACCCCGGACGGCGAACCGCCCGAGGGCCCGGCCTGGTACGCGACGCCGACCGTGGCCTACGCGGTCGAACTCGGATACCGGGTCGCACCGTCGGAGGCCTACGTCCGCCCCGAGCACGGCCCCTACCTGGACGCCTGGTACACCAGGCTGCGCGACGCCTACATCGCCACCATGGCCGACCTCGGCGTCACCACCGGCATGACCCCGGAGGAGTACCTCGCGGCGATGGGCGGCCACCAGGACCGCGACCCGCACCTCGCGCTCGTGCTCGCGGCGATCAAGGCCACGGTCAAGGGCGGCATCGGCAAGCTGCGCGAACGGGCGCGCAGCGGATGGCGGCCGGGAGAGCGGTGGCCGGCGCTGGACCGGCCGACCTGGCGCCCGGACATCCGGGCCGCGGTCATCTCCAAGGCCCGGGTGAACATGCACCGCAAGATGCTCGCCACCGCCCGGGCCACCGGCCGGTACCCGGTCGCGGTCCTCTCCGACTGCGCGGTGTACGCCTCCGACGGCCCCGGTCCGCTCGACGTCGTGCCGTACCGGGACGGCAAGCCGCTGCCGGGCGGCTTCCGGATCGGGGTCAGCCCGGGCATGGTCAAGCACGAGGGCACGCAGAGCGTCCTGTGGGGGGAGGGGCTGCGCGAACAGCACGGCGACCGTCTCAACCTGGCCCGCTACATCAAGTCCGGGCGGCTCACCGTCCCCGACGCGGGGGAGTAGCCGCGGGGAGCGGCCGCACGGGCCGGCGCGGTCACCGCGCGAGCGCGGCCCGCGCCACCGTCAGCGCCTGTTCCGCGTACCCCCGGCCGAACAGCACCGCGTGCACCAGCAGCGGGAAGAGCTGGTGCAGCCCCACCCGCTCCCGCCAGCCGTCGGCGGGCGGCGCCGCCTCCCGGTACCCGGCGAGGATCCGGTCCAGCTGGGGGCAGCCGAACAGCTGCAGCATGGCCAGGTCCGTCTCCCGGTGCCCGCCGTGCGCGGCCGGGTCGATGAGCCGCACCTCGCCGTCGGCGCCCCACAGCACGTTGCCGCTCCACAGATCCCCGTGCAGCCGGGCCGGCGGCTCGGCGGGCCCCGCCAGGTCCGGGAGCCGCTCGCAGACCCGCTCGAACACGGCCGCCTCGCCGGAGCGGAGCGCGCCGCGGTCGACCGCGGCGCGCGCGTACGGCAGCACACGGTGCTCGGCGTACCAGCGGGGCCAGTCGGAGCCCGGCACGTTGCGCATGGGCGCGAGGCCGATGTACGCGTCCTCGGGACCGCCCGGCGGAGCCGATCCGAAGCACGGCGCACCGGCCGCGTGGAGAGCGGCGAGGGCCCGTCCGAACCGCAGCGCCGCCTCGGGGCCGGGACGGCCGGTCGCCACCCGCTCGGTCACCATCCAGCGCTCGTCGTGTCCGAGCACCGCCGGCACCCGGACGGCGTCCGCCGCGGCCAGCCAGCGCAGCCCCGCCACCTCGGCGCGCACCGCCCCCGGACCGTCGCCCCGCTTCACCATCACCGGTGTCCCGCCGTCGAGCAGCACTTCGGCGGGCGACCCCGGCGGCCTCCGCGCCCCGCTGACCGGACGCCCGGTGAGCCGGGCCGCCACCTGCCCCGGATCCTCGTCCCGATCGACCACGGCCCCAGGGTACGACCCCAACCCTCGCCCGCACGGGCGACTTCACCGCCCGTGCGGCCGGCGCAGCCGCTGTGCGGGGTGCCGTGTCGCCCCCACCGGCTGCCGGTGCCCGCCACCCGGCCCACGACCCCACGCGCGGCGGCGCCGGGGGGCCTCAGCGGGCGGGGGTGTGTGCTGTGCGGGTCAGTCCCACGGGGTTGCCGGGCGGCAGCAGGTCCGCCTGCTCCACCGTCCTGGCCAGCGGCTCCAGCAGCCCGGCCAGCCGCTCGGTGCGCTCGGCGCCCAGCGCGGTCCACGGGCTCTCGGCCGCCGCGTCGGTGAGCGCCTCGGTCTGCGCGCGCACGGCCGCTCCCGCAGGCGTGAGCGAGCCGTCCGCCGCCAGCCGCCCGGACGCGCGGAGCCGTTCCACGGCCGCCTCCCAGTCCGCTTCCCCCCACTTCCGGGTCCGGCGCAGGAAGGCTTCGTCCGACTCGCCGGCCGCCGCCTTGAGCGCCATCGCCTCGACCGGGCCGAGTCCCAGGCTCACCAGCACCGCCATGTGCGAGTCACCGCGGTGCTCGCGCAGCGTGGTCAGCGCCTGCCAGAGGCGTGCGGCGGGCCGGCCGGGGCGCTCCAGCGCCTGGTTGGCGGCGGCCAGCACCCGGCCCGCGGTGTCCGCGGCCGCCGCGGCCTCCCAGGCGAGGTCCGCGGCCTCGGCGAACGCGGCGGATCCGACGGCGTCCGCCCCGAACAGCCGGGTCATCGCCGCGTCCATCGCCTCCAGGCGGGCCGCCAGCACGTCCGCCGGGGCCGCGTACCCCCAGGCGTCCGGGAGCGCCCGGGCCACCCGGGCGGGGTGGAAGACGTAGAAGCAGCTCGTCACGACGGACGGCGGCGCCGCGCCGAGCGGTGCGGCGCGCAGGGCGAAGTAGCCCATCCAGTACCCGCGCAGGCCGAGCCCGTCCGCCGCCGCGTGCGCCTCCGGCGCGAAGTACACGAGGTCGTGCACCGGCTCGTACCGCTCCCACAGGGCCCGCGCCCACCCGTCCGCCACCGCTTCCTCCCACCGCCTCGGCCTGCCGTGCCTGCCGGGCACCAGCCTGCGTTATGACGGCCGTCATAACAAGGGGGGCGGGGTCACCGGCCGGGGACCCGGACCCGGCCCAGGGCGTTGCCCAGCAGTTCCGTGAACCAGACCGCGCCGCCGGGCCCGGCCGTCAGGCGCAGCGGCACCTTGGCGCCGCCGTCCGGCACCGGGAACGTGGTGACGGCGCCGGTCGCGCCGAACCGGCCGATGCGCCCCGCCCCGTCCGCGTACCAGATGCGGCCGTCCGGGCCGCGGGCGATGCCGCTCGGCAGGCTGTCGGGGCCGGGCAGCCCGAACCGCGTGACGTGCCCGGTGTAGTCGATCCGGTCGACCGAGCGGGTGCCGGACGCGGTCAGCCACATGCCGTCCGGTCCGGCGGCGATGCCGGCCGGGAAGCCGCCGCCCGGCAGGGGGAACTCGGTGATCCGGCCTGCGGTGGTGATCCGCCCGACCTTGCCGGCGCGCAGTTCGGTGAACCACAGGGCGCCGTCCCCGCCCGCCGCGATGGAGTGCGGGGAGGCGTCCGGGGTGGGGAGCGGGTACTCGGTGATCGCGCCCGCCGCCGTGACGCGGCCGATCCTGTTGCCGGCGGCCTCGGTGAACCACAGGGCCCGGTCCGGCCCGAGCGCGATCCCGCCGGGAGCGCTGCCCGCGGTCGGCACCGGATACTCGGTGAGGCGGCCGGTGGCGGTGATGCGGCCGATCCGTCCGGCGGCGGTCTCGGTGAACCACAGGGCCCGGTCCGGCCCGGTGACGATCTCGGCGGGTCCGGTGTCCGGCCCGGAGGTCGGGAAGTCGGTCACCGCGCCGTCGGCCGTCATCCGCCCGATCCGGCCCGCACCGTGCTCCGCGAACCACAGCGCGCCGTCCGGACCGGTGGTCAGTCCCGCGGGCGCCGCACCGGCCACCGTGGTCACCGGATACTCCCGCACCTCGCCGGCTGCGGCGCGGGCGGGGGCGGTGACGGCGGCCACGGCGAGCACGGCGCCGGCCGCCGCGGCGGGCAGCCGCCGCGGGGCCCGGCGCCCGGGGGTGGTCGTGGGCACGGTGCGCCCCCTTCTCGGCACGGCGGTCGCCGCCGGATGACGGACGGTCGGAGGGGGTCCGGGCGCGGCCCCCGCTGCCGTGCGGCCGCGCCGCCCGACCGGCCCGGACGGGGTGAGGGGGGCCGGCGCACTGGGGCAGACGGGTGGCGTGGTGACCCGGCTGGGCGGCCCGGATGGTGGGAGTCGGGACCTTCGGTGACGGTGGTTCATGTCGAGGCCGGGTCATTCCAGCTGATGAGGTATCCGCTGCCCGGCCATGGCGGAAGGACATCACTATGCGCTCTGCCCGCATGCTTCTGGCCACGGCGGCTGCCGCAGCCGCCTTCGCCTTCGCCGCACCCGGGGCCGCGTTCGCCGTCCCCGCCGGGCACGACGGCGACCACGACGACTCCTCGTACAGCAAGGAGCACGACAGCGACCACGACAAGGGCGACGACCACGACAAGGGCTACGACCACGACAAGGACTCCGACCGCTCCGACCACGACAAGGACTCCGGCCGGGACCACGACAAGGACTACGGCAAGGAGCACGACGGGGACCGCGGACACGACGAGCCGCGCGGCGGAATGCACACGGGCGGCGGAGCACTGGCCGCGCTGCGCGGGGACGACTGGGGTTCGGACCACGACAAACGGGACAACAGCAAGTACGACCCCGAGACCTACCGGGACAAGGGCCACGAGAGCGGCCGTGACAAGGACGACTGGGGCGGCGGCGACCACGACAAGCCGCGCGGCGGCATGCACACCGGCGGCGGCGCGCTCGCCGCTCCCGGAGTCACCGCGGGCGGCATCGCCGTGCTGGGCGTAGGCGCCGCCGGGGCGTACGCGCTGCGCCGCAGGAAGGCCGGCCAGCCGGCGTCCTGACGGACCGGCGCCCGTCAGGGGCTGCGGACGCCGCCGGCGCGCACACCGTGCCGGCGGGCCGCGCCCCCTGCGCCGGGGCGCAGTCCCCGCGTTCCCTGTCCCGATCCCCGCGCTGCCGTGCCCGAGTGAGGTGGTGTCCGATGGCAGCAGACCCGTCCTCCCCGAACCCCGCCGAACCGGCGCCGGACGAGCAGCGCACCGGCCGCGGCGGGCGGCTGGCGCTGTGGGGCGTGGCCGCCGTCGTCCTGCTCGTCGGCGTGCTCGGCGGGCACCAGCGCCCGGACGAGACGGCGCCGCAGGCGGACCGCGCCCCGGCCACGACGGCCGCCGCCCCGGCCGAGTCGCACCGGGCCGGCGGCGAGATGCCCCGGTCCGCGCCCACCCGCCTGCGCATCCCGAAGATCTCCGTGGACGCCCCCTTCACCACCCTGACCATCGGCGCCTCGGGCCAGCTCCAGCCCCCGCCCGCCGACGACACCAACCTCGTCGGCTGGTACGCCGCGGGCGTCGCCCCCGGCGAGACGGGCACCGCGATCATCGCCGGGCACGTCGACACGGCGACCTCCGCCGCCGTCTTCGCCAACCTCGACCAGCTGCGGCGGGGCGACCGGTTCTCCGTGAAGCGGGCCGACGGGACCACGGCGGAGTTCGTCGTGGACAGCGCCGAGACCTTCGCGAAGGACGACTTCCCGAGCAAACGGGTGTACGCGGACGCCGCCCGCCCCGAGGTCCGGCTCATCACCTGCGCCGGGGACTACGACCGCTCGGTGCGGGACTACACCGACAACCTGGTCGTCTTCGCCCACCTGGTCTGAGCCGCCGGAAGCCCGCACCGGAGCCACGCACCGACCGCCCGCGCCGACCCGTCGCGCCGTTCACCGCCCCGGCGGTGAACGGCGCGCGGGCGCGGTGGGGCCGCCGTCGGACGCAGCCCGGCCCGCGTCCCGCTCACGGCGGGACACCCGGCCACCCGGCCCGGCGGGCGCGCGTCGGACACCCACTTTTTTGTGGGTACTTGGCGGGGCCGCCCCACCGGGAGAGGCTGTTTCCCGAAGGTCAGGGGCTGCCGGAGAGACGGACGGGAGGTGACGGTCGCAGCGCGCGTCAGGACGCCGCTCCGCGCTCGCGGAGCCGCTCCAGACGGCGGTGGCCCCATGCGGACAAGGGGTCAAGCGCCGCGGCCAGATCACGGCCGAACCCGGTCAGCGAGTACACCGTCTTCGGCGGCAGCACGTCGTGCACCTCCCGGTGCACCAGGCCGTCCGCCTCCATCTCGCGCAGCGCCTGGGTCAGCACCTTCTCGCTCAGTCCCGGCAGCCGGCGGCGCAGTTCGCCGGGCCGGTGCGGGCCGGACTCCAGCAGCCACAGCAGCGACGTCTTCCACTTGCCGTCGATCACGGCGATCGCGGCGGTCACTCCGCAGACGTTCGGGTCCTGGGCACGGCTGCGCGTCATCCTCGTCGTCCTCTTCTGTCACCCACCGGCCGTCGGGCCGTCTTTCCCCACTGCACACGGGAGTTGCCAACATGTCCACCCCCTCGGATCTTCCTGCCGTCACGGTGCTCGGCCTCGGCCCGATGGGCCGCGCGCTGGCGGGCGCGTTTCTCGCGGCCGGCCTGCGCACCACGGTCTGGAACCGCACGCCCGGCAGGGACCGGGAGCTGACCGCGCGGGGCGCGGCCGGTGCCGGATCGGCCGAAGAGGCTGTCTGCGGAGCCGAGTTGACCGTCGTCTGCGTGGTGAACTACGACGCCTCCGACGCGGTCCTGCGCCGTGACGACGTCACTCGCGCCCTGAAGGGCCGCACCCTGGTGAACCTGAGCGCCGACACCCCCGACCGCGCCCGGGACACCGCGGGCTGGGCGGCGGCCCACGGCATCGGCTACCTGGACGGCGCCATCATGACCCCGGCACCCAGCATCGGCACGCCCGAAGCCGTCTTCCTGCACAGCGGTCCGCGCGACCTGTACGAGGAGCACCGGGCCGTGCTGGAGACGCTTGGCGGCGCGCACACCCACCTGGGGGAGGAGCCGGGGCTCGCCGCGACCTTCGACATCGCGCTCCTCGACATCTTCTGGACCGCGATGGCGGGCTACGCGCACGCGGTGGCGCTCGCCCGGGCGGAGGGCGTCACCGCCCGCGAACTGATGCCCTTCGCCCAGGGCATCGCCACGATCCTGCCGCCGCTCTTCGCTCAGTTCGCGCAGGACGCCGACAGCGGCTCCTATTCCGGCGAGATCAACCCGATCACCTCCGCCGCCTCCACCATGGCCCATGTGGTCGCCGCCTCCGAGGCCCACGGCATCGACGCGGGCGTGATGCGCGCCGTGGAGGGCATGGCCCGCCGGGTGATCGGCCTCGGCCACGGCACGGACGGCTTCATACGGGTCGCGGAGGTACTGGGACGGCGCTGAGCCCGGGGGAGGGGAGCACCCGCCGGCCGCGCCCGTGGCTGCGGGTGTGCGCCGCGGGCGCAGCCCCGGGCCGGCCCCGGCCGGGCGCGGGGCGCCCGGCGGAACGGCCGCCGACCGGAGAAGCCGGTCGGCGGCCGTGGCGCGCTCAGGACGGGGACGGGGGCGGGAACGGGGTCAGACCGCCGTCGTCGGGAAGGTCGGGTACTCGACGCCCGACACGTGCTGGACGACCCGGACGACCTGGCAGGAGTAGCCGAACTCGTTGTCGTACCAGAGGTAGAGGATCGCGTTGTCGCCGTCGACCTTGAGGGCGCCGGCGTCCACGATCGAGGCGTGGCGCGAGCCGATGAAGTCGCTGGAGACCGCGTCGGGCGCCGTGATGAAGTCGATCTGGCGCTTCAGCGGCGAGGTCAGCGACACCTCCCGCAGGTAGTCGTGGACCTCCTCGCGGGTGGTCTCGCGGGCCAGCTGGAGGTTGAGGATCGCGATCGACACGTCCGGCACCGGGACCCGGATCGAGCTGCCGCTGATCTTCGCCTTGAGATCGGGCAGCGCCTTGGCCACGGCGGAGGCGGCGCCGGTCTCGGTGATGACCATGTTGAGCGGAGCGGAGCGGCCGCGGCGCTCGGACTTGTGGTAGTTGTCCAGCAGGTTCTGGTCGTTGGTGAACGAGTGCACGGTCTCCACGTGGCCGCGCAGCACGCCGTACTCGTCGTCCATCGCCTTCAGCGGCGGGACGATCGCGTTGGTGGTGCAGGAGGCGCAGGACAGGATCTGCTCGTCCGGCTTGATGGTGTCGTGGTTGACGCCGTGCACGATGTTCGGGACGTCGCCCTTGCCCGGCGCGGTCAGCACGACCTTCTCGATGCCGGGGCGCAGGTGCTTGGACAGGCCCTCGCGGTCGCGCCACTTGCCGGTGTTGTCGATCAGAATGGCGTCCCGGATGCCGTGCTCGGTGTAGTCCACCTGCGACGGGTCGTCGGCGTAGATCACCTTGATCGCGTTGCCGTTGGCGACGATCGTGCTGCTGTCCTCGTCCACGGTGATCGTGCCCTGGAACTGGCCGTGGATGGAGTCCCGGCGCAGCAGGGAGGCACGCTTGACGATGTCCTGGGCGCCGCCGCCGCGCACGACGATGGCGCGCAGCCGCAGGCCGTTGCCGGACCCGGCCTTCTCGATCAGCAGGCGGGCGACGAGGCGGCCGATGCGGCCGAAGCCGTAGAGGACGACGTCGCGCGGCTCGCGGCGCTCGATCTTGTCGGCGCCGGTGGCGCCGGCGACGGCCTCGGCGGTGAACTCCGCCACGCTCAGGCCGCGGTCGTCGGCCTTGTACATGGTGGCCAGCATGCCGAGGTCGATCTGGGACGGCCCGAGGTCGAGCGTGGTCAGGGCCTGCAGGAACGGCATGGTCTCGGTGACCGACAGCTCGGCGCCCGCGATCTGCCGTGCGAAGCGGTGGGTCTTGAGGATGCTGACCACCGACTTGTTCACCAGGGAGCGGCTGTGCAGCAGGACGGTCACGTCCCGCTCGCGGTGCAGCTTCCCGATGAGCGGGATCATCGACTCCGCGATCTCCTCGCGGATCTTCCAGTTGGTGAACGAGTCGTCGTTGACAGTCACGGGTCCATCTTTCGAGCTAGGCGGCGCTCATATGATAACCACACCTCTCGGGGGGTCCAGGGAGGGGTGGACGGTGCCGGAGGTGCGTCCGGATTCGTGAATCAGGGGGGAAGTACGCACGACACCCGGGTCGCGGATTGCGCCCTCCCGGCGGCGTCACCAAGGTCGGGACCGTGAGCACCTCCTCCGTCCCCCGGCCCGAGCCGACGGCCCCCTCGGGCCTTCCGGGCCGCTCCCGGCCGCCGCGGCCGGCCGGATCCGGCCCGCCGCAGGGCGCCCTGCCGGCCCTCGCCCTGTTCCTGGCCGTCCGGCTCGCCGGGCTCCTCGCGGTGATCGTCACGAACGAGCTCCGAGGACAGCCGCTGGTGAGGAACCTGGCCCACTCCTGGGACTCCCGCTGGTACCTGCACATCGCCACGCACGGCTACGGCCACCTCATCTGGATCACCCCGAAGGGCACCGTCCAGACCGACTGGGCGTTCTTCCCCCTCTATCCGGCGCTCATCAGAGCCCTGACCGCCGCCTCGCCGCTCACCCCGGGCCGGGCCGCCCTGCTGATCGCCTGGACAGCCGCGGGCGTCGCCGCGTACGGCGTCTACGCCATCGGCCACCGCCTGTACGGCCCGGGTCCCGCCACCGCCCTGGTCGCCCTCTGGGCCGTGCTGCCGCACGCCGTCGAACTGACCATCGCCTACACCGAGTCGCTGTTCGCCGCGCTCGCCGCCTGGTCCCTCCACGCCGTCCTCAGGGGCCGCTGGCTGTGGGCCGGAACCCTCGCCGCCCTCGCCGGCCTCTCCCGGCCCAGCGGGTTCGCGGTGGCGGTGGCCGTCTCCCTCGCCGCGGGGCACCAGGCGCTGCGGCAGCGCGGCCGGGTCCCGGCGCGGCTGTGGGCCGGCGCGATCCTCGCTCCGCTGGGCTGGCTCGGCCATGTGCTGTGGGTGGGCAGCCGCACGGGAGACCTGCTCGGCGGCTACTTCACGGTGCAGAGCGCCTGGGAGTCCCGTTTCGACTTCGGCGCCGGCTCTCTGCGTTTCCTCCGGGCCCTGTTCCTGTACGGCGGAGGCGTGGTCTACCCGGTGGCCCTGGTGATCGTCGCGGCGGGCCTGCTGCTGTTCGCGCTGCTCTGCCTGGACCGCGCCCCGCTGGCCCTGGTCGTCTTCTCCGGCGTCCTCGTCCTGCTCGTGATCGGCGGCTCCGGCTCCTTCTCCTCCAAACCGCGCTTCCTGCTGCCGGCGTTCCCGCTGCTCATCCCGATGGCACGCGCACTCGCCCGCACCTGGCGGCCGCGGCCGGCGCAGGCGGCGGCCGTGTACGGCGCCCTCGCCGTCGTCTCCCTGCCGTTCGGCGCCTATGTGACCGCGGTGGCCCACTCCCCGCTGTGAGCAGCCGCCACCGCACATCGCACCGGCCGGATCCCGTCCCGGCCCCGGGACACGCCCGCGTCCCTCGGAGTGGAGCCGGCACGGGCCGCGATGACATGATCCGACGGCACGTCGTGTTCCGGGTCCGGTGGGAAGACCCCGGCACAGTCCGCCGGGAAGGCGTCCGGCGGAGTCCGGCGGAGTCCGGCGGGGAGAAGGGGAGGAGCCGCCGATGAGGCTGCACACGCACGAGTGGGGGACCGGCGACCGGATCGCCGTCCTGGTGCACGGGATCATGTCCGACCACCGCACCTGGCACCGGGTCGCACCGGTCCTGGCGGACAAGGGGTACCGGGTGGTCGGCGTGGACCTGCGCGGCCACGGCGCGAGCGGCCGGGGCGAGTACAGCCCCGAGCACTGGGCGGACGACCTCGTGGAGTCCCTCCCCGCAGGGACGGAGCTGGCGATCGGCCACTCCCTCGGTGCCCTGGCGCTGGCCGGAGCCGTCGAGCGGCTGGCGCCCGCCCGGGCCGTCTACTGCGACCCCGCATGGGACCTGCGCGAGCAACTGGTCGAGGCCTCCGCGCACTTCGCCGCACTCAAGAGGGCGAGCCGCGCCATGATCAAGGGCCTCAATCCGCGCTGGGACGAGGCGGACGTCGACGTGGAACTGGCCGCGCTCGAAGCCTGGGACCCGGCCACGGCCCGCGTCCTGCCCGGCATCTACTCCGTCAGCCGGACGCCGGCGCGCCCGGCGGTGCCCTCGCTCGTGGTGCTGGCTGGCGCCGGCGGACTGCTGCGCCCCGGCCTGGCGGGGGAGTTGGTCCGGCGGGGCTTCGAGGTCCGTACGGTCGAGGGCGCCGGGCACACCCTCTACCGGGACGACTTCGACGGGTTCATCGGGGCGCTGGACGGCTGGATCTGACGGGGGGCTCACGCCCCCCGGGGCGCCGGGGTCCTGACGTCAGCGCGGGTTGAAGACGACGCTGGCGAAGCGTGCGCCGTTCGGCGCCGAACGGCCGGCGGCGAGCCGCAGCGCCGACCCCTTGCACTTCTTCTTCGTGTAGACGACGAGCGGCTTCTTCGTCCCGTTGCGGGCGCCGCGCGCCTCCTGGGCCATGTCGAAGCACTTCCTGTCCGGCGGGTTCGCGATGGAGTAGGCCTTGCCCCGGGGGCCGATCCAGGCGAACGTGCCGTCGGCGGCGAGCGCGGAACCGGTGGTGGTCAGAGCGAGGGCGAGTCCGCCGAGAACGGCGGCGAACGGACGACACAGACGCATACGGGTGTCCTTGGTCGACGGTGACAGGGAGGAGCGGACCGGGCCGCACCCGTAATCTCCCACCGCGGTGGGCCCGGCCCGGAGGCCGACACGGGCACATCCACCGTCCGGGGGACGGAGACGCAGGGATGCTGACGTGGGGCGTGGACGGGCCGCGCCGCCCGGCGCGGAGGGGCCGGCCGGGGGACCGGCTGTGCGAAGGCCCCGATTCCGGGTAGGCGAGGGGACCCCGAGGAAGGAAAGGACCGTCTCATGACGACCTACGTGATCAGCGTCCCCGGCACCTTCACCAGCGGCATCGGGGCCGACACCCGGACCCGGCTGGCCAGGGCGCTCCGGCCCGCCGATCCGCACGGCACGCGGATGGGCGACGCGGAGGACCTGGACGTGCTCACCGTCAACGACGACAACACCTTCACCCTCCGCCTGACCGTCGAGGCGGACACCGGCCCGCACGCCGAGCAGGAGGCCCGCCGGCTCGCGGGCTCCGCGCTCAGGGACGCCGGACTGGACGAGCGGAGCGCGCCGCTCGGGCCCGCGGCGATCACCGGCATCGACTCCGAGGTCCGCTGAGCGGGACGAGAACGGGGGTGCGATCATCGTAAAACGGTAAAATCTAGGCGTTTGCCCCCTCGCAGGCGGCCGGCTCCCCGTGAGTCACCGCCCCGGCGGAAGTGATCCATGCCCCGCAAGCGCTCCACGGACGAAGGCGATGAGCTGCTGGCCCGACTCGGTTCGCTCATCGCCCAGGCGCGCCGGCGCGCGGAGCTCCAGCGCACCCAGGTGGAGCTGGCCGTCGCCCTGCAGCGCGGCATGCTCCCGCGGGACCTGCCCACCGCGCCCGGTCTGCACCTGGCGGTGCGGTACGCCCCGGCCAATCTCGGCCTCAACGTGGGCGGCGACTGGTACGACGCCTTCGTCATGCCCGACGGCCGGATAGGGCTGTCCATCGGCGACGTCCAGGGGCACAACATCGAGGCCGCCGCCTTCATGGGCCAGGTCAGGGCGGCACTGCGGGCGCTCGCCTCCGTCACCGGCGACCCGGGCGAACTCCTGGCCCGCACCAACGACCTGCTGCTCTCCCTGGGCAGCGACCTGTTCGCCACCTGCACCTTTCTGCGGCTCGACCTGGCCACCGGGGTGCTGGAGAGCGCCCGGGCCGGGCACATCCCGTACGTCTGGGCCACGGCCGACGGGAAGTCCGGGGTCGTCGACGACGAAGGCGGACCGCCCCTCGGCGTCGAGCAGGGCACGCGGTACCCCGTGTCCCGGCACCGGCTCACCACCGGCGGAGTGTTCGTGCTGCTCACCGACGGGGTGGTGGAGGGACCCTCGCTGGACATCGACGACGGCCTGGAGCAGGTGGTCCGGCTCGCGGGCGTCGCCGCCGTCGCCGGCCTGCCGGCCCGTGCGCTGGCCGCGGCGGTGATCAAAGGCGCGGCGAGCGTCGGCCACGAGGACGACGCCGCCGTCCTCGTCGTGGGCCTGGACGGGCCGGACGCCGCGCCCTGAGGCGCTCACCGCGGGGCGCGGCCGCGCACGGCGCCGGCCGCAGCGGCGGCCCGGCGTTCCGCCGAAGGGCCGGACGGGACCCGCCTCACCTCGCCGACCCCCGCTCACCGGTGTGAGATTGCTGCTGTGGTCGGTACCGAGGAACTGCGCCGGCCGGGCGGCCGAGCCGTCCGGATCCTGGCCGTCGCCGCCAGCTACTACGTGGCGGCGCGGCTCGGCCTGCTGCGCGAGCTGACGGTCGAGGGCGCCGTCGTCACCCCCATCTGGCCGCCCACCGGCGTCGCCGTCGCCGCCCTGCTGCTCCTCGGCCCGGGCTGCTGGCCGGGCATCACGCTCGGCGCCTTCTTCACCGTGCTGTCCCTGACCACACCCGACGTCGCCGTCCTCGGCGTCCTCCTCGGCAACACCGCCGCGCCCGTGTGCGCGGCGCTCCTGCTGCGCCGCGCCCGTTTCCGCACCGACCTCGGCCGGCTGCGCGACGGCCTCGCCCTGGTGTTCCTGGGTGCGCTGACCGCCATGCTGATCAGCGCCACCGTCGGCGTCGGCCTCCTCGTCCTGACGGGCAGTCTCGCCCCCCACGGCTTCTGGCCCGTGTGGCTGGCCTGGTGGGTGGGCGACGCGATGGGCGTGCTGCTCGTGACCCCGCTGCTGCTGTTGCTGCACCGCGCCCGCCGGCCGCTGCCGCGGGGACGGTGGCGGGAGGCGACGGCGCTGGCCGTGGTGGCCTGCGGTCTGGTGCCGCTGGCGGCCTACAGCTCCCTCAGCATGCTCTTCCTCGTCTACCCGCTCATCATCTGGGCGGCGCTGCGGTTCCAGCTCGCGGGCAGCGTCCTGTGCGCTCTGGCGGCGTCCGTGGCGGCCACCCTCGCCGCGACCGACGGCGCCGGGGCGTTCGCGGGGCTGAACCGGATCGAGGTCATGGCGAAGCTGCAGGCGTTCAACGGGGCCCTGGCCCTGACCGCGCTGCTGCTGTCCGCCGTGATCACCGAACAGCGCAACACCCGGCGTTCGGTGGAGAAGGCCTGCCAGGAGCTGGCCGAGGTGCTCGAACACCTCACCGCGGGCGAGCCCCCGCCGCCCCGGCCGCAGGACGGAGCGGACGGCGACCGGCCCCGGCAGGCCGGATTGCCGTGAACCGCCTGCGGCAGCGCGCCGTCACCGCCCGGACCGGTCGACCGGCCCTTCGTCGTCGCTCCCCGGCTCCGCCGCCGGGGTCCCCTCCTCCACGTCCTGCGGGGCGCGGGACGGCGGGTGGGCGGCGCCGGGGCCGGCGGGCTGGCCGCCGCCGGTGGTGCCGTAGCCGCCGGGGATGCCCGGCGGCGTGTCCGCGGCAGCCGCCGCTTCGCTGATGTGCCGCCGGGCCCGGACCCCGGCCCGGCGCTCCGGGTACGGGTAGTCGAACGGCTGCGAGGCGGCGCGCTCACGGTCCGCCTCGCGCTGCCGGTTCGCGGCCCGCTCGGCCGCCGTCGCGTTGTCGTCCTGCCGGTCGTTCTCGTCCTGCCGGTCGTTCTCGTGATCCTTCATGCGGCGCCGAGTACCCGTGCGACGGCCCACGCCAACGTCCGGCGCCGCCCGGCCGACGAGCGCACCGCAGCCGAGGCGCGGAGCCGCGTCAGTGGGCCGCCGCTCACCACCGACGGCCCCCGGCGCCCCGCCCGCCCCGCGGGGCCGCACGGCCGGCGCCACACCCCCGATCCCGCGCGACGGCATCCGCGCCGCCCCGCTCGGACGGTGCCCGCGCCGGGTGGCGGAGACGCCCCGCCGGACGACCCCTGGCGGCCGGGACTCGTGACGAACGTCACCGGACCCCGGCCCGGACCCCCGGCCTCTCGGCGGCGGGTCTTCCGCCGGGCCGGCCTCGAGGCCGGGCCGGAGCGGTGGTGGGCGCCTCAGGCCGCGTTCGGCCCGGCCCCGAGCGCGGCCGCCGGACCAGGGCGCGCTCGGGGCCGGGCCCCGGTCCGGGGAGAGCCGATCGGGGCGAACCGCTGTTTCCGGACATCCGCCAACCCCGCCCTGCCGTACGCCGAGTGGGTCCACGCGCACCGGCCCGCCGGCCTGGCCGGCGCGCTCGCGGGAGGCGTCCGGCACGAGGGGCCCGCCCGGGTGGGCGGCGGGGCCGCGCCGCGGGACCGACCGGCCGGCGCGTACGTACGACCGTCACCACAGGCGCTGCGGGACGCCGCCTGCCACCATGGAGAGGGGCGCACACGGCGAACTCTGTCGGGTACCCGCCCGTGCGCGCCTCACACCTGCCGTCCGACGGCCGCTCCCGGCGGAGCAGGGGCGTGGCCGATTGCTTTGTCCGCCGACGTGGAGGTGGGTTAGCCTGCGGCGTATTTTCTCATCATGCAAATCCGTGAACTGCGGAAATGCACACGCCAACGGCCGGGCGCCAGAAGCTCCCGGCAGCGGTTCGGAGCCCTCGCCCGGGGGCTCCTGGGGAGCGGATCGAGGGTGCGCATGGCCGGCAAGGCGACCGGGACGACCGAGGCGGTCCCGGGTGACCACGAACTGAGAAGACTGCTCGCGGGACTGACCGCGGTACGCGACGGAGACTTCGGCACCCGGCTGCCCGACGACTCCACCGGACTCATGGGCGACATCGCCACCGTCTTCAACGGCATGGTCGACCAGCTGTCCGTGTTCACCTCCGAGGTCACCCGGGTGGCCCGCGAGGTCGGTACCGAAGGCACCCTCGGCGGGCAGGCGCAGGTGCCCGGCGTCTCCGGCACCTGGGCGGACCTGACCGACTCCGTCAACGCGATGGCGGGCAACCTCACCACGCAGGTCCGCGACATCGCCCAGGTCGCCACCGCCGTGGCCAAGGGCGACCTGTCCCAGAAGATCGACGTACCCGCGCGCGGCGAGATCCTTCAGCTGAAGGAGACCGTCAACACGATGGTGGACCAGCTGTCGGCGTTCGCGGACGAGGTCACCCGCGTGGCCCGCGAGGTGGGCACCGAGGGCCGGCTCGGCGGCCAGGCCCAGGTGCCCGGCGTGGCCGGTGTCTGGCGGGATCTGACGGACTCGGTCAACTTCATGGCCGGCAACCTGACCGCCCAGGTCCGCAACGTCGCCCAGGTGACCACCGCGGTGGCGCAGGGCGACCTGTCCCAGAAGATCACCGTGGACGCCCGGGGCGAGATCCTCGCGCTGAAGAACACCATCAACACGATGGTGGACCAGCTCTCCGCGTTCGCGGACGAGGTCACCCGTGTGGCCCGCGAGGTGGGCACCGAGGGCCGGCTCGGCGGCCAGGCGGACGTCAAGGGGGTCAAGGGCACCTGGCGGGACCTGACGGACTCGGTCAACTTCATGGCCGGCAACCTGACCGCGCAGGTCCGCAACGTCGCCCAGGTGGCCACCGCGGTGGCGCAGGGCGACCTGTCGCAGAAGATCACCGTGGACGCCCGGGGCGAGATCCTGGAGCTGAAGAACACCATCAACACGATGGTGGACCAGCTCTCCGCGTTCGCGGACGAGGTCACCCGCGTGGCCCGCGAGGTGGGCACCGAGGGCCGACTCGGCGGACAGGCGCAGGTGCGCGGCGTCGCCGGCACCTGGAAGGACCTCACCGACAACGTCAACGTGATGGCCTCCAACCTCACCGGCCAGGTCCGCTCCATCGCCCAGGTCGCCACCGCGGTGGCCAAGGGCGACCTCTCGCAGAAGATCACCGTCGAGGCCAAGGGCGAGGTCGCCGCCCTCGCCGACGTCATCAACACCATGGTCGACACGCTGTCGGCGTTCGCGGACGAGGTCACCCGTGTGGCCCGCGAGGTGGGCACCGAGGGCCGCCTGGGCGGCCAGGCCCATGTGCCCAACGTGGCGGGCACCTGGAAGGACCTCACCGACAACGTCAACTCCATGGCGAACAACCTCACCGGCCAGGTCCGCAACATCGCGCTGGTGACCACCGCCGTGGCCAAGGGCGACCTGTCGAAGAAGATCGACGTCGACGCCCGCGGCGAGATCCTGGAGCTGAAGACCACCATCAACACGATGGTGGACCAGCTCTCCGCGTTCGCCGACGAGGTCACCCGCGTCGCCCGGGAGGTCGGCACGGAGGGTCGCCTGGGCGGCCAGGCCGAGGTCGAGGGCGTCTCCGGCACCTGGAAGCGCCTGACCGAGAACGTCAACGAACTCGCCGGGAACCTGACCCGGCAGGTCCGCGCCATCGCCGACGTGGCCAGCGCCGTCGCCGAGGGCGACCTGACCCGGTCCATCACCGTCGACGCCTCCGGCGAGGTCGCCGACCTCAAGGACAACATCAACTCCATGGTGGAGTCCCTGCGCGAGACCACCCGGGCCAACCAGGAACAGGACTGGCTCAAGACCAACCTCGCCCGGATCTCCGGCCTCATGCAGGGCCACCGCGACCTGCCCGTCGTCGCCGAACTCATCATGGACGAGCTGGCGCCGCAGGTGTCCGCCCAGTACGGCGCCTTCTACCTGGCCGAGGAGGGCGAGGCCGGGCCCGAGCTGCGGCTCGTCGGCTCCTACGGCCGGCCCGAGGAGGACCGCCGGCCCGTGCGCATCCCGTTCGGCCGCTCCCTGGTCGGCCAGGCCGCGCGCAGCCGCCGCACCATCGCCGTCGACGAGCTGCCGCCCGGCTACGTCACCATCTCCTCCGGCCTCGGGCAGGTGGAGCCCACCACGCTGCTGCTGCTGCCCATCGTCTTCGAGGAGCAGGTCCTCGGCGTCATCGAACTGGCCGCCGTCACCCCGTTCACCCCGATCCAGCGGGACTTCCTGCAGCAGCTCGTGGACACCATCGGCGTCAACGTGAACACGATCGTCGCCAACGCCCGCACCGACGAACTGCTCGAGGAGTCGCAGCGCCTGACCAGCGAGCTGCAGTCCCGCTCCGCCGAGCTGCAGGCCCGGCAGGAGGAGCTGCAGCGCTCCAACGCCGAACTGGAGGAGAAGGCCTCGCTGCTGGCCGAGCAGAACCGGGACATCGAGGCGAAGAACCTGCAGATCGAGCAGGCCCGGCAGGAACTGGAGGCACGCGCCCAGCAGCTGTCGCTCGCCTCCAAGTACAAGTCCGAGTTCCTCGCCAACATGAGCCACGAGCTGCGCACCCCGCTGAACAGCCTGCTCATCCTCGCCCAGCTGCTGGCCCAGAACCCCTCCCGCAACCTCACCCCCAAGCAGGTCGAGTACGCGGGCATCATCCACTCCGCCGGCTCCGACCTGCTCCAGCTGATCAACGACATCCTGGACCTGTCCAAGGTCGAGGCCGGGAAGATGGACGTGACGCCCGAGCGCGTCTCGCTGCGCCAGCTCATCGACTACGTCGAGGCCACCTTCCGGCCCATGACCACCCAGAAGAGCCTCGACTTCACCGTCACCACGGCTCCCGGCGCCCCCGCCGACCTGCTCACCGACGACTCCAGGCTGCGGCAGATCCTGCGCAACCTGCTGTCCAACGCGGTGAAGTTCACCGAACAGGGCGGCGTCGAACTGCGGGTCGAGCCCGCCTCGGACGACGAGGTGCCCGAGGGCGTGGTGCGCGGCGGCGGCATCGTGGCCTTCCGGGTGAAGGACACCGGCATCGGCATTCCCGAACAGCAGCTGGAGACCATCTTCGGCGCGTTCCAGCAGGCCGACGGGACCACCAGCCGCAAGTACGGCGGCACCGGGCTCGGCCTGTCCATCACCCGGGAGATCGCCTACCTGCTCGGCGGCGCCGTCAGCGTGGACAGCACCCCCGGCAAGGGCAGCACCTTCACCCTCTTCCTGCCCGTCGCCCGGCCGGACTTCGAGGAGGCCCTGCGCACGCGGCCCGCCCCGAAGCCCGCCGAGCTGGAGCGGACGGACGGCACGACCGGGCCCGAGCTGCCGCGGCACCTGCCCCCGGCCGGCGCGAAGCGGCAGCGCCCGCGCCGGCTGCTCGTCGTGGAGGAACGCCCGCGCGGGCTGCTGACGCTGGTCGCCGAGAGCGTCGTCGGGGACCTCGCGCACAGCCGCGCCGACGGCGGCGACCCGCCGGTCGACATCATCACCGCGGTCGGCGCCCAGGAGGCCGCCGGCGCCCTCGCCGCCGAGCCCTGCCACTGCGTCGTCGTGGAAATGGGCATGCCGGACGGCGAGTCGGCCCGCTTCCTGGAGGCGCTGCGCGGCGACTCGGCCCTGGCGAGCGTCCCGGTGCTGGTGCACGGCTCGCACCGCTCCGAGCCGCTCCCGGAGAACACCGCCGGCGGTTCGCTGGAGTACCTCTTCAGCCTGGACGAGCTGCGCGAGCGGATCGCGCTGCACCTGTCGGCCGAGGAGCCCGGGGAGGTGCTCACCCTGGTCCGGGGCGACGAACCCCAGCTCACCGCACCCCACTTGATCGACGAGCACACCCGCGGCCGTACCGTCCTCGTCGTCGACGACGACGCCCGGAACCTGTTCGCGCTCAGCGGCATCCTGGAACTGCACGGCTTCCGCGTGCTGCACGCCGAGAACGGCCGCAAGGGCATCGAGACGCTGGTGAACAACCCGGACGTGGAACTCGTTCTGATGGACGTGATGATGCCCGAGATGGATGGGTACACGGCCACGGCAGAGATCCGCAAGATGCCGCAGTACGCCGACCTCCCGGTCATCGCCGTGACCGCCAAGGCCATGCAGGGCGACCGGGAGAAGAGCCTCGCTTCCGGCGCCAGCGACTACGTCACGAAACCGGTGGACACCCATGACCTCATCGCCTGCGTCCGGCGCTGGCTCCCCGCATGACGGTCCGCCCGCCCGTCCGCCCGTCCGCAGGCCGAGGAGTACCGATCCGGTGACCACGCACGAAACGCCCGCCGAGACGGGCACGCCGGCCGGCGTGCCCGTCCAGCTCCCGGCCGTGGACATGTCGGTGCCCGACGTGCCGGCCTCCACTCCGGTGGGCCGGCTCGCCGCCACCGTGGAACGGCTGCGCCGGGAGGTGCGGTCGGCCCAGGCCGAGGCCGAGGGCCGGGCGCTGATCGAACTCGCCAAGGGCATCCTGGTCGAACGCCTCGGCTGCGGCCCCGCCCAGGCCGCACGCCAGCTCGCCGAGCTGACCGAGCAGGCGCGGATGACCCCGCTGGAGTTCGCGGTGGAGGTCATCAACCAGGCGGCCCGCGACCGCGTCACGGAGGTCACCGAGGCGTTCCTGTCCACGGCCGCGGACCCGGCCGGGCCCGTCGAGGAGTCCGCCGCCGTGCGGCTGCGCACCGCCGAGAGCGGTGTGCTGGCCGCCCACGACACCCAGGCGATGGCCGACTCGCTGCTCGAGCACGCCCTGCGCCCCCTCGGCGCGGTCGCCGTGGCCATCTGGGCGGCCGGCTCGGACGGCTCCCTCACCCTCGCCGGAAGCGCCGGCTTCTCGGCGAGCGAGGCGGCCCGCTGGCACTACGTGCCGCCCGACGTGGTCACCGTGGCCCGCCGCGGCCTGACCGAGCCCGACGGGCAGTGGCTGTCCTCGCTCGCCGCGTCCGGGCTGCCCACGATCGGGCGGCGGGAGTACACCGACGGCGCCCGGATCGCCGTACCCGCCGGTGCGGGCGGCCGGATCCACGGCGTCCTGGAGATCGCCTGGCCCAAGCCCGAGTCCCCGCTGCCGCGGCCGGTCGTGCGGCAGGTGGAGGCCCTCGCCGAGCTGTGCGCGCACAGTCTGGAGACCTTCGGCGCACCGCCCGGCTCCGAGTCGGAGCCCCGGCTGCTGCCCGACGTGGTCGAGCTGATGGACCTGGCGGACGGGCTGCACGACCCGGCGCTGGTGCTCGTGCCGCACCTGGACGACGCCGGGCAGCTGGTCGACTTCCGCATCCAGCACGTCAACAACCGCTTCCTGGACCCGGCGGGGCGGCCCCGGGCCGTCGTGGGCGGCGCCCTGCTGCTGGAGGCCTATCCGATGGCCGCCGGCGCCAGCGAGCTGTTCCAGCGGGTGGAACGGGTCTACGCCACCGGCGAGCCGTTCCGCGCCCAGCGGATGCGGCTGACCGCGCTCGTCGACGAGGTGCCGCTGTCCGCCGTCGCCGACATCAGCATCAGCCGGCACGGCGCCGGCGTGCTGCTGATCTGGCGGATCGAGGACGAGACGGCACGGCTCGCCAGCCTGCTCCAGCACGCCCAGCGGCTCGGCCGGATCGGCGGCTTCGAGGAGAACCTGCTCACCGGCGAGATCACCTGGAACGGCCAGCTGTTCGACCTCTACGGGCGTCCGACCAGCAGCCCTGCGGTCGCCCTGCAGGACCTGCCGGCCCACGCCCACCCCGACGACACCGTCACCCTCCGCCGCTTCCTGCGCACCCTGCTGCACCACCGCAGGCCCGCCTCGGCCGCGTTCCGGCTGCAGCGCCCGGACGGCGTGACCCGGCACATGCGCGTGGTCGCCGAACCCGTCCTCGACACCGACGGCCAGCTGTTCGGCGTCCGCGGCGCCTACCAGGACATCTCCGCCCAGCACTGGACCGAGGTAGCCCTCGCCGCGACCCGCGACCAGCTCGCCCACACCGAGCAGCAGGCGGTGGAGCGCAACCGGCTGGCCCTCCAGCTCCAGCACGCCATCATGCCCCCGGCCCAGGCCCCGCTCGAGATGCCGGACCTCCAGGTGGCGGTGCGCTACCGGCCCGCCGAGACCGAGAACCTCGTCGGCGGCGACTGGTACGACGCCGTCGTGCTGCCGTCCGGGCTGGTCCTGCTGTGCGTCGGCGACGTCGCCGGGCACGGCATCGAGGCGGCCACCAGCATGGTCGTCCTGCGCAACGCGCTGCGCGGCCTGGCGGTGACCGGCGCCGGACCGGCGCAGCTGCTGTCGTGGCTGAACATCGTCGCCCATCATCTGACGGGCGCGGTCACCGCCACCGCCGTGTGCGGCCTCTACGACGGCGAGCGGCGCACCCTGCGCTGGGCGCGGGCGGGCCATCTGCCCCCGGTGCTGGTCCGGGAGTCGGAGGCGACCGCGCTGCCCCCGGTCAAGGGGATGCTGCTCGGCGCCGTGCCGGAGGCGGGCTACGAGGAGACGGAGGTGCAGCTGGCCGCCGGGGACACCCTGCTGATGTACACCGACGGCCTGATCGAGCGCCGGGACCGCTCGGTGGAGGAGTCCCTGACCCATCTGCTGGACACGGCGCGTTCCGCGCCCAGCACCCTGGACCAGCAGCTGGACCGGCTGCTCACCTACAGCAGGTCGGACACCGACGACGACACCTGCATCGTCGGCATCAGGGTCGTCTGACCGGGGTCAGCCGGCTGCCGCGGGCGTGAGCGGCACGGTCGCGGTGACGCGCTTGCCGTGCGGCAGCCAGGTCACTCCCAGGTCCCGGCAGAGCATCGTCACCAGATGCAGCCCGTGGCCGCCGACCCGGCCGGGATCGGGAGGGCGCCTGCGCGGCGGCTGCCGGGAGGTGTCCGTGACGTCGACGCGCAACGCGGTGGCGTCGGGCAGCAGCTCCAGGCGCAGCGTGCACGGGCCGGGGGCGTGCTTGGCCGCGTTGGTGACGAGTTCGCTCACGACGAGCTGGGCGTCCTGCAGCGCGCGCCGTCCGGGTGCGGGCCGGGCCCGGGAGAGCAGGGCCGCGACGGCGTCTCTCGCCTCGGCGATGCTGGATATGCCCGAGTCCCAGATGCGGCTGTAGCGCAGGGGAGCAGGGCGGGCCTGCGTCGTCGCGTGCGTCCTGAGCGGGATGTCCATACCTCGTCGCCCTTTTCCTCTGGGGTGAGGGTCCCTTCCTGTGCACAACGGGTCGCGCCGTCACTCCCCGGCTACCCGCTGGGCCGCCGGTCAAAGGCCGTTCACGAGGAATCCTCCGGATGCCCGTGAACGGCTGGTGAGGGGGCGGCACGGCGGGCGGCGGCCGCGTGCGCCGCGACCGGGGGCCGGGTGGCCGCACACACGGAACGGGCCCGGAAAACCGCTTCCGCGGATTTTCCCGGGCCCGTTCCGGATCCGAATCGACGCACGCCCCGGTGGGTGGCGCCGGCAATGCCGGACGTCAGTGCTTGAAGACGTCCTTCGCCTTTTCCTTCGCCTGCCGGGCGTCACCGGCCGCGCCTTCCATGCGGCCCTCGGCCTCCAGGCGCTCGTTGCCGACGGCGCGACCGGCGGCCTCCTTGACCTTGCCCTTGGCCTGCTCCATCTTGCCCTTGGCCTTCTGATCGTCAGCCATCGCGTGTCACATCCCAACGTCGACGCGGTCTGTGGTCGCTTGTCGGATTGCCGTTCCGGCGCCGTCCAAACCGGAAAAGCGGAGACATCGCCCCGCGAAAGCAGCGAAGGCCGGGGTGGTAATTCGGGAACCCGTCGCCGCGGAGGCGGATAAACATGCCGGCGCGCTCGGCCTGTGCGCGCCCGGCGGAGCCGATGCGCACCATCACTCCGGCTCTCGGCGGCCTGAGCCCGCCCGGGTGCGGCGGAGGATCCTCACCAAGTGGACTTCGCGTGCTCCGCCGCCCTCAGCAGCAGGTCGTGCAGCACTGCCCTCTCCTGTGTCGTCAGCACGCCCAGGGACTCGGCCAGCACGTCGTCGACGACGCCGGAACCCCGCTCGTAGGCCTCCTGGCCTTTTGCGGTCAGGCGATGCCGGACGGCCCGGCCGGGCCCGGGGACCCGCTCCAGCAGTCCGCAGCCCACCATCCGTTTGGCGAGCTCTCCCATCGACTGGTCGGACTGGAACGTGAGTTCGGACAGGGTGTGCAGCGAGGCGTCCGGCCGGCTGTGCAGGTGGCGCAGTACATCCCACTGCACCAAGGACAGTCCCGCTGTGGAGAGCAGCCTGCGATTGGCCTCGCGGTGATGCAGCCACTGGAGGCGCTTGACGGCCAGACCCACGTCCTGGAGGGAGGTGTTCACGCAGACACCATACTTCCGCATCTTTATACAAGGAACCTTAGTCCCGCGGGCCGTCCGGTTCGGGGCGCCCGGCGCAGCCGAGGGTTCCGGTTGCGTGTCTAAGGATCCTTGTATAAGGTTCCTTATATGACTTGGACAACACCGATAGCAACGACCGGCCCGCCGTCTCCCGTCCGCACCGCGACCATCACCCTGGGTGAGGCCCCGGCCGACGTCGAGATCACGGTCGAGGAACAGGACCGGACCCGGTCGTTCCTCCTTCTCCACGGCGGCGGCGGCCAGGGCACGATGACCGGCTTCGCCGGACTGCTCGCGGAGCGCACCCGCTCCCGCGTCCTCACGCCGACGCACCCCGGCTTCGCCGGCACCCCCCGCCCCGATGCGCTGGCGACGACCCGCGACCTCGCTGCCGCCTACGTCGCTCTGCTCGAACGTCTCGGCCTCGCCGATGTCACCGTCGTCGGCAACTCGTTCGGCGGCTGGATCGCAGCCGAGATCGCCCTGCTGGCCAGTCCCCGCGTGAGCGGTGCGGTCATCGTCGACGGCATCGGCATCGAGGTCGCCGGCCACCCGGTGGCGGACCTCAGGGGCCTGTCTCCCGACGGCATCCACAAGCTGTCCTTCCACGACCCGGGCAAGGCTCCGGCCGTGGCGCCGCAGGGTGCGCCCTCCGCGGGTCCGCGCCCCGAGATGCAGGCCCTCGTGGGTTACACCGGCCCCGCCATGTCGGACCCCTCCCTGCTGGGACGGCTCGCCTCGGTGAACCTGCCGGTCCATGTCGTCTGGGGTGACAGCGACGGCATCGTCGACGCCGAGTACGGCAAGGCGTTCGCCGCGGCCATCCCGGGGGCCCGGTTCACCCTTCTGCCTCACAGCGGCCACCTGCCGCAGATCGAAACGCCCGAAGCCTTGCTGGGTGCCATCCTCACCATGTGAAACGCTGCGACACGGCGGCCACCGCATCCTCGGTGGGAGCCGGTCGGGCGCAGTCGGCACGGCCGACGCCGCCGGTCGTCATCATCCGCGGGTGCCCAACCGCCACTCCGGTTGTCGGGGCGCGCGCCGTTGCCATTTCTAGTAGACCAGTCGTATAGTTCACGGTGTCGGAACGCGGCACACACAGCGAAGAGGGTGGCCATCATGGGACGCATCAAGGTGGGCGTGGAGAACAGTGCGGACATCGAGCTGCACTACGAGGACAAGGGGACGGGCCGACCCGTGGTGCTGATCCACGGCTACCCGCTGGACGGGAACTCGTGGGAGGGGCAGGTGCCGGCCCTGCTGGAGGCCGGCTACCGGGTCGTCACCTACGACCGGCGGGGCTTCGGCAAGTCCAGCCAGCCCTCGACGGGTTACGACTACGACACCTTCGCCGCAGACCTGCACGCCGTGGTGGAGGCGCTGGACCTGCGTGAGGCGGTGCTGGTGGGCTTCTCGATGGGCACGGGCGAGGTCGCCCGCTACCTGTCCACCTATGGCTCGGAGCGGATCGCCAAGGCGGTGTTCCTGGCGTCCCTCGAGCCGTACCTGGAGATCACCGACGACAACCCCGACGGGGCGGCGCCCCTCTCCTTCTTCCAGGGTGTCTCGGACGCGGCCAGGAAGGACCGGTACGCGTTCTTCTCGGACTTCTACAGCGACTTCTTCAACCTCGACGAGAACCTCGGCAGCCGCGTCAGCGAAGGAGCGGTCCGCAACGCCTGGAACGTCGCCGCCGCCTCGGGGGCCATCGCCTCGGCCGCCGCCCCCCTCGCCTGGCCCACGGACTTCCGTGCCGACATCCCCAGGATCGACGTTCCGGCCCTGATCGTGCACGGCACCGCTGACCGCACCCTGCCCATCGACGCCACGGGCCGGCGCTTCGCCCGGGCTCTGCCCTCCGCGCAGTACGAGGAGATCGAAGGCGCCCCGCACGGACTGCTGACCACGCATACCGCGGAGGTCAACGAGATCCTGCTGGCCTTCCTCGCCCGGTGAGGTGACCGCCCCGTCGCCCGGCCCGCCCCGCGGCCGACGGTCCGCACCGACCGGCGCAGGCCACCCCCGCACGCCTGCCCGGACCCTTCCGGTCTCTCTCCGCACCGAGGCGAGACGGCCGGTCCATTGATCAAGGAGCAGTGACCATGAAGGTCCTCGTCGTTCTGACCTCGCACGACCAACTCGGCGACACCGGCCGCAAGACCGGGTTCTGGCTGGAGGAACTCGCTGCTCCCTACTACCGGTTCCAGGAGGCCGGCTGGAACGTCACGCTCGCCTCGCCCCAGGGCGGCCGCCCGCCACTGGACCCCAAGAGCAACGAACCCGCCAACCAGACCGACCAGACCCGCCGGTTCGAGGCCGACCCGGAAGCCGTCGCGGCACTGGCCAACACCGTGCGCCTGGACTCCGTCGTCGCCGACGACTATGACACCGTCTTCTACCCCGGCGGCCACGGCCCCCTGTGGGACCTGGCGGAGGACGCCGACTCCATCCGTCTCATCGAGGCGACCCTGCGCTCCGACAAGCCCCTCGCGCTGGTCTGCCACGCTCCGGGCGTCCTGCGGCACGCCGTCGACGAGGACGGCGAGCCGCTCGTGCGCGGCAAGCGGGTCACCGGATTCGCCGACAGCGAGGAGGACGCCGTCGCGCTGACCGACGTCGTTCCCTTCCTCGTCGAGGACGAGCTGAAGAGGCTCGGAGGCGACTACTCCAAGCTCGCGGACTGGGCGCCGTACGTCGTGCGGGACGGTCTGCTGATCACCGGCCAGAACCCCGCTTCGTCCGGTCCGGCGGCCGACGCCCTCATCGCGTTCGCCGGGGCCCGCGGCTGACGAGGCCCACGGAGATCACGCCGCCGCCGGTCCACGGGGTGATGCCCGCGGACCGGCGGCGGCATGACAGCGGTCACAGGGCCGGACCGCCTTCCAGGCGCAGGACGCAGACGTCTACTCAATCGTTGGGATCGTGGTCATGGCGACATCAAAGATCACCGCTGCCACCCGCCCGCCGAGCCGCGGCGGCGCAGCCTCCTGCGTGACGGCCGGGGGAGCCCCCGCGGTTGCGGCACATGCCGCCTGGGTCCGGCCCGCGGCTGCCGTCTTCACGGTGGGCTGGGGGGCGAACATGTTCGCCTCCGTGCTCCAGGTCTACCGCGCAGACCTCAGCGGCTTCCAGGTCAACGCCCTGTACGGCGCTTACGCCCTGGGGCTCGTCCCGGCTCTGCTGATCATGTCCGGGGTCTCCGACCGGCTCGGCCGGCGGCGGGTCCTCATGACCGCTCTGCTGCTCTCCGCCCTTGGCTCCGCGGTGATCCTGCTGTCCGGCGGGGCTTTCGGGACGATCCTGGCAGGGCGGATACTCGTCGGGGTCGCCGCCGGCTCGGCGTTCGGGCCCGGCACGGCATGGATCAAGGAACTCTCCGACGCCGCACGGGCCGACGGGGGCGGGGCCGGAGCCGGGGCGCGGCGCTCGGCAGTCGCGCTGACCGCCGGGTTCGCCCTCGGCCCTCTGCTGTCCGGAGCCCTCGTGCAGTGGGCGCCGTCGCCTGACATCACGGCCTACCTGGTGCACATCGCGCTGGTGGCACTGACCCTGCCGGTGGTGCGGCGGGCTCCGGAGCCGGCTCCGGCCGCCACCGGGCGGGCCGGTCACGCGTCGCACCGCAGTACCGGATCGATGAAGGTGCTGACCAGCCGCGTCTTCCTGACCGCGGTCCTTCCGACGGCGCCGTGGGTCTTCGGGGCCGCGACCGTGTCCCTGGCGGCGCTTCCCGTTCTCGTCCCGCTGGGCGGCTACGGGGCCGTCGCCGGCGGTGTGGTCGCCGCCGTCACCCTGGGCAGCGGCATCGCGGTGCAGCCGTGGGCCCGGCGGCTGGCCCGGCGCTCCCCGGCGGCACCGTTCCGGGCGGGAATGGCCTCCGTCATCGGCGGGATGCTCGCCGCAGCGCTCACCGTCGCCACGGGTGCGCCGGTCCTCCTGATCGCCACGGCCGTCGTACTGGGCTCCGCCTACGGTCTGCTGCTGGTGAGCGGTCTGCGGCTCGTGGAGTCCCTCACCGACTCCCGCAACATCTCGACGGTGATCGCCGTGTTCTACAGCCTGACCTACGTCGGCTTCGCCCTTCCCGTTCTCGTGCAGGCGCTGGGCAAGCTGTGGGACCCGGTGTACGTCCTGATCGCCGGCGCGGCACTCGCGGTCGGCACGCTGGCGACGACCTCGCTGGCCTGGCGGGGTGACGCGCACGACGGGCATCCCGAGCAGGGCGACGATCAGGTGCCGGGCTCTTCTGCGTGAGGTGCCCGCCGGTGGCCGCGCCGCCCCCGCCGCAGGTGCTGCGCACCCCGCTCGGTCCGTGCTTCCACCTCAACTCCCTCCGTACCGCGCCGACGTACCGCGCCGATGTACCGGAGCGCCCGGAGGGACGGGCCGAGCGGGATCATGGCGCACGCTTCGCGTGCGGTTCAGTTTCTCGGCCGGAGGACCGTCACGCGTGCAGGAGCCGGCGGGTCACCGTCGTGGTGATGTCGAGGGGCTCGACACTGCGGTGGATCTTGGCCATGACACTGGCCCCGAGCCACATGTCGTACAGGATCCGGGCCGTTTCCAGCGGCGTGTCCTCGATCGTGACGGATCCGTCCGCGAGGCCGGCGGAGATGACTCGCTCCAACCGGCCGACGATCGCGTCCGTCCCCTCCTTGAGCGCCAGGCGCATCGACTCGGAGAGGTCGGACACCTCGGCCCCCAGTTTCACGGCCAGACACTTGCCCTGGCACTCGTCGATGCTCTGGGTCTCGCGCCACAGCTGCCAGTAGTCCATCAGGCGCTCGGCTGCGGACCGGTCGGGGGCTGCCAGGATGCGGTCCATGTCGGCGAGGTACTCGTCGAAGTAGCTCTTCAGCAGGGCTTCGCCGAAGGCGTCCTTGGACGTGAAGTAGTAGTAGAAAGAGCCCTTGGGCACGCCGGCCTCCGCGAGCACCTCGTTGAGGCCGACGGCGGAGTAGCCCTTGTGTGCCATGATCCTCCGGGCGACATCGAGGATCTTCTGACGGGTCTCGGCGCTTCGTGTCGCGGTTGCTGGCATGCCAGCGATTCTACCCGGCATTAGACCGGTCGTCTAAGTGCCGGTTGGCTTCGGTGGCCGTTCATCGCCTGGTGCGGGCGGACGCGGGCGAGCGCGGGGAGGTCCGGACCGCGGTGGGCGCTTCGCACGGGCTCGCGGCCTGCGGCGGCGAAGCCCCGTCGGCGGCTCGCGACGCCGTGGCGGCTCGCGGTCGTCGCGCGGGTGCCGCGGCTGCCGGGAATCGCCGTCCGCCCGCCCGCCCGGCCGGAAGCCGGGGCCGACGCGGCCGCCGGTACCGCCGGCAGGCGTGGCATCAGGACCCGGTGAGGCCGGCGCCACCCTCCTCGCCCGGCTCGGGCTGGCACGCCCGGCACAGCTCGTGGTCCCCGTCGCGGGTGACGACGGTCCCCCAGCCGAGGCACTGCTCGCAGTCGCGGGCGAGAGCGAGGTCGGGGCGGGGAGGCATCAGGTGGCGGTGGGCTCCGTGCGCCATACGGGGAGCGGCTCCTTGCGGTCGCGGGGGGAAGCGAGGGGGAGGGGACACGTCGGGCGGGGTGACAACGCTGTCCGGCCTGGTCCCATTATGTCCTACTTTTCCCGCCTGTCCAGAGCCTATGTGTCACTGCGTGCCACCCAGCCCGGCGGGGGAGCGTCGCGGTCAGCCAGCGTGCCGAGATGGGCCTTGGCCGCCCCAGGCCCACACCGCCCCCCGTGGCGTACCGGTCGATCAACTGCCGCTCGGGGTCGCTGCCGCAGCCCGCAGAACCGCCGAAGCCGATCCCACGATCGCCTCGCCGTGGCCGAAGCAGGCCACCTCCGCATCCAGTCGGCTCAAGTCCCTCAAGGATTTCAGTGCACGAGACCGGTCCGTGTTGAACACGCCGACCATGGTCCTGCCTCCCACGTTCGCTGCAGCGTCGCCCAGGAAGAGCACTCCGAAGGCAGGGAGATAGAACGCGGCGCTGCCCGGAGTATGACCCGGTGCAGCCACCACGCGAGCCCCGCCACCGAAGGGAAGCACATCTTGATCACCGACCTCATGGTCCACCGGCACCGGCGCTGCCGGTGGCAGCTTCGGCTTGCTCTCGAACAAGGCACGTTCCCAGTCAGGAGCATCCGTGAAGACCGGTGGCGGAGCCGGTGACTCCCCGCGGATCACCGCGGCGTCCAGACGGTGCGCGAAGATTTCGACCCCTCCCCACGCGGCGATCTCGGCAGCACCGCCGGCATGGTCCTCATGAAAGTGAGTCAGCACGACACGCCGCAGGTCCCGGGGTTTCGAGCCGATGCTCACAAGGGCATCGGCGATTGCCGGACCGGCCCCCGCGACCCCAGAGTCGATCAACGTGAGCCCGTCCGCGTCACGCCACAGATACGCCTGCCCGACCTCGAAACGGAGCATATGCAGCTCCGGCAACAGCTCAACCATCTCCATACGGACAACCTAGGCACCGCCGAAGCCTCCCACTCGCCGCTTCGCCTTCAGCAGATGACAACCAACTCCACCCCCTTCATCCCTCGACCCGGGGCCAGTTCGGACCGGGCTGCTCAGCGCCTCGCAGTCTCTTTCGAGCGGACGGGCCTGGGGGAGCCGGGAACACCCCGGGTGCGGCATCTCATGACCTTGGTCCCTCGTCGGTTTGGCGGGCGTAGGACGCGAGGCGATCGGCGAGCGCGGTGACGAGGCCGCGCAGTTCATCGGGGCGCTCGATGACGAACGGCCGGTCGAGTGAGGCAAGTGCCGGAGGCAACCAGTCGAGCCGCTCCGCCCGCAGTTCGACGCGCAGCCAGCGCTCGGTCGCCGGGTCCTTGCCTGCCGTGGGCGCGTGCTCCTCCAGGCTCGCGACACTGGCGGGAAGGTGGGCGCGGATCTGCTCAACGGTCCCAAAGATCCGCAAGGTCACCTCATGCCGGTACTCAGCCGTGGCGAACCCTGACACCACGCGCTGTGCCGGATCGGGACCCGCGGGCGCCTCGAACGAGCCGGGCAGGGTCCTCGCGTCGGCGATGCGATCGAGCCGGAAGGTCCGGTCCTCGCCGATTCCGGGGTCCCTACCCGTGACGTACCACCGGCCCGAATGGGCGACGATCCCGTACGGGTGCAGCGTGCGTTCGCTGCGTCGGCCGTCGCGGTCGGTGTATCTGATCGAGACCGGCCGGCGGTGGCGCACCGCATCGGCGATGGTGAGCAGGGCCCCAGCGTCGGGGGTGGCGAACTCACGGGGCTGATCCGTGAAGGCCAGCGATTCCAGGAGTGTGTCGAGCCGGCGGGCCACGTGCTGGGGCAGCACCCGCCGGATCTTGGCCGATGCCGTCTCGCTCGCCGTGCCCTCCGTCGTCGTCAACCCTGCTCGGCGGCCGGCGACCAAGCCGAGCAGCACGGCCAGCGCCTCGTCGTCGCTGAGCATGAGCGGAGGCAAACGGTACCCGGGGGCGAGCCGGTACCCGCCGTACCGGCCGCGCACCGACTCCACGGGCACGTCAAGGTCGATCAGATGATCCACATACCGCCGCACGGTGCGCCCATCGACGCCGAGCCGGTCGGCGAGTTCGGCCACCGTCCGGGTGCCGCCGGACTGCAACAGCTCCAGAAGTGTCAGCACGCGGCCGGTGGGTCGAGGCATATACACAGCCTAATGCGAATACCGGACCGATTCTGTCCACTATTTCTCCTAACCTGCGACGTGCAATGACCCCATCTGTCAAGGAGATCACCATGGACTTCGTCTCGATCCGCATCATCACCAGCGACGTCGCGCGCCTCGTCGAGTTCTACGAGCGAGCCACAGGGGTGCAGGCGATGTGGGCCACTGAGGACTTCGCCGAACTCAAGACCGCCAACGCCACCCTCGCGATCGCCGGCACCCGCACCGTCCCGCTGTTCGCCCCGGGCTCCGCCCGCCCAGCGGACAACCACAGCGTGATCATCGAGTTCCGCGTCGACGACGTGGACCGCGTTCACCAGAACCTGACCGACTTCGTCACCGACTTCGTCAACGAGCCCACCACGATGCCCTGGGGCAACCGGTCGCTGCTGTTCCGCGACCCCGACGGCAACCTCGTCAACTTCTTCACCCCCGTCACCCCGGCGGCCATCGCCAAGTTCGCACGTTGACGGGCCGGCAGCATGGGGCACCGGAGCGCACCGCTGACTCCCGAGGGACGTCTGCGGTCGTGCCGGCGGATCGACGCGGCCGGCCGATCGCGCACGTCGCCGCCGAGGTCGGGCTATCGCGCCGCGAGCGGGTCGCCGGCCTTCTGGACGATCCCGGCGATCCAGGCCATGGCCTCGGGCACGTCGTAGTTCCCGGCATGTGGCTGGTTCCAGGCGAGCCGGTAGTCCAGGTCCTCGACCTCCTTGTCCGCGGCCAGCGCACGGTCCAGGTTGACCGAGACGGTGAAGGCGGTGTCCCGGTCGCGGGTGCCGTGGCGGACGTACCAGTTCGGCGCGGTGTCGGCACCGGTGCCGATGAAGTCCATCGGGTTGATGAGGTGGACCTGGTCATCGACGGTGGTGCTCTTCCGCGCGGTGTACTGCTTCCAGGTCAGCCCGGTGTCGTCCAGGCCGCTGCCGTCGCCGGGCACGTCGTTGTGGTTCCAGCTGAACTCGGTGTAGTTCATGTACGTCGCGGTCGGCGGGCCGAAGAGGTTGGTCTCGGTGCGGCTGGTGACATTCCCGTCGACGCCCACGGCGTCGAAGGCAGGGGTCGTCTTGAGGGCGGCCTGGGCGGCGACGAAGGCGAGGTACTTCGCCATGTCGACGGAGCGCACCGTGCGGGTGGCGGTGTCCACGTCGATCCAGTCGTTGACGTACGACGTGGTGGTGCCCCCTGTCGTGATCAGGAAGGTTCCGCCCAGCGGCGGGACGGTGCGGGCGGGGTCCTCCTTCAGATAGGTCTCCGCGGAGCGGACGACCTCCTTCTTGATGGTGTCGAGCATGGTCGCGGCGGTGAGCTGCGAGCCGTCGGAATCGCGCAGCCCGAGGCTCTTCTCGTAGCCCACGAAACGGGCCGCTATTTCTGCGGCTGCTCCGGGGGAGGGGTTCTGTTCGGTGGTGTCACGGGTGTCGAGGACGTTGTAGAGCCACTCGTAGGCCGTGTCGGCGTTGCCGAGGTCGGTGATCGGGCAGTAGGCGTTGACTGCGAAGACGTCGTCGCGCAGGGTGCTGTGCGCCGTGGCGTCGATGCCTGCGGCGCCGATCGCGGCGAGGTACGGCGTGTACGCGCCGCTGTTGCCGGAAGCGCCGAGGATCGACGCCAGCGCTCCGCCGCCGCTGGTGCCGTTGACGACGATCCGCTCCGCGCTGCCGGGCATTGCGGTGTCGTTGAGGCGCAGGTAGCGCACGGCGGCCTTGGCGTCAGCGACGGCCGCCGGCGCCTTGCCGGGTGACGAGCCGTCGGCACCGACCAGTCCGCGGCTGCGGCTGGCGACGTCGACGAAGACGTAACCCGCCTTCAGGGCGGCGCCGACGTTGCTCGTCGCACTGTTGTAGGAGGCGCCGGTGGTCACGCTTGCCCGTACGTAACTGGCCATCCAGCCACTGTTGTTCACTGCGAAGTAGATCGGCGCCCGCTGGTCGCCGAAGGCGCTCTCGGGGACGAACACGTTCATGCTCTGGTAGCCGCAGGCGGTGTTGGGGATGGTGGTGCCGCCCCCGCCGGGACCACCGGGTTGCTGTGCCGCCGCGGCGATCGGGTTCGCGACGTAGCAGATCTCCTTGTACCAGCGCACATCAACCGGACGGCCGTCGATGGTGACGGTGATCGTCGTGTAGTCGGAGGAGTCGAAGGCGAGCGCCGCGTCCTGGGGGTCGGCGGCATGGCCACGGCTCTGCGCAGGGGCGGCCGTCGTGACCGTGGCCGGTACTGCGACGAGCGTGAGGACGAGGGAACCCGCGAGTGCCGCACCTGTCAGGAAGCGGTTGCGGGTCACGGGGCGTTCCGCCCGCAGGCTCGGCGGGTGGGTGAGTGCGTCCCGTCCGCGTGACGCGGTCAACCGATGCATGGGTCTCCCCTCATTGAGCACCAAGTGCTTCGCGGATGCCTCAGGGTCACGGCGTGACGCACGCTACAGCTTTGTCAACAATCTGAGTAGCAGTATTGCCGACAATCTTGGTCCGGTGAGTGAGGAACCGGCCGCCGCCGGCTCGATGAGGACAGGCGCGAGATCTGGCGCCCTGCGCCGCGAGACGGGCTGTCGCCGGCGGCATCCGCCGTGGCTCACCCTCGGCAAAGTGGCAACAGAATCGTTGACAATTCTGTTCGCCTAGATTTAGCGTCGACAGGCACTCACTCAGGGAGGGCAGATGCCGAAGGAAGCCCGTCCAGGCTCCGGAGAGCAGGCCAAGCAGTACGCGCTGGAGCGGCTGAGGAAGGCGATCCTGCAGGGCGAGATGGCGCCGGCCCAGCGGTTGGTGGAGAGCGAGCTCGCCGAGACCTACGGCGTCACGCGTGCCAGCATGCGTGCCGCACTGCTCGATCTGACCGCCGAGGGGCTGGTCGAGCGGATCCGCAACCGCGGTTCGCGGGTGCGGGTGGTGACGGTCGAGGAGGCCGTGGAGATCACGGAGTGCCGGATGGTGCTCGAAGGGCTGTGCGCGGGCAAGGCGGCGACCGAGGCCACCGACGCGCAGCTCGACGAGCTGACGGCCCTGGGCAAGGCCATGTCCAGGGCGGTCAGCGACGGCGATCCGGTCACCTACTCCGAGCTCAACCACGACCTCCACGCCCTGATCCGGGACGCCTCCGGCCAGCACACGGCCGTCGGTCTCCTGGAGCGGCTCAACGCCCAGCTGGTGCGCCACCGCTTCCAGCTGGCGCTGCGGCCGGGCCGTCCGCAGCAGTCCCTGAGTGAGCACCTGGCCGTGATCGACGCGATCAGGGCCAGGGACTCGCAAGCGGCCGAGACGGCCGTTCGCGCCCACCTCAGCAGCGTGATCGACGCCCTGCGCGCCGACTGAAACGCGCTCCTGGGGCGGGTGCGGCACCTGTCACCAAGGAGATGCAGCATGACCCACGGCAACGGCGCACCCGCCGCTCCGCCCCGATCGACCCTCGTCGTCACCGCGCACGCCGGGGACTTCGTGTGGCGGGCGGGCGGAGCCATCGCCCTGGCCGCCTCCCGGGGCGAAAAGGTCACCATCGCGTGCCTGACCTTCGGCGAGCGCGGCGAGTCGGCCAGGGCGTGGCGGGAAGGCAAGAGTCTCGAGGAGGTCAAGGCGGTACGCCGGGAGGAGGCGGAGAAGGCCGCCGCCGTCCTCGGCGCCGAGGTCCGCTTCTTCGACGCCGGCGACTACCCGCTCCTCGCCACGGCCGAGCTGACCGACGGGCTCGTCGCCCTCTACCGGGAGACGCAGCCGGACATCGTCCTCACCCATCCCACCGAGGACCCCTACAACGGCGACCACCCCGCCGCCAACCGCATGGCCCTGCAGGCCCGCATCCTCGCCCAGGCCATCGGCTACCCCGGCGAGGGCGACATCATCGGCGCTCCGCCCGTCTTCTACTTCGAGCCGCACCAGCCCGAGATGAGCGGCTTCAAGCCCGAGGTCCTCCTCGACATCACCGAGGTGTGGGAGACCAAGCGCAAGGCCATGGAGTGCCTCGGCGCCCAGCAGCACCTGTGGGACTACTACACCGACCTCGCCGCCCGGCGCGGGGCCCAGCTCAAGCGCAACGCCGGCCCCAACCTGGGCCTCGCCCACAGGACCATGGCCGAGGCGTACATGCGGCCCTACCCGCAGATCGCGAAGGAGCTCGCCTGATGCCCGGCATGATCGTCACCGACCCGCCCAAGGCCGAGGCGGAGGACGTCGAGGCGCTCGCCGGCCACGGGACAGCCACCGTCGGCGAGGCCATGGGCCGCACCGGCTTCCTCGGCACGCATCTGCGTCCGATCCAGCAAGGTGTCCGGGTCGCGGGCACCGCTGTCACGGTGCTGTGCTGGCCCGGCGACAACCTCATGATCCACGCGGCGGTCGAGCAGTGCGGCGAGGGCGACATCCTCGTCGTCACCACCACCTCACCGTGCACGGACGGCCTGTTCGGCGAGCTGTTCGCCACAGCTCTCGCCCATCGCGGAGTGCGCGGTGCCGTCCTGAACACCGGTATCCGCGACACCGCGGAGCTGCGCGCCATGGGCTTCCCCGCCTGGTCCGCCGCCGTCAGCCCGCAGGGCACGGTCAAGGCGACCGGCGGCAGCGTGAACGTGCCGATCGTGATCGGCGGCCAGGTGATCCGCCCCGGAGATGTGATCGTCGCCGACGACGACGGGGTCGTGGTCGTCCCGCGCGAACGCGCCCGCGACACCGCCGAGGCGTCCGAGGCACGCGAACGGAAGGAGGCCGGGGCCCGCGCCGCCTTCCTGGAGGGCCAACTGGGCCTGGACCGCTACGGGTTGCGGGAGACACTCGCACGGCTCGGGGTGACCTGCCGCCCGTACGAGGAGGCCGAGTCGTGACCCGCCCCCCAGAGGTCCGCTGCATGCTGATGCGCGGCGGCACCTCCAAGGGCGCCTACTTCCTGGCGGACGACCTGCCTACCGAAGGGACCGTCCGCGACGAGCTGCTGCTGCGCGTCATGGGCAGCCCGGACCCGCGCCAGATCGACGGCCTCGGCGGCGCCCACCCGCTCACGAGCAAGGTCGCCGTGGTGTCCGCGTCGGCCGACCCCGAGGCCGACGTCGACTACCTCTTCCTCCAAGTCGCCGTGGACAGAGCAGAGGTCTCGGACCGCCAGAACTGCGGCAACCTGCTCGCCGGGGTCGGCCCGTTCGCCGTCGAGCGCGGACTCGTACGGGCAGGCAGCAGCGATACGTCCGTGCGCATCCGCATGGTGAATTCCGGTGACCTCGCCACGGCGACGTTCCCGACCCCTGACGGCCGCGTCGACTACGGCGGCGACACGGAGATCTCCGGGGTCCCCGGGAGCGCCGCCGCCGTCGTCCTCCGATTCCCGCCTTGGAAAGGGCAGTTGCTGCCCACGGGGAACGTGCGCGACACGGTCGCCGGCATCGAGGTCACGTGCGTCGACAACGGCATGCCGACCGTCCTGATCCCAGCCGGAGCCCTCGAGGTCACCGGTCAGGAGGACCCGACAGACCTGGAGAGCAACCGGGAACTGACCGCCCGGCTCCACGACATACGGCTGGCAGCCGGGCAGCTGATGGGGCTCGGCGACGCCACCCGCACCACCGTTCCCAAGCTCACCCTCCTTTCGCCGCCCCGCCACGGCGGCGCCGTCACCACCCGCACCTTCATCCCCGCCCGCGTCCACCCCTCCATCGGCGTCCTGGGCGCAGCCAGCGTGGCGGCCGGGCTGCGGATCGAGGGAAGCGTTGCGCAGGGCATCGCGGTCCTCCCCGATGCGGGCGACCGGCTCCGCATCGAGCATCCCAGCGGATTCACCGACGTCGAGAGCAGCATCGATCGCGCTGCCCAGGGCGGCCCGAGAGCTCGTCGCACCGCCGTCGTCCGCACCGCCCGCAAGATCTTCGACGGCACGGTCTTCCCCGTACCGCCCACAGGAGGTCGCTCATGACTCCGCCTCTCGGCGACATCGCCCACATCGGCCACGCCCAGTTGTTCACCCCGGACCTGGACGCCTCCGTCGCCTTCTTCACCGACTTCCTGGGCCTGACCGTCAACGGACAGGACGGCGACACCGTCTACTTGCGGACCTTCGACGACTACGAGCACCACAGCCTCGTCCTCACCGCCCGCGAACAGCCCGGCCTCGGCCGCCTCGCCCTGCGCACCTCCAGCGAGGAGGCGCTCCAGCGCCGGGTGCGGGCCGTCGAGGCGGCGGGGCGCACGGGAAAGTGGACCGAGGACGAGCCCGGTCTCGGCCGGCTCTACGTCACCACCGACCCCGACGGCCACGAACACGCCCTGTACTGGGAGAGCGAGCACTACCAGGCCCCCCGAGCGTTCAAGCCCTCTCTCAAGAACCAGCCGCAGGCGAAACCCAACCGCGGCGTCGGCGTCCGCCGCCTGGACCACATCAACTTCCTCGCCGCCGACGTCCTCGCCAACGCCGAGTGGCAGGAACAACTCCTCGGCGCCCGCCCCACCGAGCAGATCCGGCTCGACTCCGGCGCGATCGCGGCACGCTGGCTGACCTACACCGACAAGTCGTACGACGTCGTCTACACGTCCGACCGGACCGGCAGCCAGGGCCGCCTGCACCACATCGCCTTCGCCACCGACACCCGCGAGGACATCCTGCGAGCCGCCGACCTCGCCATCGACACCGGCGTGTTCATCGAGACGGGACCGCACAAGCACGCCATCCAGCAGACGTTCTTCCTCTACGTCTACGAACCCGGCGGCAACCGCATCGAGCTCTGCAACCCGCTCACCCGCCTCGTCCTGGCCCCCGACTGGCCCCTCATCACCTGGACCGAGGAGGAACGCAGGAGGGGCCAGGCATGGGGCCTGAAGACCATCGAGTCCTTCCACACGCACGGCACACCGCCCGTGCGGCCCTGATGTGAGCCCTTCCAGGCCCCGGGGACGGCGTCCCGTCCCCGGGGCCAAACTGTCGCTCAGATTGTCAACAAAACTGTTGACGTAGCGCCCGCGGCTTCTTAACGTCTACGCCACAGCGAACCCGAGGCCTTCCGCGCGGAGCCCGCAGCTCGCGGACATGCCCGTCCGCCCTCCCCACCGGCCGCGCGAGCCGCGCCGGCCCCACTGCCCTTGCAGCCAGGGACCAGGCCCTGTGCTGACGTCCCGCACGAGAGGAACAACGATGTCCTCCTCCGCCACCTCCCCGCTCGCCCGGGCGACCGGGACAGCGTCCCGCCGTAGCCGCACCGGCGTCATCGCCCTGTGCTGGGGACTCGTCCTCCTCGACGGCATCGACACCTTCGTCTACGGCTCCGTGCTGCCGAAGATGCTCGGCGGCCGCAGCCTCGGCCTCACCCCCGACGCCACGGGCACGATCGGCAGTTACGCCAACTTCGGCATGCTGCTCGGCACGATCCTGTCCGGCACGGCCTCGAACTGGATCGGCCGCCGCGTCACCGTCTTCGCCAGCGTCACGATCTTCACCCTGGCCACGCTGGCCACCGGCTGGTCCCAGTCCGCGGGCCAGTTCGGCCTCTTCCGCTTCGTGTGCGGCTTCGGCCTCGGCGCGCTGCTGCCGATCGCGATCTCCTACGGCATGGAATTCACCGGTCACGGCCGCCGCGCCCTCGCCACCGGCATCATCATGACCGCCCACCAGACCGGCGGCGCGCTGGCGCCGCTGATCGCCCTCTGGCTGGTCGACGACCACGGCTGGCGAACGGCCTTCATCGCCTCCGCGCTGCCCGCCCTGATCCTGCTCCCGGTCGCCTTCAAGCTGCTGCCCGAGTCGCCCACCGACCTGCTCACCCGCGGCCGCCGCGCCGACGCCGAGCTGCTCGCCGCCGACTACGGCACCGAACCGGCCGAGCCGAGGGTGAACCGCGGCGACAAGCTGGACGCGGTGAAGAACCTCTTCCGGAACCGCCAGTGGCCCACCACCCTGTGCTTCTGGTCGACATCCTTCGCCGGTCTGCTCCTGGTCTACGGAGTCGGCCAGTGGCTGCCGAAGATCATGGTCGACCTCGGTCACGACACCGGCGACTCGCTGCTCTTCTCGACGTTCCTGAACGTCGGCGGCATCTTCGGCATGCTCATCGCCGGCCGCACCGCCGACCGCACCGGCCCGCACAAGGTCGTCATCGCCTGGTTCCTCCTGACCGCCGTCTTCGTCTACCTCATGGGCGTCGCCATGCCGGTCGGCGTCCTGTACGCGGTGGTCTTCTTCGCCGGACTACTGCTCTTCTCCGGCCAGACGATGGTCTACGCGACGGTCGGCACCCACCACACCGGCGCGGACCGCCCCACCGCCCTCGGCTGGGTCTCCGGCATGGGCCGCTTCGGCGCCATCTTCGGCCCGTGGATCGGCGGCGCCCTCATCGAGGCGGGCAACGCCGACCTCGGCTTCACCATGTACGCCTGCGCCGCGCTCTTCGGCGCGCTCATGATGGCCGCGGCCGCCCTCACCGTCACAACACGCACGGCCGCGCAGGTCTGACCGCAGACAGACGGACAAGGCGGCGGCAATCCCGGGGTGGGTGGAGACCGAGGTGGGAGGCGAGATCGCCGATGCCCTGGGCGTGCTGCTCAGGCGCGGTACCCGGACAGAGCTGCACCGGGCCATGACCACCGGCATCGGCGAAGCCGTGGACGAACTGACCTGTCCGGTCGGCGCGAGCCGGACCCCGCCGACCGGCGGTGAACTCCACGACGTCCCGATGCAGGTGGGACTGATCGGCGTAGCCGGCGGCGGCAGCTACCTGGGCCGCGCCGTCACCCGCGACCAGGCAGTGGGCGGCATGGTGACCTGTTCCGGCCCGCGATGAACATCTCGGAGAAGACGGGAGACCAGGTAGTCCACCCGGCGCGGCGCGCCGGTCACCGGGACCGGGGCCGGCGCGGGGTCGTCGGCGGCCGGCGTCCGGGCGAACGCCGACGGCGGCAGGGCGACACCGAGCCGGTGCGCGATCAGCCCGGGCAGCGGTGGGGAGCCTGCTGTGACCGGCCGGGTCGTGCGGCTGGGGCGCGCTCGCCCGGACGGGCGGTGGTGGCGAGCGCGCCCAGAGCCTCCTTACTCCAGCAGGGCCCCGTCGCGGTCGCGGCTCAGGACGTCAGGCCGGGTCTGCACCGGCCCCCGCCGTGGGCCTCGGCCGGACGTCGGGCGCCGTCGTGTGCCGGATGTCGGCGCCCAGCTTCACCAGGTCCTCGACCAGGTCGCGGTAACCGCGGGCCAGGTGGTGGTGGTTGCGCAGCGTGGTCCGGCCCGGTACCGCGAGCGCGGCGAGCAGCAGGACCGCGGCGGCGCGCAGGTCGGTGGCATGGAGGTCGCTGCCGGGCCGGTACGGCGGGCAGGGGCCGTCGACGCGCAGGACCGTGTCGTCGACCGCCGTCCGCATGCCGAGCGCCTCCAGCTCCGGGGCGAAGCCGAAACGGTGCTCCCAGACGGCCTCCCTGATGTAGGTGGGGCCTTCGGCGTACGCCCCCAGCAGGGCCAGGAAGGGCTGGCTGTCGCTGAACACGCCGCGCGACATGGCGGTGAACTCCACGGGCCGCAACGGCTTCGTCAGCGGGTGCGCGGTCACCTCGTCGGCTCCGACGTCGACCCGCACCCCCATGCGGTCCAGCAGGTCGAACTCGGGCGCGAGCGCGTGGACCGCGCGGTCGATGCCCGGCCCGGTGATCCGCAGCGGCTCGTCCGCCAGCAGGACACCGGCGCAGATCCAGGTGACCACCTCGATCAGGTCGGGGATCAGCGTGACGTCGGCGGGCCGGTCCAGCGACTCGGGGCCGCGCCCGTGGATCACCCACGTCTCGGGCCCGGCGAACTCGATGTCGGCGCCCAGGTCGCGCAGCACGGTGACCATGTCGGTCACGTCGGGCTTGAGGTACGGGTGCCGCAGCGTGGTCGTCCCGTGCGTGACCGCGCCCATCAGCAGCGCGGTCTTGACCGCACCGCTGTAGCAGGGCCCGCTCATGAGTGCCTTGTTGCGCGTGTAGTCGAGCATGTCGATGGTGCACGGCGTGAGCCGCTGCGCCGTGAGGTCCACGGAGCCGTCCGCCGTGAGCCGGGTGGTGACGCCGAACCGCTCCATCACGTCCAGCAGGTGCTCGACGGGCCTCCCGCGCGGGCCTTCGCCGATCGTGCAGCCGCCGGTCGCGGGCAGCCGGGCCGCGCCGTTGCGGGAGACGAGGGCGGGCAGCAGGTAGAGCGAACCGTGGATGCGGCCGACGAGGTCGGCCGGCAGCTCCGCGCAGTCCCAGGCGGACGCGTCGACGGTGAACGTCTCGGACGCCCCGTCGTAGTGCGCGTGCGCGCCCGCGGCGCGGAAGATCTCGCCCAGCACCGCGGTCTCGACGATGTCCGGGCAGTTCTCGACGCGCACCGGCGCGCTCGCGGTGGCCGCGGCGGCCACGGTGGTGACCAAGGAATGCTTGAACCCGGAGGTGCGGACGGCCCCGGAGAGCCGGTTGCCGCCGTGGATCTCCAGCAGCGGCTCGCCGGTGGGAGCGGGTTCTCGCCAACGGTCCTGCATGGGGGTGCCTCCTGCGCTGAGTGGTGAGGGGTCGGGTGAAAGGGTCCGGTGCGGAATCGAGCGCAGCCACTGCCGCGCCTGCCTCGCACCGGTCAGGTGGACGACGGTGAGGCCGGGGTGCCGGCCGAGGAAAGCGGCCGTCTCGGCCCGCCGGGTGGCGTGCTGGGACCAGGCCCAGCGCAGCGGGTGGCGCGGGTTGCGCAGCATCGACCGCCAGGTCTCCCGGTTGCCGTGCCACAGCTCCCGGCCCGTGGCGGCCCGGACCACCGAGCGCCGCAGCACGCGGCGCATGACGGTCCGGCGGGGCAGGTCGAGCCAGACGAACGTGTCGGCGCGCTCGCCGAGCAGGTCGCCGACGACCCAGTGGTACTGGGCGTCGCAGATCCACGCCGGTGCCCGCGTGGCGCGCTCCACGTCGTCTGCGAACTCCGCCCGGCGGGTCCAGCCGGGACCGTGGTAGAGCGCGTCCATCTCGATGTGCCGGATGTCCAGCGCCCCGGCCAGGGCGGCGGCCAGCGTCGTCTTGCCCGCGCCGGAGATCCCGCCGACGACGATCCGCCGCAGCGGCGCGGCTGCGGGCGCCGCCACCGGCCGGGTGGGCCGCGTGAGGAACCCGGCCGACAGGGCCGTTCCCGCGCAGACGGCGGCCAGGCCGAGCCACAGCACGGTGTTCCCGTGGGCCAGCAGCGCCGTCCCGGCCGCCGGGGCGACGGAGCCCGCGATCCCGAAGGACGTCTGGAACGTCGCGTTGTAGCGGCCCTCCAGACCGGGTGGCGCGGCTGCGTGCGCCGTCGTCGTGACGACCGGGGTGAACAGCGCGTCGCCGAGCGTGCCGATCAGCGCCGCGGCCAGGACGACCGCGGTGGTCACCGGACCCGCCCAGCCGGACGGCGCCATGACGAGGACCGCCAGGGTGAAGAAGCAGGCCGCCAGGCGCAGCGCCCGCGGGGCGGAGACACGCTGCGCGTAGGCGGCCGCGGGCCGCCGGGCCACGGCCATCGCCCCGCAGGCGACGCCGATCACCACCCCCGGCACCCACGACGGCTGCCCCAGCACCACGACGGCGACCACCGGGAGCATCGTCGTCAGGCAGTCGGAGGCGAACGCCAGCAACAGCGTCAGCAGGCACAGCCGCAGGAAGCCGGGGTCGTCGCGCAGGTCGCGCCACCGCCACGCCCGCCCGTCGGCCGAGAGCCCGGCCGCGGGGGAGGGCCGGATGTGCCGACGCACCGTGAGCACCAGGCCCATGGCCGCCGCGTAGGTGAGGCCGTTGGCGTACGCGACCAGGTGCAGTCCCGTACCGCTGCCGATCAGCAGGCCCCCGACGGTCGCGCCGATCGCACCGCCCGCCGCCCACCCGCCGACCTTCAGCACGCTCGCCGTGCTCAGCACGCCGATCAGCTCCCCGGCCGGGACCAGCCGGGCCATCAGCGGGGTGCCGGCCGTCCAGAACAGCCGGTCCGCGGCCGCCGCGACGACGGCGAGCGCGCCGACCTGCCACGTGGCGGAGACGAAGGGGAACAGCGCGAACACCCCGGTGCGCACGGCGTAGCTCAGGGCCGCCCCGTTCGCCGGACCCCACCGGTCCACCAGCAGGCCGTTCACCGGCCCCGCAAGCAGGCCGAGGAGCCCGCCGACCGTCAGCGCGGCACCGACGTGCGCCAGGGGGAGGTGCTGGCCCCGGGTGAAGAAGATCAGCGCGACCGGCGTCCACAGGCCGTTGCCCACGCAGTCGACGGTCAGCGCCACGAGGTAGGTGCGCTTCCCGGGCGTCTTCCGCCGCCGGCCGGTCAGGGACGGGATCACGGGCGGACGAAGTGCACGAGCAGTGCCCGCCGGTCCACGGGGCAGGTGTCGGCGACCGGCGGCACGCCGTGCCAGGACCGGTCCGAGCGGACGAGCACGACGGACGTCCCGGTGGTCGGCGCCACCCGCTTCGCGCAGTCGGCCATGTCGGCGCTGCGCAGCAGCCGCAGGTCACCGCTCCACTGCGGGTCCCACCCGTCGTTGAAGTAGAAAAGGTGGGTCACCGCCTTGTCCGGGCGGTCGGTGTGCGGCTCGATCCAGCAGCCCCGCGCGTAGCGGGTCATGCGCGCCTCGACCAGACACCGCTCCAGCTCCACGCCGGTGAGCGCGGACAGCGCCTCCCGGTAGGGCCGGGAGACGACGTCCGCGACGAGCTGCTGCCAGTTCGCGGGGAGCGTGCGCACCTGGTCCTCGTCGACCGCGCCGGCGGTGACGAGGTTGCGGTTGAACATCCGGTACTGCTTGTCGGACCGGTTCAGGCCGGTGCGCTCGGACTCTTCGAAGCCGTCGTCGCTGAACTCGCCGCGCAGGTTCTCGGCGACGGCGTCCGTGACGAACGAGCGGGGGATCACGGCGTGGTCGAACGGGTCCTGTTCCAGCTCGGCCCGGCTGATGGTCTCGATGTCGACGAGGGACACGTCTTCTTCCTCACAGGTGGACGGAATGGGTGAACACGCCGACGACCGCGCGCAGCCGGGTCTCCTCCCGGAGGCCGTGGAGCGTGAGCATCCGGGCGACGCTGCCGTGTTCGGCCTCGATCCCGGCGATCAGGGAGCGCATCGTCGCCGCCGGCGTGGAGGTCCGCAGCCGCAGCTGCGCGAGGGTGTCCTCGCGGGTCCAGTTCGGGCGGGCGTCGGTGCTGCGCAGGGCGCGGTAGGCGCGGGCGGTCAGGGCGTAGTCCCGGGCGACGTCCGCGGTCCGCACTCCGAGCGCCCGCAGGACCAGGGCGCTGACGACGCCGGTGCGGTCCTTGCCCATCGCGCAGCAGATGTAGACGGGGACCTCCGCACCGTCGGCGAGCAGGTCCACGATCTCCGCCGCGACCGGCGCCGCCCTCGTCAGCATGTCACGGTAGTTCGCGAGGTAGTCGCTGGGCCGGGGCCGCACATTGCCCCGGATACGGCTCATGTCGCCGGCCACGGGCCGGGACAGCACGGTCGCGCCCGTGCGCTCGGGCCCCCGGTACTGCCGGCGTTCCTCCTCCAGGCGCAGGTCGACGACGGTACGGATGCCCAGGCCGCCGAGCGCCGGCGCCGTCTGCGGAGACGGCGCCGGCCCCCGGACGAGGAGCCCCCGCCGCAGGTACCCCCCGCCGGGACCGCGCAGCCCGCCCAGATCGCGCACGTTGGGCAGGCCCGGAACCATGATCCTCCGCGTGGTCATGCCACCCCTTCGCGGTACCGGTCGCCCAGGGCGGCGACGACCTGACGGACGACGGCCTCGTTCGCGACCGCGATACGGACGGCGGCCGGCAGCCCCGGCGCGCCGGACAGGTCCCGTACGACGATCCCCCGCTCCAGGAGGTGCCGGCTCGCGGCCCCGGCGTCCGCCGGGCCGGGGACGTCCCAGGTGACGAAGTTCCCGCCGCTCGGCCGGGCGTGCCAGCCGGGCGCGGCGCGCTCGACCTCGGCCGCGAACCGCTCCCGCAGCCGCCGCACGTCTGCCCAGATCCCGGTGAAGACGGCCTGCTCCTCCAGTGAACGCCGCAGCAGCGCGACCGCCGGAGCGGAGACCGAGCCCTCCGGGTCCAGGTCGAACAGGTGGCGGGCGGTCGCCGGGTGCGCGACCGTCACCGCGATCCGGGCGCCCGACAGCCCGTAGGACTTGGAGAACGTGTTGACGCGGACGACGTGCCGCAGACCGGCGAGCCCGCGCACCAGCTCCTCGCCGCCCTCGGTGAACGCCAGGTAGGCGGTGTCCACGACCAGCAGACTGCCGTGCTCCGCCACCGCGTCCGCCAGCTCGGCCAGCTCCTCCCTCCCGTGCACCTGCCCGGTGAAGCTGTGCGGGGTGGTGACGACGACGAACGCCGGCGCACCCGCGCGCAGCCGCCGCGCCAGGTCACGGAGGTCGAACAGCCCGGTCTCGGGGTCCGGGGCCACGGGGTCCAGGACACAGCCCGAGATCGCCGCGAACTTCGCCCAGCCGTCGAAGTTCGGCTGGTGCAGGACGATCCGCGACACCTCCGGGAACGCCCGGGTCAGCAGGTTCAGCCCGGGATCGCTGCCCGCGGTCAGGACGAGGGAGTCGGTGTCCACCCCGAACCGGTCGGCCAGCATGCCGTAGACCGGCTGGAGGACGGGGTAGGTCAGCACGTCGTTCGGGTCGAACTCCGCCAGCGTGGCCCGGTGCACCGCCGCCGCCCGGCTGTCCAGCAGCCCGCAGTTCTTCAGGTTGATCTCGTCGGGGACCCGGACGCGCCGGTTGCGGAACCGGCCGGCGCTCTCCCGCAGGAAGGGGGAGTCCGCCCCGTCCCGCGCCGGCACGAGCGTCTCGTCCCTCATGCCGGGCGCAGGGCCGGGCCGGCGGCGCGGGCGGGGATGTTCTCGAACACCTGGGTGACGTCCGGCTGGCTGCCGAAGACGATGTCGTAGCCGCGGGCCAGCTCGTCGTCGGTCAGCGCGTGGGTGCCCGGGACGAACAACTGCCGGTTGAACGCGGCCATCTCGTGGTCGAGGAGGTCCGGGCCCGCGAGCTCCCAGGGGGCGTACACGGTCGGCCGGGCCCGGCCCCCGCGCTCCTGGACGGCCTCGATGGTCCGCTCGGCTCCCTCGATCGTGGTGCCGGGCAGCCCGACGATGACGAAGCAGTTCAGCTCGATGCCCGACTCCTTGCACCAGGCCGAGAGCCGGTCGAGGTCCACCGCGGACTTCTGCTTCGCCCGGGGCAGCAACGCGCCCTCCTGCGGGTCGAGCGTCTCGAGACCGACGCTGATCCGGACGCAGCCGGCCGCGCCCATCGACCGGATCATCCCCTCGCTGAGGTGGTGGACCGTCGTCGCGCACTTCCACGGGTACGGGGAGCCGCGGCCGGTCAGCTCCCGGCAGAGCTCCTCCGTCCACTTCTTGTCCAGCGTGAACGTCGGCGCGTAGAACGCCACGTACTCGAACGGCGCCGCGGCGAACGACTCCTCGATGTACTGGACCGTCCGCTCGACCGTGAGCCGCCGTTCCTTCCGCGTGTAGATCAGCGGCACCTCGCAGTAGGAGCAGCCGACCGGGCACCCGCGAGCCGCCGGTACGACCAGTTCGCGGCGGCGCGGGATGCCGCAGAACTTGTTGGCGTCGTCGAAGTAGAGGGCGTCGTAGTGCCCGTACGGGATCTCGTCGGGCGTCGGCAGGTACCAGTCCTCAGCCGGGAGCAGGTCGCCGCGGCGCTTCGGAGCGGCCCAGGAGCCGTCGCGGCGCAGGTGCACCCCCGCCGCGTCGGCCGCCCGGCCCCGGAAGGTCTCGATCGCGGCGACGACGCCCGACTCGAAGTCGCCGTTCTCCACGATCGCGTCGATGTCGAAGCGCTCGAAGAAGCGGGGGTTGACCCCCGACAGCCTGCCGAACGTGACGATCGGGGCGGTGGGGTTCAGCGCCCGCGCGTAGGAGACGAGCCGGCGCAGCCCGTCGATGCCGTCGAACTCGTTCATCACGGCGATCACGTCGTACCGCTCCTGGAAGAGCCTGCTGCCGAGGTCCTTCCACGTCAGCCGCTCGACACTGGCGTCGATCGCGGTGACCTGGGCGCCCGGGTAGACGGCGCGCAGGTGACCGGTGACCTGGTAGAGCGCGAGGTGGTGCCCCGCGTTGAAGTAGCTGAGCACCTGCGGCGGCCAGATCACGAGGATCTTCCGGGGTTCGTCCACAATCTCTCCCATGGGGGGTCCTTTCGGTGCCGGGCGCCGGACGGTCAGCTCTGCGGCCGGTACGCGGAGCCGGCGAGCCCGGTGGTCAGCCAGTACTCGATCTGGACCGTGATCCGCTCGGTCCCCTCCGGGTGCTCGATCTTCGAGACCGCGTGCCACGACCTGTCGGTGGGCGGGAAGGCGAGCAGCTGGCCGCCGACCGGGCTGATCTCCTCCGTCGGACCCTCCTTGGGGGACGCGAAGATCTGGAACTGCCCGCCCGCCTCGACGGGCCAGTCACGGTTCAGGTAGAGGATCACGGTGATCGCCTTGGTCGGCTTGTCCTTGTGCACCGACAGGTAGTCGCCGTTGCGGTGGGTGTAGAGGCCGATGCTGCGCTGCAGGCCGGCCAGTTCGATCCCGGTCGACTTCTCCAGCCAGGCGGTGAACTCGGCGCCGCGCAGGTCCTCCACGAGGTCCCGCCAGATCGCGGGCAGGCGGGGGAAGACCGGGGCTTCCTTCTCGAGGACTATGAGGTCCACGAGGTTCATCCGGTACTGCTTCTCGTGCTTCGGGTCCTCGACCGCGATCTTCGCGACGTCGGCGGTCGGCATGGTCGCGAGCAACTCCTCCAGTTGCCCGTCGTCGAGCAGGTCACGGCCGCGGAAGAGCTGGAACGGCTGGGTGCGTTCCTCCAGCGCCGAGTCGAGCGTCAGCACCACGGTGTCTCCTTGGGGTCGATGCGGAGGTCCCGGGACGGCCCGGGCCCGACCTGGCCACAGCCTGTCCGCGGACCCCTGCCGACCCCTTGTCGGTTCGCTGCCCGGCCGCTGCCGTGGATCCGCAAGGTCTTCGCAAACCGGCGCGCCATCGCACGGCAAGCGGGACGGCGACACTGGCGGGGCAGCCCTGATACCCGAACCGGTGCACACACCGGCCGCCGAGAGGTGCGAGTGTTGATCGATCTGGACGTCCGGCTCGAAACGTGGGACCACCCCTTCCGGCACTTCCGCGGCGCCGGTCTGCTCTCCGCGCGCGACCTGGCCGACCTCGGCGCCACCGCGCCGGACGCGGGCCTGTTCCAGCGGATCGACACCTCGACCGGTGACGTACGGCGCCGCTACCGCTCGTCCGTCCTGCCGGTCTTCGACAACAGGACCGGCCTCACCCCCGATGAGATCCCCCTGGCGGCGCCGTGGCGCGACCTGGTCGCCGACCTGCTGTCCGACGAGTTCACCGACTGGCTCCTTGGCGAGACCGGGGTGGACACCACCGGGTTGCACCGCCGGGCCGAGATCTACCACCACTACGACGGCGACTTCGAGGACCTCAGCGTCGGCAAACAGAACAAGAGACTCGCCTTGGCACTGCACACCAACGAGCACTGGCCGGCCGACGGCGGGGGAGAACAGGAGTGCTGGTCCGGCCCGGACAGGTCGGCCGGCCCCGCCTCGGCCATGCTTCCGACGGGAGGCACCGCCTGGCTCTATCCGGCGTCGCCCTCGTCCTGGCACCGGATGGCGCCGGTCAGCGCGGGGCGGGGCCTGGTGCGGCGGTGGGTCGCCATGGCCTTCTTCGAGTGACCGGCGGACCCCGGCCGGACACCGACGGCCGGACACGACCGGAGCCGCCGCCCGAGCTGTCTCGGACGGCGGCTTCTGCCGGTCACTCCTCGTCGATCCGGATGGCCGACGACGGGCACAGCTGGACCGCCTGACGGACGGCCGGCCGGTCCGCCCCGGCCGGTTCCACCGTCACGGGCGCGACCAGCCCCTCCTCGTCCTGGTCGAAGACGGCGGGCGCCGCCAGGACGCACTGGGCGGCGCCGACGCACCGCCCCCTGTCCGCGGTGATGTGCACGGGCGTGCCCCTCTTCTCAGCAGTTCACCGGCACCCGGTGGATGCCGTAGATCCCGGTGTCGTCCTTGTACGGCAGCTCCTCGGCGGGCACGGCCAGCGACAGGCCCGGCACCCGGCGCAGCAGCGTCTCGAACACGATCTCCAGCTCCACCCGGGCCAGGTTCTGCCCGAGGCACTGGTGGACCCCGTACCCGAAGGCGACGTGGTGGCGGGCGCCACGTCCGAAGTCGAGCCGGTCCGGGTGCTCGAAGACCTCGTCGTCCCAGTCGGCGGCCAGCGCGGACACGACGATGCCCTCGTCCTTGCGGATGGTCACGCCGCCGATCTCGATGTCCTCGGTGGCGACCCGGGCGGGCGCGTTCTCCACGACGCTGAAGTAGCGCAGCATCTCCTCGATCGCCGGGAGCAGCAGCGCGGGGTCGGCCGCGATCCGTGCCTTGTGCTCCGGGTTCTCCAGCAGCGCCACCACGCCCAGCGAGATCATGTTCGCGGTGGTCTGGTGTCCGGCGATCAGCAGCATGACGGCGGTGCCCACGATCTCGTCGTGCGTCATCACCGACGTCTGCCGGTTGCGCGCGATGAGCCGGCCGATCAGGTCGTCGGTGGGCTCGCCCCGCTCCTTCTCGGTGACGAGGTCCTCCAGGAAGTCGTTGAGCGCGTCGGAGGCCGCGGCGCGCTCCCGCATCGAGGCGGACCGGCTGACCAGCATGCCCGCCCACTCGTGGAAGTCGCGGCGCTGCTCGTGGGGCACGCCCAGCAGCTCGCAGATCACCAGCGACGGCACCGCCTGCGACACGTGCTCGACGAGGTCGGCCGGCTGCGGCGCGGCCAGCATCTCGTCGATGCTCCGGTCGACGATCTCCTGGACACGCGGGCGCAGCGCGGCGATCCGGCGCAGCGAGAACTCGCCGGTCAGGATCTTGCGGTGAGCCCCGTGCTCGGCCCCGTCCAGGTGGATCATGGACCGCCGGGTGCTGAGCCGACGGACGCGCTCGGGCGCCGCGCGCTGCTCGGCGGTCAGCCGGCCCGGGAACGCCGGGTGCAGGCGGTCGGCGCTGACCCGCGGGTCGGCGAGCAGCTTGCGGGCCAGCTCGTGCTTGGTGACCAGCCAGGCCACCTGGCCGTCGGGCATGCGGACCCGGCTGACCGGCTCCTGCCCGCGCAGCTTGCGGTACTCGGCGGGCGGGTGCATGGGGCACTCGCGGGCCATGGGGAACGACGGAATGCCGTGGTCGAACGTCTCGGTCATGGGAGGGGTTCCCGTTCCTCTCGGGCCTGCCGGTCCGCTGCCGCCGCACGGAGCGCGACCCGGTTGATCTTGCCGACGCCGATCATCGGGAGGGCGTCGACCACCCTTATCTCCTCGGGCAGTTTGTACGTGGCGATGCCGCGCTCGGTGAGGAAGCGGCGCAGGCCCAGCAGCGTCGGCTGCTTCTCCGGGGCGGAGGGGACGGCGAAGACGCAGACCGTCTGCCCCCACACCGGGTGCGGCATCGCGACCGCCGCGACCGCCCGCAGCGAGGGGTGCTCGGCGAGCAGTGATTCGATCTCCCCGGCGGAGATCTTCTCCCCGCCGCGGTTGATGACGTCGCCGATCCGGCCCTCCACCACCAGCCCGCCCGACGGGTGGAGGCGCGCCAGGTCGCCGGTGCGGTAGAAGCCGTCGTCGGTGAAGGCGCGCGCGTCGGCGTCCGGCGCCGCGTAGTACCCGGCGACCGTGTACGGGCCCCTGGTCAGCACTTCGCCCACCTCGCCGGGTGCCACTTCGGTGCCGTCCTCGCCCACGATGCGGATCTCGTCGCCGGGTGAGGCGGGCCGCCCCTGGGTGTGGGCGATGACGTCATCGGGGTCGTCCAGCGCGGTGTAGGTCAGCAGCCCCTCGCTCATGCCGTAGCACTGCTGCACCGTACAGCCGAGCAGCTTGTGCGCCTCGGCCGCCGGGGCGGGCTCCAGACGGGCGCCGCCGGCCTGGAGCACGCGCAGCGACGTCGGCCCGCGGCCCCGCTGCCCGACCTCGCCCAGCCACTGGGTGACCAGCGCGGGCACCAGCGTCGTGTGCGTCACCCCCTCCCGGTCGATGAGGTCGAGCGCCGCCCCGGGATCTCCCGGCGAGCCCAGGACCACCCGGCCGCCGAAGGCCAGGACGCCGAAGATGCCGGGGCAGTTGAGGACGAACCCGTGCGCCCCCGACATGACGGCGAGGTACACCGCGTCCGGCGACAGCCCGGCCCACCGGGCGGCCGTGCGGATCATGTAGCCGTAGCCCTCGTGGGCGCGCGCGATCGCCTTCGGCGGGCCGGTGGTCCCGCTGGACAGCAGGAAGACGGCGGGCTCGTCGGCCAGCGGCGGTCCCGGATCGGGCAGGGGCCTCGCCCCGGGGTCCGGCCGGCACAGCTCGACCAGGTCCTCGGTGCCTTCGGGAACGGCGTCCGCCGCGCGGTCGGCGACCAGGACGTGCCGGATGCTCGGGCAGCTCTCCCGCAGTTCCCTCGCCAGCGCGACATGGTCGAAGCGCTGCCAGTGGCGCGGTACGGCCACGGCCGTGGGCCGGGTGGCCGCCACGACCGCCAGCAGCTCGCGGCGGCGCAGCGTGGGCACCGCCATCACCGGGTGGGCGCCCAGCCGCATCAGCGCCAGCGGCAGGACGACCAGCTCCAGGTCGTTGGGGAGCTGGACCAGGACACGGTCCCCGCGCGCGATCCCGAGGCCGGCCAGCCGGGCGGCGGCGCCGGCGACCGCGTCCGCCAGCTCGCCCCGGGTCAGCCGGCCGCCGGGGCCGCGGACGGCCTCCTTCTCGGGATCCTCGGCCATGTGCCGCAGCACCAGCCGGTCGACCCGCTCGGGACGCCACCACCCGCGCTCGCGGTACTCCCGCGCGCGATCCGGCGGAATCCTCGGGAGGCCGGGGTCCTCGGGACGGAATGAACTCACGCCCTGTCACCTTCCTTTCTCGCGGCCACGTCAGAGAGCCGACTGCGGGGCGAGCCGTGAGATGTCGTACGCGGTGGAGTCCTCCACGGCCAGTTCGGCGCAGATCCGGCCGAACAGCGGGACGAACTTGAACGCCCAGCCCGCCCCGTAGACGACGAGCTTCTCCCCGTGCGTCACCAGGTCCCGGGCGGTGCCGAGGAAGAACTGCCGTTCGGGGTCCGTGGGCAGCACGGCCAGGCAGGTCGAGGTCCGCACCGGGTCGGGGTCGACCGTGGCCAGATGGTCCCGCAGCCAGCCCGACAGCCGGTCCATCTGGCGCCGGTCGGCGACGCCGGTGGCCGCCGAGGGGTGGTCGAGCGGGTCCACCTCGAAGATCGGCCCGCAGCGCACGAACTCCCCGGGCGCCCACGGGTTGTGGCCGAACCCGTAGAACAGGTTGGTGTCCTGCGGCGTCGGCTGCTGGAAGGCGAACCAGAACGGCGCCTCCGTCACCGGCGTGGTCTGCCGGTAGGCCGCGACGGCCATCTCGTACACCGAGTACGCGAGGCGCGCGCCCAGCGGTTCCAGCAGGTCGTTGGTGTAGGGGCCGCAGGCCAGCACCACCTTGCCGGCCCGGTAGGCGCCCCGGTCGGTGGTGACGCTCACCCCGTCCGCGTCCGGCACGAGTTCCGTCACCGCCTCCCCGGCGCGCAGGGTGCTGCCGGCCGCCTGGGCGAGGGTGAACAGCGCCGCCAGCGTTCCCCTGACGTCGATCGTCCCGCCGTCCGGCTGGAGGAACCCCTCGTAGTCCCGGGGCAGGCCGCGGAACCCGAACCGCCGCTCGATGTCGGTGGCCTTGAGCCACTCGTAGCGCACCGAGAGCTTGTCCATCATCGCGGCGGTCCCCGAGATCTGGCCCTCGTTGGTGACGACGTCAATGTCCCCGAACCAGAGGCTGCCGATCTCGTGGATGAGGCGGCGCTCGCAGCGGCTCTCCAGCGCCCGCCACAGCGGAAGGGTCTCCAGCGTCAGACGGAACAGGTCCTCCTGCGTGTACTGGAGCCGCCAGTGCCGCTCGGCGCCGCTGGTCCCCCCGTTCTCGTTGAAGAACGTGTGCCGCTCCAGGACCAGTACCCGGTGGCCGCGCTCGGCGACCTGCCAGGCGGTGGCCAGGCCCACGGGCCCGCCTCCCACGACCACCACGTCATAGGACTCCGTCATGCCCGGGCCTCCTCGTAGCTCGACGTGCCGCGCTCGCCGGGGTCCCGCCGTCCGGTGAGCGCGGACTTCAGGGCCAGCACCAGATGCTCCACCTGGCCGTCGGTCATCGACGGATAGCAGGGCAGGTTGACCTGCTCGTGGAACCAGAGCCGCTCGGTGACCGGGCACTCGCCGAGCCGGTGGCCCCGGCCCCGCCACTCGGGGCGCAGGTGCAGGGGGAAGTAACGCACCTGCACCTGGACCCCGGCGGCCTCCAGGGCGAGGATCACCTCGTCGCGGCTCACGCCCTGTCCCGGCCGGACGAAGAAGGTGAACAGGTGGTAGGGGTGGTGGATGTCCTCGGGCACGTCAGCCAGCCGCGCCTGCCCGAACTCCGCCAGCGTCCGGGCGAGGCGCCCGGCGATCCATCGCCGCCGCCCGGCCAGCTCCCCGAGACGCTCCAGCTGGACGAGCCCCACAGCCGCCCCGGCCTCGCTGAGCGTGGCGTTGCTCCCGGGGTGCCGGATGCGCAGGCACTCCTTCTCGTACGAGTCCCCGGCCCACATCATCCAGGGCTCCGCGTGCTCGTACGGCCCGGCCGACAGCGGCGACGGGACGAGGACCCCGTCGGCGGCGTTGGAGCGGATGCGGTCGAGGCGCTCGGCCCACTCGGGATCGTCGAAGGTGAGCATGCCGCCCTCGCCGAGGGTCGTGATGTTCTTGCTGGAGTGGAAGCTGAAGCACCCGATGTCGCCGAGCGCGCCCGGCCGCCGGCCGCGGTAGAGGGCGCCCAGCGCGTGCGCGCAGTCCTCGATCACCCTGACGCCGTGCCGGCGGGCCACCCGCATGATCTCGTCCATGCGTGCCGGCCGGCCGCCGTAGTGGACCAGGATCAGGGCCCGGGTCCGCGGGGTGATCAGCGACTCGAACGAGTCGACGTCCACGTTCAGGGTGTCCGGCTCCACGTCGCAGAAACGAACCGTCACGTCGTGCGCCAGCAGGGGGTCGGCGGTGGCCTTGAAGGTCTGCGGGGTCACGATGACCTCGTCACCGGGGGCGAGGTCCAGCAGGTGCACGGCGAGCGCGACGGCGACGGTTCCGCTGGTGACGGTCATCGCGTACCGGCTGCCGACGTGCTCGCGCATCGCCTGCTCGAACGCGTCCCGCCACCGCCCTTGCGACAGACTCTCGCCGGACCGGACGACCTCGCCCAGCGCGGCCAGCTCGGCGTCCCCGAGGACGCTTCCCACCGCGGGGGCCGGCACGAAGTACCGGGAGTTCTCGTCCACGGTCAGCATGAGCCGGTCCCGCTGCCCGCCGGGCTTCCCCCGTCCCGGGCGGCGCGCAGGGCCAGCGCCACCTCCACGATCAGGTCCTCCTGGCCCGCGACCACCTGACGCCTGCCGAGTTCGAAGAAGACGTCGCGCGGATCGACCCCTTCCCGCGCCGCGATGTCGAGCACCGGTTTCTTGAACCCGGAGAACACCCCGGCCAGCCCGCTGACGATGGAGACGGAGTCGATGGTGGGCGGCGCCGGCATCAGCTCCCGCCCGGCGATGTCCGCCGCGTCCAGGAGCCGGTACAGGTCGATGCCCGTCCGGAACCCCAGCCGTTCCAGCACCGGCACCAGGACCTCCAGCTGGGTGTTGCCGGCGCCGGCGCCGAAGCCCCGCGCGCACGCGTCGAGGATGCCGGCCCCCGCCTGAGCCGCCGCGATCGAGTTCGCCACGGCCATGCCGAGGTTGTTGTGCCCGTGGAACATCACCGGCACGTCGACGGCGGCGCAGATGGCCCCGATGCGGGCCGTGACGTCCGAGGGCAGGAAGTGCCCCGAGGAGTCGAGGATGCCCACACCGGTGGCGCCGTACCCGACCAGGCGCGCGCATTCCTCGGCGAGCTGGTCGGGGCTCGCCATGTGCGTCATCAGGAGGATGCCGTGCGCCTCCACGCCCTCGTCGCGCAGGAAGCCGAGGTGGCGCTCGGCGACGCTGGCCTCGGTGCAGTGCGTCGCGATGCGCACCAGGTCGACCTCGTACCCGAGGGCGTTCTTGATGTCCTGGGTGGTGGCCCAGCCCGGGAACATGAGAACCCCGAGCTTGCTGGTCGTCAGGGTCTCGCGGGCGATCGACATCATCTCGTCGTCGCTCAGCCGGGCCCGGCCGACCTGGAGGGACGAGGCGGCCAGCCCGTTGCCGTGGCCGACCTCGACGACCGGGACGGCCGCGGCGTCCGCGGCCTTCAGATAGGCGCGGAACTGCTCCGCGCCGAGACTGTGCCGCACGGCGTGCTGGCCGTCGCGCAGCGTCGGGTCGTGAATCTGGACCGGCCTGCCCGCGGCGGCGTCCCGGGCCGCTTCCTGGCTCATGCCGTCTCCCTGCCTGCCAGTGCGAGCCGGTCCGCCGCGTAACACTCGGCGGCCTGGATCGCGGCGGAATTGATGATGTCGAGGTTCCCGGCGTAGTGCGGCAGCCGTTCGCCGGACGAGGTGACCTCCACGGAGACGAAGGCCGTGTCGTCGTTGACGGTGCACACGCTGACGCCGAACCCCTTGACGTACGTGCGGATCTCGTCAGCGGCTCCCGTCACCAGCGCGCGCACCGAGTCGGCGGTGAGGTCCCGGCCCCGCAGGTGCATGGCGACCCGGAAGGTGGCCGCGGGCCGGGCCGGGCTGATGTTGACGAGCGCCTTCACGTCCTCGACGCCGGTGAACCAGCGGATCGCGTCCTGCGTGGTCTGCACGTACTCGTCGAGGTTCAGGCGTGAGGCGCGGCCCACGCTCAGGGTGGCGGCCGTGGTCACGACCTCGACGCAGTCGATCTCGTGCGCTCTCGCGACCGCGTGCAGGATCGGTACGCACGCCTGTCCGCCGCAGGTCACCATGCTGATGTCGCGGTGGGAGCCGATGTCCTCCGGGTTGACGGTCGGGACGATCATCTGCCCGACCCTGCTGGGCGTCAGGTCGACGATCATCGCCCCGGACGCCGCGAGCTTCTCCGCGTGCTCGGCGTGGAACGACGCGTTGGTGGCGTCGAACACCACGTCGAAGTCCTCCTCGGCGTCGACGAGGGACTGGATGCCCCCGGTCGCCACCGGCAGCCCGCGCCGGGCCGCCCGCCGCAGCTCGGCGGCGTCATGCCGCCCCGCGACGAGCCGCAGGTCGAGACAGTCTGAGCGCATGATCTTGGTCGCCAGGTCCATACCGATGAGTCCGGCGCCGAGGACCGATACGGACAGCCGTCCAGTTGCTTGCATGTACGGTCGCCTTTCCGTCAAGGTGCGGCGTGATCCGCCCTGGGACCCGCGGAGGCCGGCCGCGGTGGTCCCTGTGCGGCCCAGCCTGGAACCGGGGCCTTGTCGACGGCTCGCCGTCGCACTGACCGGCCGGCGCCGCGGGCGGGGCAAGCGAGGCGGCGAGGTCCTTGCAGGGACGCGGCGACATGCTGTGCGGGCACCACCCCGGGGGCTTCCCCCGCTACAACGCCAGTCCGTACGCCGCACCTTTAGCATCCGAAGGGGACTGCGAGCCGTGGTCAACCCGATTCATGACGACAACGGTGTCTCTCTGGTCCTGGTGAACAGCGAGAACCGGCACGCTCTGTGGGCCGGCGGCCTCGACGTGCCACCGGGCTGGCGCGTCGCGCACCGGGCGGCGAGCCGCCGGGAGTGCCTGGAGTACATCGGCGCCCACTGGCCGGACATCCGGCCCGCCGGACTCCCGGACGCCGGGACGGACGCGGGCGCCTGCCTGCACGACCTGTTCGCCGCGCAGGCCGCGCGCACCCCCGGGGCCCCGGCCCTCATCTGGCGGGACCAAGAGATGACGTACCGTCAGCTCAACGACGCTGCGGACAGGTTGGCCGCCTGTCTCCGGCTGCGCGGCGTCGGGCCCGGCGCGTTCGTGGGCCTGTGCGTCGAGCGGTCGCCGCAGATGATCACGGCCCTGCTCGGCGTCCTGAAGACCGGCGCCGCCTACGTGCCCCTCGACCCCGAGTACCCGGCCGAGCGGCTGCGGTACGTCCTGTCCGACACGGGCGCACGCCTGCTCCTGACCCAGGAGCCGCTGAGGTCGCTCTTCCCCGACCACGACGGCGAGATCCTCTGCCTCGACGAGCACCGGCAGGACATCGACGCGCTGCCCGCCGCGCCCGCGCCGGACAGCGCCGTCCCGCTGCCGTCGGACGCCGCCTACGTCATCCACACCTCCGGCTCCACGGGCCGCCCCAAGGGCGTCCTGGTGACGCACCGCTCCCTGGCGAACCACAGCTCCGCCGTGAACCGGCACTTCGCCTTCGCCCCCGGCGACCGCGTCCTGCAGTGCAGGCCGCTGAGCTTCGACGCCGCCGCCGAGGAGATCTTCCCGCCGCTCCTGCACGGCGCGGCCCTCGTCCTCGGCAGCGACCCCCTGCGCCAGACGTTCCGGGCCCTGACCCAGCAGGTCATCGACACCGGCACGACCTTCCTGAGCGTGCCCACGGCCTTCTGGCACAGCTGGGTCGCGGAGGAGGACTGCCTGCTGCGGCTGGCCACGGAGTCCGCGCTGCGCACGATGATCGTGGCCGGCGAGAAGGCGGCCCGCCAGGCCCTGCTGACCTGGAAGAAACGGGTCGGCGAGGACATCCGCTGGTTCAACGTCTACGGCCCCACCGAGGGCACCATCACCACGACGGTCCACGAGCCGGGCGCCGACTGGGAGGCCGGCGAGCACGGCTCCGTCCCGATCGGCCGCCCCATCGACAACGTGCGCACGTACGTCCTCGACGACGCCCTGCGACCGGTCCCGGCGGGAGAGCCGGGCGAGCTGTTCATCGGCGGGGCGGGCGTGGCCGTCGGCTACCTGAACGCGCCGCTGACCACCGCCGAGCGGTTCCTGCCCGACCCCTTCTCCGGCGTGCCCGGCAGCCGGCTCTACCGCACCGGGGACCTGGTGCGCGCGGACGCCGACGGCTGCCTGGAGTTCCTCGGCCGCCGGGACCACCAGGTGAAACTGCGCGGTTACCGCATCGAGCTCGGCGAGATCGAGGCCGTTCTCGCCGAGCACGAGGACGTCCGGGGGTGCGTCGCCCTGGTGGCCGGCGACGGCCCCGACAGCACCCTCGTGTGCTTCGTGACCGCGGGCGGGCGGGCCGCGCCGCCGGCCGCCGAACTGATCGCCCACCTGCGCGGCCGGCTGCCCTGGTACATGATCCCGACGGCCGTCCGCGTCCTGGACGCCTTCCCCCTGACCCCCAACGGGAAGATCGACCGGGCCGCCCTGCTCGCCCTCGAACCCGACGACGACGGCGAAGCCGTCCACATCGCGCCGCGCACCCCGGTGGAAGCGGTCCTGGCGGACATCTGGGAGGACGTCCTCGGCCGCCGCGGCATCAGCGTCGACGCCGACTTCTTCCAGGCGGGCGGCCACTCCCTGCTCGCCGCGAGCCTCATCGCCCGCATCCGCGCCCGGTTCGACGTCGCCATGACGGCCCGCGTGCTGTTCGAGTCCCCGACCATCGCCGGGCTCGCCGAAGCCGTCACCCGGGCGGCCGGCGACGGCGCGGCGGACCGCGCCGGCCGGAGCTGACCGGCGGTGGCACCGCGACAGACCGCCGCCACGCGCCCGGACAGCCCCTGGCTGCGCACCTTCGGCCCGCCGCAGCCTGCGGCCCCGGCCCGGCTCGTGTGCTTCCCGCACGCCGGGGGCGCGGCCAGCTACTTCCGGGACTGGGGCGGCCGTGACCTCGCCGGGGCCGAGGTGTGGGCCGTCCAGTACCCGGGCCGCGAGAACCGGATCCGGGAGGAGTTCCCGCCCGACCTGCACACCCTCGCCGACCAGGTCACCGAGGAACTGCGCGGACTCCTCGACCGGCCCGCGGTCTTCTTCGGGCACAGCATGGGCGCCGTCGTCGGCTACGAGGTCCTGCGTCGCCTCACGGCCGGCGGCCGGGGCGGCACCGTACGCCACCTCGTGGTCTCGGGGTGCGGCGCCCCCCAGCGGGTGCGCCCCTTCGCCGGACAGGAAGGCGCCCACCTCCTGGACGACGACCGGCTCGTGGCCCTCCTCAAGGAGCTGGGCTCGGGCAACGCGGGCCTGCTGGACGACCCGGACATGCGCTCGGCCTTCCTGCCGGCGGTCCGCGACGACTACCGCATCGTCCAGTCCTACGTCCCGCGCGCCGGCGGCCCGCTCCTGCGGACCGACGTCACCGCGTTCGTGGGCCGGCGGGACGAGGCGGTCGGCGTCGGCGACGCGGGCGCCTGGGCCGGCGCGACCCGGGGCCGCTTCACGCTCCGCACCTTCTCCGGCGGCCACTTCTACCTGGGAGAACACCCGGACGACGTCCTGCACGCCCTGCGCGAGGTCCTCCTTCCCGCCACCACGATCGACACCGGGAGAGCTGATGAACGTTGACCTGTCCGACCCGCTCCTGTACCGGGACTCCGACCCCGGGCCGGTCTGGTCGCGGCTGCGCGCCGAACACCCGGTCTACCGCAACGAACGGGCGAACGGGGAGCACTTCTGGGCGGTGATGACCCACGGCCTGTGCACCGACATGCTGACCGACTCCCGCGTGTTCAGCTCCCAGAACGGGATGCGCCTCGACTCCGACCCGCAGGTCCTCGCCGCCGCGGCCGGCAAGATGCTCAACATCACCGACCCGCCCCGGCACGACAAGATCCGCAAGGTCGTCAGCTCGGCGTTCACCCCGCGCATGGTGAGCCGGCTGGAGGCCACCATGCGCAGGACGGCCGCCGAGGCCATCGACGAGGCGCTGGCCGCGGGGGAGTGCGAGTTCACGCGCGTCGCCCAGAAACTGCCGGTCTCGGTCATCTGCGACATGCTCGGCGTCGCGCCCGCCGACTGGGACTTCATGGTCGAGCGCACCCGCTTCGCCTGGAGCTCCACCGCCCTCGACGAGGCGGAGGAGGCGCGCAAGACCCAGGCCCACACCGAGATCCTGCTCCACTTCCAGGACCTCGCCGCGCAGCGCAGGCGGGAGCCGAAGGACGACCTCATGAGCGCCCTGGTGTGCGGCGAGATCGACGGGGCCCCGCTGACCGACCAGGAGATCCTCTACAACTGCGACGCCCTGGTCTCCGGCGGCAACGAGACGACCCGGCACGCCACCGTCGGCGGGCTGCTCGCCCTCATCGACAACCCGGATCAGTGGCACCGGCTGCGCGACGAGCCCGCCCTCATGCCCTCGGCGATCCAGGAGATCGTGCGCTACACCTCGCCTGTCATGCACGCGCTGCGCACCGCGACCGAGGACGTCGAGTTCGGCGGGGAGCGGATCAGCGCCGGGGACCACGTCGTCGCGTGGCTGCCCTCGGCCAACCGCGACGAGAAGGTCTTCGACGACCCCGACCGCTTCGACATCGAGCGCGAGCCCAACCGCCACCTGAGCTTCATCCAGGGCAACCACTACTGCATCGGCTCCTCGCTCGCCAAGCTCGAACTCACGGTGATGTTCGAGGAACTCCTGGCGCGGGTCGAGGTGGCCGAACTCGCCGGCCAGGTCCGCCGCCTGCGCTCGAACCTGCTGTGGGGGTTCGACTCGCTTCCCGTGAAATTCGTTCCGAGGGCCTGAGGAGAGCTGCCCCATGACCGCGTCGACCGCCCCCTCGACCGACACCTACCTCGGCACCCATGTCCGTCTGCTGCCCCAGACCGGCCAACTGCGCGCCCTGCACACCGCGATCCGCGACCGGGACGCCCGCCCCGAGGACTTCGTCCGCTACTCGCGCCGGATCATCCGCCTGCTGATCGAGGCGGGCATGGACCTGCTGCCCTTCGAGCCGCACGAGGTCCGCACCCCGACCGGCGCCGTCTACCAAGGGTTGCGCTTCGCCTCCGGGCTGTGCGGGGTCACCGTGGTGCGCGCCGGGGAGAGCATGGAGGGCGAACTGCGGGACGTCTGCCCGGGGATCAGGATCGGGAAGATCCTCATCCAGCGGGACGAGACGACCAAGGAGGCCCGCCTCTACTACACCGCCCTGCCCGCCGACATCGCCCGGCGGCACGTCCTGCTCCTCGACCCGGTCATGGCGACCGGCGGGACCGCGCTGGCGGCGCTGCGGGTGCTGACGGACCTCGGCGTGCCCGAGGAGAACATCGTCTTCGTCAACTTCATCACCGTCCCCGAGGGCATCACCGCCGTCTGCGAGCAGTACCCGCGGCTGCGGATCGTGACCTCCGCCATCGAGGAGCGGCTGACCGAGGACGCGTGGATGCTGCCCGGCATCGGGGACTTCGGGGACCGCTACTTCGGCACGGACGCCTGACGCGCGCGGCCGGCTCCCCGGCCGGCCTGCAAGACCGTGGAACGACGACTGATCGAAGGATGCACATGAAGGCCGAACAGGGGCCGTTCCTCCTGCTGAACACCAAGGAGATCGTCTCGCGCCTGCACGAGTGGTTCCCCGACGCGGCGCGGGAGCTGGTCGTGGTGACGACCGGAGCGGACATCCCCGCCTCCGACATCGCCGCGTACGCACGGCGCTTCCTCCACCTGGAGGTGGTGCCCAGCCTGACGGAGCTGCCGGACGACGAACTCCTGGCCCTCGCGCGGCGGTTCGGCGTACGCCGGATCCTGTCGCTCGGCGAGCGCGAGGTGCTGCGCGCGGCGCGCCTGCGGGCCGAACTCGGCCTGCCCGGCCAGAGCCTCGCCTCGGCCACGGCGTACCGGGACAAGCACGTCATGAAGTCGACCCTGGCGGCGGCGGGCATCGACGTCGCCCCCATGCGCACGTTCCGGACCAACGACGACCTCGCCGAGTTCGCGTGGGAGGTCGGCTTCCCGGTCGTCGTCAAGGAGCTCGACTCCGGCGCGTCGAACGGCACGGTGGTCCTGATGGACGAGGAGGACCTGCGCGCCCTCCCGGAGCGCGCCACCGCGGCCCCCCGGCTGGCCGAAGCCTGGGTCGAGGGCGACTTCTACCACGTCAACGGCCTCATGAAGGACGGCGAGGTGGTGCTCGCGGTGCCCTCCCGCAATCTGTACTCCGACTGGTTCTCGGTCGCCTACGACGCCCCGACCATGACGGGGATGATGCCCGACGACCACCCCCTGTCCGAGCGGCTGCGCGGTACCGCGCGGCAGGTCGTGGCCGCGCTTCCCGCCGTGCCCGGCCTGTGCGCCTTCCACCTCGAACTGTTCCACACCGCCGACGACCGCGTGGTCGTCTGCGAGATCGCCTGCCGGGCGGGCGCGGCCCTCGTCAGCGACGTCCACGAGGCCGTGCTGGGCATCAACTTCCACGGCGCGAGCCTGCTCGGCCAGGCCGGGCGCGGTGACCAGGTCGAGATCCGGCCGACCGGCGAACGGCTCGGCTTCGTCTGGTTCCCGCCGGCCAGGGGAGTCCTGCGCGCGCTGCCCGACACGTGCCCGCTGCCGGGGACGGTGAGCTACCGGCCCTGCGGCGACGTCGGACGCCGCTACGGCCGCTCCGCCGGACTGGGCCGGCCCGTCGCCGAGATGGTCTTCCGGCTCACTGAGCCGGACACCTGGGCGGAGCTGCGGCGGATCGAGGAGTGGTGGGACGACAACGTCGTCTGGGAGGACCGGACCAACGCGGTGCCCGACCGCTGGAAGACGCCCCGAAGGAAGCCGGCCGACGCGTAGCGGCCCGGCGATCGGACCGGAGGACCCGTGTACGAACTGCTGAAGACGATCATGATCGAGGAGCTGGAGGTGGAGGCCGGCCAGGTGTCCCCGGACGCGAGCCGCGAGGACGCGGGCCTGGACTCCCTCGCCACCTTCGAACTCTCCCTGGCGCTCAGCCAGCGCCTCGGCGTCACCATCGCCGACGAGGACCTGTTCGGCCTCAGGACGCTGGCGGACATCGCCGCGTTCCTGGAGAAGCGCACCGCCGGCCTGCCGGGCTCCCCGGGAGCACCCTTGTCCCAGGCGGCGGACCGAGCCGAGGGCCGCGAGGACGCCGGGCTCGCCCGGCTGCTCGGCGGCGGGGACGGCGTCCGCCCCGACCGCCCCGCCCCCGCCCACCCGCTCGCCCGCAACGAAACCCCGTTCCAGCCCCCCGCGCCCGTGCTGGACGCGATCACCCGCGCCGCCGCCGAGGCCAACCGGTACCCGGACCCGTTCTGCGGAGCGCTGCGCGCCGCACTCGCCCGGCACTACGGCATCTCCCCGGACCGCGTCGCGGTGGGCGCCGGATCGATCACGCTCCTCCAGGCGCTGCTCACGGTGACCGCCGGACCGGGAGCAGCCGTCGCCTACTCGTGGCCGTCCTTCGACGGCTACGAGGTGCTCGCGGACCTCGCCGGATTCCGCACGGTACGGGTCCCGCTGGCCGAGGACGGGCACGACCTCGACGCCCTGGCCGCGGCGGTCGACGAGCACACCCGCCTGGTGCTGCTCTGCAACCCCAACAACCCCACCGGCACCGCCTCGGGCGAGGCCGAGCTCCTGCGGTTCCTCGACGCCGTGCCGCGCACCTGCCTGGTCGTGCTCGACGAGGCGTACTGCGAATACGCGCGCGACCCCGGCCTCGGCGCCCGCCTCCACACCTCGCGGCCGAACCTGATCGTCGCCCGCACCTTCTCCAAGGCGTACGGCCTCGCCGGCCTGCGCGTCGGCTACCTGCTCGCGGAACCCGGCCTGATCTCCCGCGTCCACCGCATGGTCATGCCGTTGAGCGTCAGCGACATCGCCCAGGCCGCCGCCGTCGCGTCACTGGCGGCGGAGAAGGAGCTCCTCTGCCGCGTCCGGGAGACGGCCGCCGAACGGGACCGCGTCCGCGCCGCGCTGCTCGCTCTGGGATTCGACGTGCCGCCCTCGGAGGCGAACTTCCTCTGGCTGCCGCTCGGCGCCCGCGCCGAGGAGTTCGCCGCCGCGTGCGCGTCGGCGGGAGTCGACGTACGGCCCTACCCGGGTGACGGCGTGCGCGTGACGACAGGGACCGCGGCGGACAACGACGCGTTCCTGGCAGCGGCCGAGACGAACCGCCCGTGAGTGCCGCTCCCCGTGAGAACGGCAGGACGTTCGTCGTGACCAGTGTGTCGTCGGATTCCCACATGTGGAATCTCGTTTTCCTCCATTTGCTGCTCGAGGAGAACGGCGGGCAGGTGATCAACCTCGGCGCGTGCACTCCGGACGAACTGGTCATGTCCGAATGCCTCAGAATCCGGCCGGACGCCTTGGTCATCAGCACGGTCAACGGACACGGCCATATCGACGGCCTGCGGCTGATCAGAAAGATCCGCGGGCATGCGGCGCTCGCCTCCATGAAAGTCGTCATCGGCGGAAAGCTCGGCGTCCACGGTTCCCGGCACGCGGGATCCCGGGCGGACCTGGTCGCGAACGGCTTCGACGCGGTGTTCGAGGCGGACGCCGATCTCGGCCGGTTCCTCGACTGCCTCGGACTGGGCACGCCCGCGCCGCAACGCCTCGCCTCTACGGAAATCCGGAGCACCTGATGGCACCTCCTGCCGGACCCGGACGCTTCACCCGGTTCGTCCGGCGGGCGTCGAGCGAAGGGAGACTGGTCGTCCAGCCGCGCATGGGGTTCGGCACGGTCGAGCAGATGCGCGCGGGACTCGACGCGGTCAGGAACGTCGACGCGGCGACGGTGGGCACCATCACCGTCGACAGCTACACGCGGGTGAACGATCACGCCTCGGCCCTTCTCGCTCTGGAGAAGGGCGCGGACCTCAACGGCTTCCCGCTGGTGGCCCACGGCGCGGCGGTGACCCGCGAGCTGCTCGCCGACATCGCGGGCGACGGCTTCCCGGTGCAGGTGAGGCACGGCTCGGCGTTGCCCGGTGCCTTGTTCGAGGAACTGGTGGCGGCCGGCATCGACGCCACCGAAGGCGGCCCTGTCTCCTACTGTCTGCCTTACAGCCGCGTCCCTCTGGCGCAGGCCGTCGACGCCTGGGCGGAATGCTGCGACATGCTCGCGGGAATCAGCGAACCGGTGCATCTGGAGAGTTTCGGCGGCTGCATGCTGGGACAGTTGTGCCCGCCGAGCCTGCTGATCTCCCTGAGCATTCTGGAAGGCTTGTTCTTCCGCGAACACGGACTGCGGGACATTTCCGTCAGCTACGCCCAGCAGACGAATCAGCAGCAGGACATCGAGGCGATCCACGCCCTGCGCGCCCTGGCGAAGGAATGGCTCGGAGACACCGACTGGCACGCCGTCCTGTACACCTACATGGGTGTGTATCCCCGCACCCGGCAGGGGGCGTACGGGCTCCTCGAGGCGAGTGCGAGGCTCGCCGCCGCATCCGGGACCGAGCGGCTGATCGTCAAGACCGCGGTGGAGGCCAGCAGAATCCCGTCGATCGCGGAGAACGTCGACGCCCTGGAACGCGCCGCGAGGGCGGCCGAGCGGGAGGCGGTGGCCGAACCGGCCGGAATTCCGGACTCCGGGATCTACGAGGAGGCCCAGGCGATCATCACGCACACGCTGACCCTCGGCAGCGACGTCGGGAAGGCGCTCGTCCGCGCGTTCGCCCTCGGACACCTCGACATCCCGTTCTGCCTGCACCAGGACAACGCCAATCGCTGCCGGGCCCGCATCGACGACCGTGGCCGGCTCACCTGGGCCGACCCCGCAGGGGTGCCGATTCCCCGGGCGCGCGATCTGGCCGGGAACCGGCAGCGGCTCACCGCCCGGGGCCTCATCGACATGCTCAGTTACAACGAACGGCGCTACGACCGCCTGCGTTGACGTGCCGCACGAGCGAGGAAGATCGCGAACTAGGGTGGGAGCGTTCAGGATCCTCCTACCGGGACCAGTGAAGATGAGAGAAGACCAGGATCACCACGTGCGGTTCGCGGTCTTGGGGTCGGTCGAAGTGTGGCGGGCAGGCGCCGAGTTACCCCTCGGACCACCGAAGCAGCGCGCCTTGCTGGCGCTGCTCCTGCTGCACGCCGGACAGACCGTCGGCCTGAGCCAGATCGTCGACGTCCTGTGGCACGGCGACCCGCCGAACAGCGCCGTGAACGTCGTCCACCGCCACATCGGCTCCTTGCGGAAACTGCTGGAGCCCGGCCTCCCGCCCCGCGCCCCGGGCGCCCTGCTGGTGCGCCGCGCCGGGGGGTACGGCATCGACGCCGACGCCACCACCCTCGACCTGCTGCGCTTCCGTGACCTCGTCGCCCGCGCCCGCGACGCCGCCGACGGCGGCGAGGTGAGCGCCGCCGCCGAGCTCTACACCCAGGCCCTCTCCCTGTGGCGCGGAGAAGCAGCGCAGGGAGTCCCCCCGGACATCCGGGCGCACCCCCTGTTCTCCGCCGTCGACAGCGAACACCTGGCGGCCCTGCGCGAGGGCGCCGACCTGATGCTGGCGCTGGGCACGCCCGCCCCGGTCCTGCCGCTGCTGCACCGGGCGAGCGCGCAGTACCCGCTGGACGAGGCGGTGCACGCCCGGCTGATCCAGGCCCTCGCCCGGACGGGGCGTCAGGCGCAGGCGCTGGGCCTCTTCCAGGAGATGAGCCTGCGGCTGAAGAACGAGCTCGGCATCGAGCCGGGCCGCGAACTCCGCCTCGCCCACGCGAGCCTGCTGCGCGGCTCGGAACAGGCCGCGGCACCGGAGGACGAGCGCCAAGAAGCCCCGCCGGCGCGGAACCCCGCGCGGACGGACGCCCCGGCCACGGTCCGTCCCACCCAACTCCCGCTGGACCTGCGCACCTTCGTCGGCCGACGGGAGGAACTGGCCCGGATCGCCGGCGCCCTCGACAAGCCCGGCGAAACCTCCGGGACCAGCTCGGCGGTGATCAACACCATCGAGGGAATGGCCGGCGTGGGCAAGACGGCCCTCGCCGTGCACCTCGCCCACCGCCTCGCGCCCCGCTTCCCCGACGGCCAGCTCTACGTCAACCTCCGCGGCTTCGACGCCGGCGGACCCTGCGTCACCGCCGCCGAGGCCCTGCGCTCGTTCCTCATCGCCCTCGGCGTCTCCGCCCGCCACCTGCCCGCCGATCTCGACTCCCAGATGGCCCTCTACCGGAGCATCCTCGCGGACCGCCGGGTCCTGATCGTCCTCGACAACGCGCGCGACTCGCAGCACGTACGCCCCCTGCTGCCGGGCAGCCGCACCTGCCTCGTCGTCATCACCAGCCGCACCCAGCTGCGCGGCCTCGTCGCCACCCACGGAGCGGCCCCCCTGATCCTCGGCCCGCTCAGCGAGGCGGAGTCCCGCGAGGTCCTCGCGCGCCACCTGGGCCAGGCCCGCACCGCCGCCGAACCCGAGGCCGTCGACGCGATCGTGAAGTTCTGCCACCGCCTGCCCCTCGCCCTCGCGGTCATCGCGGCCCGCGCGGCCACACTGCCCGGCTTCTCCCTCGCCGCCATCGCCGCCGAACTCCGGGCCGACCACGACAGCCTCGACGCCTTCGCCGACGACGACCCCTACACCGACCTGCGCACCGTCTTCTCCTGGTCCCTCGACGGCCTCGGCCCCGAGACGGCCAGGCTCCTGCGGCTGCTGTCCCTGCACCCCGGCCCCGACCTGTCCGCCGCGGCCGCGGCGAGCCTGGCCGCGCTGCCGCCGCGCCGGACCACGACGCTGCTGGCCAAGCTCGCCGACGCCCACCTGATGATCAGGCCGCTGCCGAACCGTTTCGTCTTCCACGACATGCTCAAGATCTACGCGTCCGAGCAGCTCCAGGACCACGACGACGCCGACACGCGCGCCGCCGCCGCACGGCGGATGCTCGACCACTACGTCCACGGCGCCCACGCCGCCACGACCGCGCTGACGCCCGACCGCATCGACGCCGCCCCCGACGCCCCCGCCGAACCGGGCGTCCAACTGGAGCCCCTCACCGACCCCGCCTCGGCCGCGGCCTGGCTGGATCGGGAACTGCCCGTGCTGCTGGCCGCCGTGGAGCGAGCCGGGAGCACGGGCCACCCGGACCGCGCCTGGCTGCTGGCCCAGACCCTGGAGCTGCACCTGGACCGCAGGGGCCGCTGGCAGGACCAGATCGACATCCAGTCCATCGCCGTGGACGCCGCCCTCGCGCTCCAGGACCGGCGCCGCGAGGCGAGCGCCCGCCGGGCCCTGGGCTTCGCGTACGGGCGCCTCACCCAGGACGACCGGGCCCACACCGAACTCCAGGAAGCGATGTCCCTGTTCACCGCACTCGGCGATCAGGGCGGCCAGGCCCGCACCCACCGGTCGCTGGCCTTCCTGGCCAACACCCGCGAGGACCACGACGCGGCCCTGCGCCACTACGCGCAGGCCCTCGACCTGTACCGGGCGGCCGGCAACCTCACCGGACAGGCGCTCGTCCTCAACGAGACGGGATGGACCCACATCCTGAACGGCGCCCACCAGCAGGCCGTGGCCGCGTGCGCCCAGGCGGTGGCCCTGCACCAGGGGAGCGGCGACACCAACGGCCAGGCCGCGGCCTGGGACAGCCTCGGCTACGCCCACCACCACCTGGGCCACCACGAGGAAGCCCTCCGCTGCTACGAGCGCGCCCTGGATCTCTACCAGCACATGAACGACCGCTACCTGGAGGCCGACACCCTCCTGCACATGGGAGACGCCCACGAGGCCCGCGGAGACCGCGCCGCCGCCCTGCCCCTGTGGCGGGAGGCGGTGCGGATCCTCGACGGACTCGGCCACCCCGACGCCGGCCAGGCCCGCGCCCGGCTGAGAGGCGGGCGAAGCAGCCGGCGACCCGGCCGCTACGAAGCGGACTTCAAGGGAGAGAGCCGGGTGAACGGCAGAGCGCGGCTCACATAGGCGAACTCCCCGCGGGACTCGGCCTCCGCGACCGACGACCGCAGCGTCCGCCTGGCGTCCTCGGCCGCCCCGCTGCTGTGCTGGGCGTGGGCCAGCAGGCCCAGGTGGAGCGGCAGCCGGATGAGCAGCCGCCGCTCACGCAGCTCGGCGATGGCCGACTCGAGGCTGTCGAGCGCGGTGGCCTCGCCGCTCAGCTGGAGTGCCCAGCTCCGGCACACCTGGAGCATCGGGGTCCAGTGGCTCAGCCCGTGGGCGCGGGCGATGTCCAGGCCCCGGCCGCTGGAGGCCGCCGCCCCGTGGGGGTCCTCGCCCAGGGCCGCTGTCAGGGAGTGGAAGTAGTACGCGCTCGCCTGGTCGACCGGCGTGCCGTCCAGGCCGGTGGCCACGAGCAGCTCCTCGCACAGCGCCCGCGCCTCGTCGGTGGCGCCGAGCAGCCACAGGGTGAGGACGCGATGGTTGGCGGCCATGAACCGCGGGTCGTGCTGGGAGCGGCGGGTCATGCGCTCCCGCTGTCCCGGGGTCAGCTTCTCGGCGATCCGCTCCGCCTCGGTCATGGCGGTGAGCGCGTCGGCGGTCTCGCTGGGCAACTGGAGCAGACCGCGGGCGATCCGCTCGTAGAACCGGACCTCCGGGGCGTCGGACCGCTCGGCGAGGGCGCGCAGCTGCTCCGCGTGCCGGGCGCACTCGGCGTGCCGGCCGGTGACCAGTTCGGCCACGAACTGCCGCAGCAACAAGGAGCCCTGCTCGATGATCCGGCCCGCCGTGCCGGCGTACAGCTTCCGGATGCGCCCGGCCTCGGACTCCACCTGCCGGTCGCTGTAGCCGCGGGTTATGCTCGCCGTGTAGAGGAGCTTGCTGCGCAGGTCCAGCGTCTGCTCCGATGCCGCGCCACCGTCCCGGGGCGAGGCGCAGAGCAAGGTCTGCGCGTGCTCGAACCAGGTCTGCGCGCGCCGGTAGTCGCCGTCGCCGATGGCCTGTTCGCCGGCGCGCCTGAGGTGCGGCAGCACGTCCTCCGCCGGCAGGGCCAGCACGGCCTGCCAGGCGTGCTCGGCGATCTGCTCGCTCGCCTCGGGGGAGTCGCCGTGGCGGGCGCCGAGCACGCCGACGGCGCGCGCGTGCAGCGCCGCCCGCTCCTGCCGGCGCAGCTCCGCCAGGAGGACGTCGCGGATGAGGCCGTAGCGGAAGACGAGTCGGTGCGGGTCGTCGGGGTCGCTGCGCATGAGCCCGGTCCCCAGCAGCTCTTCCAGCACGTCGCAGCCGGCGCCGTCGTCGTCCAGCATGGCGGTCAGCGAGGCAAGCGTCGCCTCGCCATCGAGCACGGCGCAGCACTGGAGCAGGTGCAGGACGCGCGGGGGTAACCCGGCGAACCGCTGGCGCAGCATGCTGCGGACGCCCGTCGGGATCCCGGCGCGGACGACGTCGGCCGCACGGGGATCGTGCAGGCGCCGCGCCCCGCCGGCGTCGGCGAGCAACTGGTCGAGGAGATAGGGGTTGCCGGCGCTGCGCTCGTACAGCGCCCGTACGACGGACGCTTCGACGCCGGGCCCGGCCTGGGCCGTGACCGCGGACCGGACGTAGTCCTCGGTGAGGTTGTCCAGGTGCACGACCTTGGTGCGGGAATCGGCCAGGAGGTCGACGAGCGGGCCGTCGGCGTCCGGCCCGGCACCGAGACCGGGTTCGCGGACCGTGATCACCACGCTGACGGGCCGCCCCTGCGTGCGGCTGCAGAACAGTCCTAGCACGTCGAGCGTCAGCCGGTCCGCCCGGTGCACGTCCTCGAGGACGAGCAGGAGGGGGCTGTCGTCGGCGCACTGCAGGATCGCCTCGCAGAGCGCGTCCTGGGCGAGGAAGTCCATCTGGTCCGCGGGGGGTTCTGACAGCGTTGTCACCGGATGCCGTTCGGCGCGCTGCTTGCACGGGTCGTCGAAGGACGCCCCGGACAGGATGTCGAGCCGGCGCAGCACCTGCTGCCACACCCAGCCGACGGGCATCCCCACGCTGCCGCGGCAGTTGACGCGGATCACCTCCGCCTGCGGGTGCTGCGGCTGCGCCTGATCCGTGGCACGTGCCACCAGTTCGGTCTTGCCGACGCCCGCCTCGCCGACGACGGCGGTGGTGTGCCCGCTGCCGCGCAGGGCGCCGGTGATGGACGACCGCAGAGCGTCGAGGGCGTCGCCGCGGCAGGGGAAGGCGGACCAGGCCGCCGGTGCCGTACCCCGCTGCCCGGCCTCGAGGACGGGCGCCGGACCGTCCGCCGGCGCGGGCCCCTCCGCCTCCCGCTCGGCCACGGTGCCGGGCCGGACGCGTACCTCGACGGCGGCCGGGGCGGGCGTCTGGTCGTCGAGTTCGTGACGCAGCAGGGCGAGGTGGACGCGCTGGAGCTCGCGGGCCGGGGCGACCCCGAGTTCCTCGGAGAGGTAGGCGCGCGTCCGGTCGTACAGCTGGAGCGCCTCGGCCTGCCGGCCCAGGCGGTACAGGCCCGTCATGAGGCTGCCGACCAGGCGTTCGTCGGTGGGCTGGAGGGACACCTCGCGGCGCAGCAGCGCGACGGCGTCACCGGCCTCGCCGAGCGCGAGGAGCGTGTCGGCGTGGGCCGCGACGGCGGTGGTCCGCAGGAGGTTCAGCCGGGCGGCCTCCTCCGCGAGCGGGGTGTAGGCGGCGAGGTCCAGGAAGGGGTCTGCCCGCCATAACCGCAGCGCCTTGTGGAACGCGTCGCGGGCGTCCGGGAGCCGGCTGTCGGCCACATGGCGCTGCCCCTGGGAGACGAGGCTCTCGAACCGGGACAGGTCGAACGTGCCCGGCTCCACCGTCAGGACGTACCCGGGGGCCTGGTACCGCAGCGGGGCGATCGGCCCGTGCCGCCCCGTCAGCACCCGCCGCAGGTGGGACAGGTACGTCTGCAAGGTGGCCTGCGGGCGTCTGGGGAGGCTGTCGCGCCACAGTTCGTCGACGAGCTGATCGGCGGGCACCACCTGGCCCAGCCGGATCAGCAGCAGTCCCAGCACGGCCCGGTGGCGTGGGGGACCGAGAGGCACCTGCTCGGTCCCGCGCCGAGCCGTCATCACACCGAAAGCCTCGAACGACAGATCTGCCAGGGACGCGGTTTGCTGCTCTTGAGCTGTGTACGCCATGCCGGGGGCTCTTGCCTTTCGACGGTCACTTGACGGGCGGTCGATCGTACGGCGGGGCAGGTGCCGAAACAGTGCCGATCAAGTGACGCGCTGAACATCTCTTGCCGACCGCGTCGGATCCAGCCACGGAGCCAGGCAGCCCGGTCGCCGCCGGCGGCGGACAGCAGCACCAGCCGGCTGACGGGGCGGGTCCGCAGGCAGGCGACCCGCTCGACATCGTCCACGCACACTGCCCGCGATGACAGCCGCACTGACATCGGCGTCGGCCTCATCCTCGCCGACGAGGCCCACCACCTCACGCAAGGCCGGCGCGGCCTCGTGCTGGAGAGCCTGCTCATGGCGACCGGGAAGCGGGTGATCACGTCGTGGGCCCCTTCTGTGACCCTGCGGGCGCTGAAACGCCCGAGCCCAGCCGCTGTGCTGGTGTGCAGAAGGCAGGGCCATCCGGTCCGGCCGGGGCCGCCCGGCACAAGTGCACGAGCTGCCGTGACCCGGCGGGCGCGGCCGTGTCGGCGCCGACCCTGGACGGGCACCGCACGGACTTCGCCGCAGCGGGTGCCCTCGCGCTGCCGGCCTGTGCGGCGGCCTGCCTCATCCGTGACCGCCGCGGCCCGCCCTGTTCCCCCTCCGGAGACTGAACCAGATGCCCGACCCGAACTCCGCCTCCCCTCACAGCGCCCGCCCGCGGTCGACGCCCAAGAAGCCCTGACCCCAGCGCCGACGCCCGACGCGGACCCGGACCGGCCGGCACGACCGCGAGACGCCGACGCGCGCCGCGCGGACATCCTCGCCCCGTTCGGGGAACTGCACCGGTGACCGTTCCCCGAACGGAAGCCGCTGCGGCTGCGTGAACCCGCGCGACCGAGACGGCGGACGGTCCGGTGGCTCACCGGCCGGACGCCAGTCGTTCACGTTGCCGGCGGATGAGCCTGCTGTTCAGGCTCAATTCCCCTCGGCACTGACGGGGAACCGGCCGAGGGCGTTGACGGGGACCGCGTTGCTGGCGATGTCCTGCACGTTCACGAGGCCGACTTGAACGTCCTCGACGGTGACGCTTTCAGCGACGTCCTGGATCAGTCCGGGCGTGTCGAACGCAAGGGCGTCGGAGGGTTGAGCGGCTGCGGTACCGACCGCGGTGGACAGCAGGGCCGCGGCCAGCATGGTCGCGGCGGTGGCGAGACGAATCGTACGCATGACTCTCCATGAGGTTGCGGGGACGCTCCGCTTTCATCCGACCTCCTGCTCCGGATCGGTGCACTCGCTAGGCGTCCACCCGAGCGACCCTCCACTGCCTGTTGTCCTGACCGCCGGGAGACGCGGGCCCGGCGGTGTGACAGCGGGATCGCCCGGACCGGCAACCCCGCGCAGGCGCAGCCGGGCGTGTGCGGCATCGCCGGGGGCGATGTCGCAGCGGCGGCGGCCGTGGGGTGGCTGGCCGAGCAGTCGCCTCCGCCGGTCGAGGACTGAGCCACGATCACGGCCGGGCGGCCAACCAGACGGTCACAGCCGCGATGGCGGTGAGTGCGACATTGAGTGTGATTCGACGGTCTTCGCCGGTCAGGTGAACGGCGATCGCACCGGTCTGTAGGAGTACGAAGCCGATGGCTGCGGCCGACGCCAGCCAAGGAGCGGTGCCGGTCAGCGGTGGCAGTATCAGACCGGTCGCGCCGAGTATTTCGACCGCCCCGAGCGCCCTGAGGGCGGGCAAGGGCATGCGGTCGACCCAAGCCATCATCGGTCGGAGTTGGTCGCGGCTGCGGATCACCTTCAGCATGCCTGCGTAGAAGTAGAAGAGCGCGAGCAGTCCCGCGACGATCCAGTAGGCGATGTTCATGGTTCCCGTTCACGGGGCCCCGGTTTGCGAGGGCCTGTCGATTGCGTCGAGTGCCGGGGAAGCCCCCGGAGAAGGCCGGTCCGTCGTCCGAGGGGTTCGGACGCGAAAGGCGGGAGCGCCATGGCCTCGGGGTCGAAAGGAGGGCGGCCGGGCCGTTCCGTCCTGTCGGCTTCAGGCGAGGTCGGTGGCGGGCTGTGTCGCGTAGCGGCTCATCGTGTCGATGTTGGCCTGTGGCGTCAGCGGTCGGCCGTCGGCGAGCACCTCCTGGAGGTCTCGGAAGTACTGCAGGTACAGGTCGGGTGTGAATGTGCTGAGCATGATGGCGGGTTGGTCGGTCAGGTTGGCGAAGGTGTGCGGGGTGCCGGGCGGAACCATGACGAGGGTCCCCGCGGTGGCGTCGTAGTCCTCGTCCCCGACGGTGAACCGGACGTTGCCGGAGAGGATGTAGAAGCCCTCGTCGTGTTGGCCATGGCGGTGCTGCGGCGGACCCTGCGTGTGCGGGGCGAGGACGGACTCGGCGATCGCGAGGCGGTGCCCGGTGTGGCTGCCGTCCTCCAGAACGCGCATGCGCGTGGTGCCCAGAACGATCGTCTCGCCGTCGCGGGGACCCACCACTGATACGGCGGGGTCGGCCTGCGGCTCGCTTGTCTTCGTCTCTTCGGTCATGTTCACCAGTCCACCGCCGGGAGCGCGTCGGCGTCCAAGACCCATTCAGCGGAGCCGATACCTCATGGGTATCGTTGCAGCGTGGAGCTACGAACCCTGCGCTACTTCGTGGCGGTCGCCGAGGAACTCCACTTCGGCCGGGCCGCCACCCGACTGCACATGAGTCAGCCGCCGCTGAGCCGGGCGATCAAGCGGTTGGAAGCCGAGGTCGGGGCTCTTCTCTTCGCCCGCTCGACCACCGGTGTCACGCTCACTCCGGTGGGCACGGTGCTGCTCGATGAGGCGCGAGCCCTACTCGACCACGCCGACCGCGTCCGGGTACGCGTGAGCGCAGCAGCCGGAGCCGCGACCATCACCGTCGGCATCCTGGGTGACAGTACCGACCCGGGAGCGGCCAGGCTGGCCGCTGCCTACCGCCGGAACCACCCCGGAGTCGACGTCCGCATCCGCGACACCGATCTGACCGACCCGACGTGCGGACTGCGCGCTGGACTGGTCGACGTCGCCCTCACCCGGGCGCCGTTCGACGAGACCGGCCTGGCGGTGCGTGCGCTGCGGGCCGATCCGGTCGGCGTGGTCCTGCGCGCCGACGATCCACTGGCCCGCCGCGATGCTCTGCGGCTGGCCGAGCTGCGCAACCGCCGCTGGTTCCAGTTCCCGCAGGGCACCGACCCCATCTGGCAGTCGTACTGGAACGGTGGCAGCCCGCGCGAGGGACCAGTGGTGCGTACCGTCCAGGAATGCCTGCAGGCCGTGCTGTGGAACGGTACGGTCGGCCTGGCCCCGCTCGGACACGACCTGCCCGCCGAGTTCACCGTGGTGCCGCTGATCGACATGGCACCGAGCCGAGTGGTGGCGGTGTGTAACGAAGGGGACACCAACCCGTTGATCCGATCATTCATCAACATCGCCACAGCCGCATACCGCCACTGAGCACCGGCAACGACGCTGCCGCAGCTCCTGAACGCACGACCTGCCGCTGGGGCACTTGCGGTCGCTGTTCCGGGATCCGGGCCGTCTCGAAGCGGACCCCGGAGCCGGCGCCCTCGCCAACGCCACCACCGACCTCGTACGCGCCCTGCTGACCTCGGCTGCACACGACGAACGGGACCAACGGGTCCGAGAGGCCATGGACAACTCCCTGGCGACCCGGATCATGACGTACACACGCCGCCACCTCACCGATCCCGATCTCGGGCCGGAACGCATCGCCGCGGTACGCGCCATCTCCGAACGGCAGCTCTACGTCGTGCTGGCACGCGCGGGCATCCGGCTCGAACAGTGGCTCATCGCCGAGCGGCTGGAAGCGGCGTGCCAGCTCCTGGCCTCACCCCGTCACGCGACACTGCCCGTCTCCGCCCTGGCGGCCCGGTGCGGCTTCACCAGCCCCAGCCACTTCACCCGGCGCTTCCGCGCCGCCTACGGTCCCACCCCGAGCCAGTGGCGCCGCCACCGAGCCCGTGACCGTTCAGAGCGCGTTCGGCTGCGGGCCTTGATCACCCGCACCCGGTGCTGATCCTCTCGCCGAACATCTGGTCTCTCGGGATGCCGTGCTCGGCCGTGGCCGCCCGGGCACCGGCCCGGACACCCAGAGCCCCGCGCCGGCGCACATACCGGCCTAGAACAGAGTGTCGGTGTCCTCGGTGGGCGCCGGGGCCGGCGTACGGGCGCGGCGGGGGCGCGCGGGCTCCGGCTCCTTCCCGAACAGCGCCTGCGTCCCGCACTCGTCGGGCACAGCGGGTACCGGCCGGCACACGGCCGCATCGACCAGATCGAGCGGGGCGGAGTCGTCGAAGTCGGCGCGCTGCATACGGGTCCAGTCGCGGCCCTGGGGTATGGCGGTCACTGGTGGTCTCCTGTCTGCGGTCGGGGCCGGGCACGCGCGGCCTGCCCGGGCGGCACGCCGGCGTCCAGGTCGGCGCGGTTCGGCGCTTGCGTCGCACGGCGGGCCGCACCGGCGGTCGCCCGTGCGGTGACGGTTCCGGCTGCTGTCGTCCTTCCCGTTCCGTCTCGATCCTTCCGTCACGGTTGTCTTCGCCCAGGGCATCGGCCTGGCCGTCCATCACTCTTCTGCCCACGCGACGATTCCCTGGTCAGTGCAGAGTTCGTCACTCCGCGGCGGCCGCAGTGTCCTGCCGGCGCCCGGCCGCATGGTGACGGCCGCCCGGCAGCACCCGGAAGCCGCACAGGCGCGGGAGCCGGCCGGTTCGGCGGAACCGCGCGCCACCGGTTCCTCCCGGTCCCTTCTTCCGCACCGCTCCGGCCGCGGCCCGGCTCGAGGCGCCGGACGAGCACGCGCCGCACCCGCTGCCGGCCGTTACGAGCGGGCGGTCGGCGGCGTGCGCGTCAGCCGCGGCCTCGTATGCGCGGCGGCGGTGCGGCCTTCCGGGCGAGCGCCGAGCAGACCGGTGTGGAGGCGGTCCGCCGGGCCGGCCTGCGGGTTTGGGCGTCGGTCCCCGGCCGCGGGGCGACGGCGCGGGCCGACGGGTGGTTACCGGCGCTGGACGCTCCCGAACTGCTGGCTGGGCCCACGCGCTCGGCAGCCCACGGGGGACGCAAGGGCTTTGACAGCCCGCCGAGGTCCGGCAACGCCGAATGCTCGCACTCCCCAGTGGACAGCCGGATCAGTCAGCACCCCACGCACGCAGCTGACGGCCGGCCGGCCCACGCCCAGCCCGTCGCTTCTCTCGGGGGCGCTGCCTGGACGCGGACGCGTCGAAGGCGATGGTCGCGGAGATCGACCGGGCCCACCGGGACGGCGACACCCTCGGCGGTGTGGTGGAGGTGC
>NZ_JBEXTB010000023.1:0-108759 GCF_040613915.1 Streptomyces sp. NPDC006193
CGGGCGTGGTTCCTGGCGTCCAGGTGGAGCGCGCCACTGTACGAACGACCTGGACGCCAGGGGCCGCGTCTGCTCGGCTCTGCCTGGGTCGACGGCAGACGGGATGGGAGCTCCCCCGCGCACACCACAAACGGCCGGCACTCGCGAACGGCGCCCCCGCCATCTCGGAGCCTGAGCGCCCCCGCCGGAGGCGTGTCCTTGACCCGCGGGTGACTTCCTCGCATCTGCCCGCATGCACGTAGCGCGCCGCCGGGCGCGGCCAGCCGGGGCGGAGACAGGAGGCAGGCCGCGCCGCAGAGGCGGCGCGCGCCCGCGCCGTGCGCGGGCCTTGATGATGTAGAGAAAGTCTTACCGCGCTAGTGACCTGGCATTGAGGAATCGATCATGCAGCCCGGCTCTTCGGCTGCTCGCCATGTTCCAGGTACACCGGAGTAGAGCTGGCCCTGGCCTCGACAGCCGCCCGGATGCGTCGGGCCAGTCGTGGGATCGTCCGCTCGGCCAGCTGGTCCGCAGAAACGAAGGCAAAGCTCTTAAGCTCGTCCGGCTGGAGCTTGATGCTTGCCAACCGGTCCTGGCTGAGTTGGCCGCCGTCGAACAGGTACAGCACCTTGTCGCCCTCGGCCTCGTTGGGGGCCCAGTCGACCGCGAGTAGGCGTCCGATGGGCGGGGTGATGCCCAGCTCCTCCTGGACCTCACGGATGGCGGCGTGCAGCGGGGACTCGCCGATTTCGACGTACCCGCCGGGGATCTCCCAGTAGTCCTTGTAGGAGGGCTCCACCATGAGGACCCGTTCGGCGGCATCAAAGAAGAGCACACCCGCTGCCATGCGCGGGTGCGCCATCTTCGCTTCGTGTGCATTCGGCGCCATGCAGCCGAGGGTACCCAGGTCAGACCACACGCAGCCTGTCGGCCAGGTCCGCCAGGTTCCGGCTCGGCCGGCCGCGCTGCCCTCGCACCCAGGTGAGCACCAGCTCCCGTGCCAGGTAGTGGCTCCGCACCTGCTCCGGCGCCCAGCTCTCTGCTTCGAGGACCTTGGCGAGCGCGTCGTCCATTCGGTTGTGGGCGCTCAGGGCCCGGGCTACTTCGAGGTTGTGCCGTGTACGGCGTTCCGTCGGCAGTCCTGTCGTGTCGATCTGCGGGCCGAGGTCGACCGCGACCTGCATGTCGCCCAGCTCGGCCGCCGTGGCTACTCGGTGAATGGCGACGTTCGTCGGCCCGAAGGCGGTCCAGACGTGGTTGGCGTCGGTGCCGAGTCGGTCGGCTGCCCGTTTCGCCTCGTCCAGGAAAGTCCGCGTCGTGGCCCGGTCGTCCGCACGGGCTGAGGCCATGGACCCCGCCAGGAACAGGGTTCCGTAGATGGACAGGAACTCGGGCGTCGGCTCCTGGAGACCAGGCCGGAGGTACTCGCCCGCGTCCCCGACCAGCTGCACGGCTGCGTCGAACCGGCCGTTGGACAGCAGGCAGTGCGCGACGGACCGGAAGAGAGAACCGGTCACGACCGGGTTGCCGGACTGCTGCGCTGCTGCCAATCCGCGGTCGGCTGCGATCCATGCCAGGTCGGTCTCACCGAGCTTGGCGAGCACCATGGCCGCGCCCTGGTACGTCATGGCCGTCAGCTCGTGTGCCCGTTCTCGCTCCCGGCCCTGGTACGCCTGGGTGGCGATCAGTGCGTCGGCCAGCAGCAGCGGCAGGCGCCGGGTCGCGAAGCCGTAGCGCGATTCCTGGTAGGCGTCCCAGACCTCTGCGACATTGCGGCTCAGCTCGTCGAGCGACGTCGGTTCGCCTTCGGTGGCGATGCCCAGCAGGGGTGTCAGCTGGCGGTAGTTCATGAGGGCTGAGCGAAGTGCCGGCACCGTGCGGGTGCCGCTGTCGGGCGTCCATTCCAGGAGGGTGGGTTCGGCCAGCAGGTCGCCGAGCGTCACGTCCAGGGCGTCGGCCAGCGACTTGATGACCGAGAGCCGGTCCAGCTCGATCCGGTTGTTCTCCGCCTTGCTCAGCCAGTCGACCGTGCGGCCCACGAGTCCGGCCAGGACCTCTTGGGAGATCCCCCGCCTGCGGCGGTACCAAGCGACTCGTTCACCGATCGTCAGGTTCGTCGTCATTCCTCGCATGGCTAGAGCGTCTTCCCATCTCCCTATGGGACCCCGGAGGAATTTTCCGGGGTAGTGCGCCGCCTCGCCCCTAGCGTCGTAGCTACCCCGAGAGGTCGCTAGGCCGAACACGCGACGAAGGAGCCACGATGCCGCTGACGCCGGCCGAAGTGGTGGAGCTGACCCGAGAAGTGAAGGAGCTGGCCGAGGAGGTGAACGTCATCGCACGCCGTGCCGACGAGCTGGTCAGCCGTCTTGCGGCTGCTTACGCACCAGTTGCTCAAGCTGATCCATCCGCTCCGCGAGCCGACGTACCTCGCGCCGTACGTCGGACAGATAGCCGGCGATCTCCTCGAACTCCGGGCTGTGCTTCGTCTGGCGGGGCTCCTCGGGAAGGGTGACGAAGCTGCCCTTCCCCTGATGGGAGATCGCGTAGCCGTCTTCACGGAGCCGTGAGATCGCCTGGCGGGCCACGGTCCGCGAGACGTCATGCTCGATCATCAACTCGGTCTCGGACGGCAGCTTGGTGCCGGGTTCCAGCTCTCCCTGCCGGATGCGCCTCTTGAAGTCGTCGGCGATCTCCAGGTACTTCGCCCGCCCGGTGAACTCGGCCATAGCCCCTCTCAGTGCTTGAAGCACTAAGTGCAGCACATCCAACCGACACCCGTCGAGAAGCACTTGACGCACTAAGTGTGTCAGGTGCACTCTCGTGACAGGCCGACGTACTAAGTACGTCAAGTTCACCCCTTGAGGAGCGCGCTCATGCGTCAGATCCCCGTCGACACCTCCGCCGCGACCGTGATGGTTGCCAAGCCCCCGCAGCCCAAGGTGAAGGACCGCCGTACCGGCGAGATCGCCACCGACGTCGAGACCGGCGCGAAGCTGATGACCGTCGACGTGATGTTCGCGGCCAACGACGAGGTGGAGATCCTGTCCATCACCGTCCCCGAGCCGGGCATCTCCGGTGAGCTGACCATGGGCACCCCGGTCGCGCTCACGGGTCTGATCGCCCGGCCGTGGGAGAACGACTTCAACGGCCAGAAGCGGCACGGCATCGCCTTCCGCGCCGTCGCGGTCACGTCCCTGGTCGCCGCTGCCGCGAACTCCAAGGCGGCCTGATCATGACCGCGTTCACGGTCGCTCTGGTGCTGGTCGTCGCCGCTGCGGGTCTCCTGCGGTGGCGGCGCCCCGCCTGGTACTGGATGACCTTCGGCGTCACCCTGGCAAGCCTGCGGGTCCTGATCCGCTACGCCTCCGTCATGGACGCCTGCGGGCTCACCGTCCCGCCCTCACGCTGGCGACTGGCCTTAGCCCGGATGACCAACCGGCCGGTCCCCGAGTCCCGCCCACCACGCATCATGCGATTCCGCCCAACCCGTACCGGCCTGGTCCTGCGGCTGGGCCTGCGCCCCGGCCAGGACGCCTTCGACGTCGCCGCCGCCTCGGACCGGCTCCGGCACTCCTTCTCGATGTACGGCGTCACCTCGCGTGAGCTGCGCTCGGGTGTCGTGGAAGTGCGGATGACCGGCTACGACGTCCTCAAGCGGGTGCAGATGCCCGCCAAGGTCGACAGGCGGCCGATGCGGGTCCCGGTGGCCCTGCGCGAGGACGGCTCGGTGCACTACCGCGACTACCGTGCCGTCCCGCACGCCCTCACCCTCGGCGCCACCGAGTCGGGTAAGTCCGTCTACCTGCGCAACTTGGTTGCCGGGCTCGCTCCGATGGACGTAGCCCTGGTCGGCATCGACTGCAAACAGGGTGTTGAGCTGTTCCCGCTGGCCCGCCGGTTCTCCGCCCTCGCCGACAACCCCGACACCGCCGCCGAGCTGCTTGACGCGCTCGTGTCCCGCATGGAAGGGATCTACCAACTCATCCGGGCTGAGCAGCGCATCACCGCCGCGGTCCCGGACGCCGAGATAGCCGCCGACATCTGGGACCTGCCCGACCATCTGCGACCGGTGCCGGTCGTGGTCCTGGTCGATGAGGTCGCCGAGCTGGCCCTGTTCGCCAGCAAGGAGGAGGAGAAGCGGCGCGACCGCATCATCACCGCGCTGGCGCGCCTCGCACAGCTCGGCCGCGCGGCCGGCATCTACCTGGAGATCTGCGGGCAGCGCTTCGGCTCCGAACTCGGCAAGGGCATCACCATGCTTCGCGCCCAGCTCACCGGCCGCACCGCGCACCGCGTCAACGACGAGACCAGCGCGAACATGGCCTTCGGTGACATCTCCCCGGACGCCGTCCTCGCCGCCATTCAGATCCCCGCAGAACTGCGCGGCCTTGCCATCGCCGGGGACTCCACCGGCGGCTGGCACCGCATCCGTGCCCCGCATACCTCCCTCCGCCAGGCCGTCAACACCTGCAACCGGCATGCCGACCGCACTCCGGACTTGCCCGAGCTGGCCCCCTTCCGGCCCGAGTCGACCGCCACCGCTGCCACTGCAGTGCCGCTGTCCAAGACGGCTCCTGCCACGGCGTAACCACTCCACTCCCCGGTCGGCGCGACCGCCTTCGTGCCAGGTCCCTATCCCTGCCATGCCTGTTGAAGGGAGAACCCCCGTCATGTGCCCCGACTGCGAGGACTTCGCCCGCACCGTCCTGCTCCTGGGCCAGCTCGCCCTCTACGCCGACACCACCGGTGCCGACCTCGACTTCGTGGACGCCGTCAGCCCTTCCCTGGCCGCCTCGCTCCCGCAGCCGCCGACCGGTGAGGAGTCCTGATGGCCACCCGTCACGCCCTGCGCGTGGATGCCGTCCTCGTCCAGGCCGTCATCGCCGGAGCCTTGTCCTTCGCCCACCTGCACGACCTGGCCGCCGCTGCCGGACAGGACGGCTGGAAGGCCTGGGCCTACCCCGTCTCCGTCGACCTGCTCCTGGTCGCCGCCTGGCGACGGCTCCGCAGCGAAGGCCCCTCCCGCCTGGCCTGGTGCTGGTTCCTCATCGCCCTGTTCGCCTCGCTGGGCGCCAACGTCGCCACCGCCGGATTCCTCGACCTGACCGACCCGCCCGCCCTGCTCCGCCTCGGCATCGCCGGATGGCCCGCCCTGGCCTTCCTCGGCGGCACCCTTCTCGCCCACTCCGCCAAGCAACCGACGACCGAACCGCCGGCACCCGCCCCGGCCCCGGACCCCGAGATCGCGGACGGCCGCAAACCGGCCCCCGAACCCGCCCCGGACCCGGAGTCCGCCCCGGCCCCGGTGGAGGAACCGGCGGCCCTTCCGCCCGCCGACCCGGCGCCCGCGGTTCCCGCCGTTCTCATCGACCACGCCCGCAAGGTCGCCGCCGACTACCGCGACCGCACCGGCGCCCCCATCGACACCGACACCCTGCGCGCTCGCCTCGGCGTGCCGCCCCACCTCGCCGACGCCATCGCCGCCCAGCTCGCCTGACCCGGAAGGAGAACCAGCCGCCATGCCCGCCCGCGACAACTTCCACTCCGTGATGCGGATCGGCCCCGTGCAGATCGGCACCCACCGCGACCGCAACGGCCGGACCAAGTACGCCGCCGTGTGCACCGCCGACCGCTGCGGCTGGTCCGCCGACTACTCCAGCCAGACCGCCGCCCAGCTCGCCGCCCGCACCCACCGCTGCCGCGTCCGCTAGGAGACACCGTCATGCAGGTCCCGCTCTGGTTCGCCCTGGCCGTCGTCGGCTACCTCGGCGTCAAGTTCCTCCGCCCGCCCTGGTGGCTCGTCGCCGTCCTCCTCCTCGGCGGCTACCTCCTCGCCGACAGCGTCCTCGCCCCCGCCATCGACACCGCCCTCACCAAGTAGCGAAGGGAGAACCGCCATGCTCCGCCCGAAGGTCCCGACCATGCCCGCCCCGACCGGACTCGTTTCCCCGCCCGCCGTCATCGAGCCGACCACTGTGGTCCAGCACCACCCGGCGCCCGCCCCGGTCCCGGCCGTCCAGGTCCCCTCCCGGCCCACCGTCCAGCTCACCCCGGGCGCCGTCCTCGCCCTCGTCGGCGGCGGTACGGCCGTGGTCCTGGTCGTCGGCGCCGTCCTGGTCTCGATGCTCCTGGCCGTCGCCGTCACCGGCGCGTCCGTCGCCGTCTGCGCCGTGGTCATCCGCTCGCTCATCACCTCGCAGCACCGCCGCTGAACGGCCCCAGGGGCGACGCACAAGCCGCCAAGCACGCCGCCGCTCCTGGGACCGGGTTCCGCCAAGCCAACCGCCATCGCCAAGGGACACAGACATGGACCTGCAGATAGCCGCGAGCATCGTGCCGTTACTCGGCTGGGCCGTGCACGGCGGCATCCTCACCCGCCGCCTCGTCTCCGCCCGCCGCGACCCGCTCACCGGCCTCCTCACCCGCGCCGGATGGACCGCCCGCGCCGAACACTGCATCCGCCGGCACCCGAGTGGAGCCGTCCTCCTGGTCGACCTCGACCACTTCAAGACCCTCAACGACACCCACGGCCACGCCGCCGGGGACGCTGCCCTGGTGGAGATCGCCGCCCGGCTGCGCGCCTGGTGCGGACGCAACGGCACCGCCGGCCGTCTGGGCGGGGACGAGTTCGTCGCCGTGATCCGGGACCTGGCCGCCGCCGACCTCGACGCGCTGACCAGCGCACTTAACCGGCCGCTGCCCTACGCCGGGACGCTCCTCCCGCTGGCCGCTTCGGTCGGCGTCTGCCCCGTCGCCGAGCTGGCCGTGCCGCTCCTCACGGACGCGCTCGCCGCCGCCGACGCGGCTATGTACGCGACCAAGGGCCGCACCCGCCGGGGCTCCCGCACCACTCGCTGAAAGGCCACCGGGTGGCGCACAAGCCGCCAAGCACGCCGCCACCCGGGGCCGTTCCTTCCAACCGCAATCGAAAGGAACCACCATCATGGCCCACCACACCCCGCCGCGGGCGAGGATCTGCCCGGCCTGCGACGGCTTCGCCTCCGTCGCCGTCACCCTCGGCGGCCGCGACCACCGTGGCCACCTGCGCACCGTCACCGCCCACTGCCCGGCCTGCCACGGCACCGGCACCGCCCGCCCCGCCCACCGGCAGGGGGTGAACGCCTGATGCCCCGCCGCTGGAGCCTCGGAGTCGACCGCATCCTGTCCGACGGACTGGACGGCGACTACGACCGCCTGAAGAAGACCGCCAAAGCCCACCAGTTGCACGACACCGACCGGGCCGCCAAGCCCGAGCGCCACGGCCGCTCCTCCAACGCCGCCGCGAGCGAAGACGCCAACACCCCGCAGAAGCGAGGTTGGCGCCGTTGACCCCGAAAGCCCTGCTCGACCCGACCACCCTCGGCGACCTGCTGAGGGTGGCTTCGGCCCCCGAGTACCCCCGCTGGGAAGACCAGATCCGCCGCACCGGCGGCTGCGCCGACCCCATCCACCTGACCGGCTGGGTCCTGCACAAGGACAAGACCACCGGCGAGCCCCTGCACCACTACTCCACCGAGACCGAGCCGGGCGGACGCCTCCGCCTCGCCTGCGGAAACCGCCGCGCCTCCCGCTGCCCCGCCTGCGCCTGGACCTACGCGGGCGACACCTATCACCTGATCCGTGCGGGCCTGGCCGGAGACGACCGCCGCGACATCCCCGCCACCGTCCGCGACCACCCGCGCGTCTTCGCCACCCTCACCGCCCCGTCCTTCGGCCCGGTCCACAACCGTCCAGACCGGGGCGTCTGCCGTTGCGGCACCCGCCACGGCGCCGACGATCCCGCCCTTGGCACCGCCCTCGACCCGGCGACCTACGACTACGCGGGCGCCGTCCTGTTCAACAACCACGCCGGACAGCTCTGGCAGCGCTTCACCAACCGGCTCCGCCGCGAGATCGCCGCCCGTGCGGGCATCACCCAGCGGGAGCTGAAGGAGTGCGCCCGGCTCTCTTACGGCAAGGTCGCCGAGTTCCAGAAACGCGGCGCCGTGCACTTCCACGCCGTCATCCGCCTCGACGGTCCCGACGGGCCGGACACCCCTCCCCCGGCCTGGGCCACAGTCGGCCTCCTCACCGACGCGATCCGTGCCGCCGCCACGCACTCCTACACCTCGGTCTCCGTCCCGGCCGCCGAGGACCAACCCGCCCGGACCTTCCGCTGGGGCACCCAGCTCGACGTCCGGCCAGTGAAGGCCTTCGGAGACGGCTCCGACATCACCGAACAGGCCGTCGCCTCCTACGTCGCCAAGTACGCCACCAAAGCCGCCGAGAACACCGGCACCCTCGACCGCCGCATCGGCGAACTCTCCGAACTCGACCGACACCAGGTCCCCGACCACACCCGCCGCCTCATCACGGCCTGCAAGCAACTCGACCCGCTCTACCCCGACCGCCGCCTCTGGGCCTGGGCGCACATGCTCGGCTTCCGCGGTCACTTCAGCTCCAAGTCGCGCTGCTACTCGACCACCCTCGGCGCCCTCCGCCAGGAACGCGCCGACTACCGCGCCGCCCAGGAGCGCGAAGTCCTCGGGCTGGACGACGCCGAGCCGGACACCGTCCTGGTCCTGGCCGACTGGCAGTACGCCGGCCACGGCCACACCCCCGGCGAATCAGTCCTCGCCGCCACCATCGCCCGCGACCTCCAGCTCAACCGCGAGACCGCCCGCGAAGCCCTACGCGACCAACTGGCCCTGGAAGGAGCCGCCGCATGACGACCGCAACCGCCCAGTTGTTGACCGTGCCGGAAGTCATGGCCCGGCTCAAGATCGGCCGCTCGAAGGTGTATGACCTGATCCGTTCGCGCCGCCTGGCCTCGATCAAAATCGATGGCGCTCGCCGCATTCCCGCCGACGCCGTCCGGGACTTCATCCTCGGCCAGATCGAGGAGACCGCCTGATGGCCGGCGAGCGCAAGCGCAACCCGAACGGCGCCGGCACCATCACCAAGCGCAAGGACGGCCGCTACCAGTGCGCGGTGTACGTGCTCCAGCCGGACGGCACCCGCGCCCGCAAGTTCGCCTACGGCAAGACCTGGGCCGAGTGCGACACCAAGCGCCGGGAACTGCTCGCCAAGGTCGACCAGGGCGTGCCCGTCCCCACCCGGTCGGCCAAGCTCGCCGAGTGGCTGCCGTACTGGTTGGAGCACTTCATCAAGCCCAACCGGAAGCGGACGACGTACAGCAAGTACGCGATGCACGTGCGCCTCTACCTCGTACCGCTGCTCGGCTCCAAGAGCCTGGAGGCACTGGGGCCCCGCCACGTGCGCACGTTCGTCGCCGACGTGTCGCGTCGAGCCTCCCCGGCCACAGCCAAGGAGGCACACCGCGTCCTGAGGACCGCCCTCACCGCGGCCTGCCGTGAGGAGCTGGTGACGCGGAACGCCGCCTCACTCGTGGAGGCCCCGAAGGTGCCGCGCCGGGAGCTGAGTCCGTGGACGCTGGACGAGACGCTGACGTTCCTGGAGCACGCCCGCCGCGATCCGCTGTACGCCGCCTTCGTCCTGGCGGTCTCCATGGGCCTGCGGCGCGGCGAGATCCTTGGGCTCCGCTGGTCGGACGTCGATCTCGAACATCGCGTCTTGCGGGTCAGCAAGCAGGTGCAGCGCGTCGGCGGGGAGCTTTACGAGGACACCACCAAGGGCGGCCGGGCGCGTCCCGTACCCCTGCCCCTGATCTGCCTGGCAGCGCTTCGCTGGCACCGGATGCGGCAGACCGAGGCTGCGCGGCTCAAGGGCGTCGAGCTGTCCCCGTCCTCGTACGTGTTCACCACCCGCAGCGGCCGCCCGATCGACCCGCAGAACGTCAACCGGTCGTTCTTCCGCATCACCGCCGCCGCCGGCCTTCGGCGCATCCGTCTGCATGACGCCCGGCACGGCTGCGCCACGCTCCTCACCGCCGCCGGTGTCGCGCCCCGCGTCGTGATGGAGATCCTTGGGCACAGCCAGATCAGCATCACGATGGACGTCTACACGCACGTGACGTCGGACACCCAACGGGAGGCCATCAGCCACATGGATCGCCTGCTCAGGCGCCGTGTCGACCGTGAGTGACCGCCCCCGTTGATGTCACCCGTGGATGTCGAACGCCCCGGACCGATCATCGGCCGGGGCGTTCGTGCTGCTCGGAATGAGAGCCCCCTGTCGGATTCGAACCGACGACCTTCGCTTTACAAGAGCGGCGCTCTGACCAGCTGAGCTAAGGAGGCGTGCACCTGGGTGCTCGTGCAGTGTACCTAGCTCCGGCGGGAGGCCCGCCGGTGATTTCCGTCGAAGTTCACAACGGCCCGGGTACTGACAGAGCGCGTGGACGCCAGGTACCGTCTCGACCCAGTTCACTCCGGTGGACCACACCGACCACCTTCCTACAACGGATCGTCCGGCACGTTCCTGCCGGTAGAAGGGGGCCCATCACCATGGCCACTGTCACGTTCGACAAGGCGACCCGGATCTACCCGGGTTCCACCAAGCCCGCCGTCGACCAGCTCGACATCGCGATCGAGGACGGCGAGTTCCTCGTCCTGGTCGGCCCGTCCGGCTGCGGCAAGTCCACCTCGCTGCGGATGCTCGCCGGCCTGGAGGACGTCAACGGCGGCGCCATCCGCATCGGCGACCGCGACGTCACGCACCTGCCGCCCAAGGACCGGGACATCGCCATGGTGTTCCAGAACTACGCCCTCTATCCGCACATGACGGTCGCGGACAACATGGGCTTCGCGCTGAAGATCGCCGGCGTCAACAAGGCGGAGATCCGGCAGAAGGTCGAGGAGGCCGCGAAGATCCTCGACCTCACGGAGTACCTGGACCGCAAGCCGAAGGCGCTCTCCGGCGGTCAGCGCCAGCGGGTCGCGATGGGCCGCGCGATCGTCCGGGAGCCGCAGGTCTTCCTCATGGACGAGCCGCTGTCCAACCTGGACGCCAAGCTCCGCGTCTCCACCCGTACGCAGATCGCGTCGCTGCAGCGCCGCCTGGGCATCACCACCGTCTACGTCACCCACGACCAGGTCGAGGCCATGACGATGGGCGACCGGGTGGCGGTCCTCAAGGACGGTCTGCTCCAGCAGGTCGACTCGCCGCGCAACATGTACGACAAGCCCGCGAACCTCTTCGTCGCCGGGTTCATCGGCTCCCCGGCCATGAACCTGGTCGAGGTGCCGATCACCGACGGCGGTGTGAAGTTCGGCAACAGCGTGGTGCCGGTCAACCGGGACGCGCTGAAGGCCGCCGCCGACAAGGGCGACCGCACGGTGACCGTCGGCGTCCGCCCCGAGCACTTCGACGTGGTCGAGCTGGGCGGCGCCGTCGCCGCGTCGCTGTCCAAGGACGCCGCGGACGCGCCGGCGGGCCTCGCCGTCTCCGTGAACGTCGTCGAGGAACTGGGCGCCGACGGCTACGTGTACGGCACCGCCGAGGTCGGCGGCCAGGCGCAGGACCTGGTGGTCCGGGTCAACGGGCGCCAGGTGCCGGAGAAGGGCTCCACGCTGCACGTGGTGCCGCGGCCGGGCGAGACCCACGTGTTCTCCACCTCCACCGGCGAGCGGCTGTCCGACTGACGCCCCCGGCCGGCGACCCACGGCCCACGGCCCGGCGAAGGGCCCCGCGCGCGGCGTGCGGGGCCCTTCGCCGTGCGGGCGGGCGTCCGGGCCCTTCGCCGGGGGGCGGAGCGCCGGGGCGGCGGGCGGGTCGGGGCGGCGGGCGGGTCGGGGCGGCGGGCGGGCCGGGGCGGCGGGCGGGCCGGGGCGGCGGGCGTCAACCCCTTACCCAGAAAGAAGCGGGTTCTCATCCCCCGTAAGGGTGACTCAACGTCTCCGTGTCATCACCGCGCGCTACCCTCACACGCGTGAAGCACTCCACCACCCCACAGACGCGACGCGGCCACCGGGGCGGTCCTGCCCGCCGGATCGGCCGCACCCTCGCCCTCGTCCTGCCCGTCGTCCTGGTGCTCTCCGGGACCCTCGCGGTCACCCGGGTCAACTGGACGGGAAGCCCCTCCGGCTCGGTGCTGGCCGCCTCCGACGTCTCCGCGGCGGGGCTCCCCGCCGAAAAGGCCGCCCGGGCCCCGCAGGACGTGCTCCGCGACCGGCTGATGACCGAACTGCGGGAGGAGAACCCGGGGGTGGTCCTGACCCACCTCCAGCAGGCCGTCAACGGACACCCCAGGCTGGCCCGGCACTGCTCCTCGATCGCCCGCGCCCTCGGCCGGGCCGCGGTGCGCATCTACGGCGCCCCCCGCGCCCAGTCGTACGCCCGCCCGGTGTGCGACACGGCCTTCGCCTCGGGCGTCCTGGCCGCGCGCGGCTGACGCCCGCGGGGAGCCGGACGACGGCTCCCGAAGGAGCGTGCCCGCGTCGGCACGCAGCGGTGGGGCGCCGCGTACAGTGCGGTCATGACCCATCCGAACGCCGCGACGCGCCCCACGCAAGCCGTGGTCCTGGCCGGTGGCCAGGGCTCACGGCTGCGTCCGTACACCGACGACCGGCCCAAGCCGATGGTCGAGATCCCCGGCACGGGCACTCCGATCATCGGCCACCAGCTCGCCTGGCTCGCCGAGGAAGGTGTGACGGACGTGGTGGTCTCCTGCGGCCACCTCGCCGAGGTCCTGCAGAAGTGGCTGGACTCGGCCGATCTGCCGGTCGACGTCACCACCGTCGTGGAGACGGAGCCGCTCGGCCGGGGCGGCGGCCTCAAGTACGCCGCCGCGCGTCTCCCCCACCCCGAGCGGCCCTGGTACGCCACGAACGGGGACATCTGGACGCGGTTCTCCCTGCGGGACATGGCCGACTTCCACACCGAGCGGGACGCGGTGGCCACGCTGGCCCTGGCGCGTCCGCGGATCCCGTGGGGCGCGGTGAAGACCGACGGGTTCGGGCACATCACCGACTTCATCGAGGCACCGCCGTCCACGTTCGAGATCAACGCGGGTGTGTACGTGTTCTCGCCCGAGTTCACCGAGCTGCTCCCGGAGCGGGGGGACCACGAGCGGACCACGTTCCCCCGGCTGGCGAGGGAGAAGAAGCTCGCCGGTTTCCCCCTTCCGCAGGGCGCGTACTGGCGGGCCATCGACACGGCCAAGGACCTGACCGAGGCGGCCAAGGAACTGGCCGCCCTGGGGCGGTAGCCGCCCGTCGCGGGAGCCGCCCGCTCGCGGGAGCGTCCGCGGTACGGGGAAGGGCCCCCTCGCCCGCGTGGGCGAAGGGGCCCTTCCCCGTACCGTGCCGTCTTGCGCCGGCCCGTCTCCGTCAGCCCAGCAGGCCGCCCACCAGGCCCGGCCGGCCGGAGGTGGAGCTGCCGCCGGAGGTGCCGGTGCCGCCCGTCGCCGTGCCGCCGCCGGTCGTGGAGCCGCCGGTGCCGGTGCCGCCGATGCTGGTCGGGCCCGCCGTGGTGCTGGGGACTTCGCCGCCCGTCGGAGGGGTCCGGCGGGGCGGGACCTGACCGGTGGTGCCCCGGGTCCGGCTGGGGGCCGCGGTCGCCCCGCCGGTGACGCGGCTGGTGCCCGGGGTCGTCGCCGCGCCGGAGGGGCTGGTGCCGGCCGTGGCGCCGCTGGTGGGGGAGGTGGAGGCCGCCGGGGCCTTCCTGTGCCGCTTGCCGGGCTTCTCCGGGAGCGGGGAGCCGGGCAGGTGGTTGCGGGGCGCCTCGCCGGGGCCGGGGACGACCACGCGGCCGGCGTCGCGGACCGCGCCGCCCAGCAGGGAGCCGCCGAGGAGGGTCAGGCCGACGGTGACGGCCGTGATCAGCGCGCCGCGGCGCAGGACGTAGCGGCGCAGGTTCCAGATGTCGGCGCGGGGGCCGAGCCGCCGCCAGGCGCCGCCGGCGAGGCGGCCGTCGATGGAGTAGACCGGGGCGCCGGCGATGACCAGCGGGGACCAGGCGGCGAGGTAGATGATGTCCGGGGCGTCGTAGGCCGGGACGGTCTTCCAGCTGACGGTGACGATCAGGGCGGCGGAGAGCAGCGCGCCGACGACCGCGGCCACGCGCTGCCAGCAGCCCAGGATGGTCAGGACGCCGACGACGACCTGGAGGAAGGCGATGACCAGGCCCGAGCCGACCGGGTGGTGGAGGGCGAACTGGCGCAGCGGCTCGGCGACGTCCCACGGGTGCAGGGTGTTGAGCCACTTGACCATGGAGCCGCGTTTGCCGCCGTCGAAGTAGACGGGGTCGCACAGCTTGCCCATGCCGGCGTAGACGGAGATGAACCCGAGGAAGACGCGCAGCGGGAGGATGACGACGCCGAGGTTCAGCCGGCGGCCGGGGTAGTAGGCGTGCCGGGCCGGGTCGTCGCCCTGGCGCCTGCCGGAGCGCGCGGCGCCGTCCGGACCGTCGGTGTCGTCGTCCGGGTGGGTGTCGTACGGCTCGTGGCCGGCGTCCGGGTCGTCCGGGCCGGCCGGGTCGTCGTAGGCGCCGGTCACCGGGCGCATGTGCGGCAGGAGCCGGGTGCCGGCGGCGTCGGGGGCGCTCCGCTGGCGGCCGACGACGGGCGTCTCGACGGTCCGGTCGAGCGTGTCGCGGGCGTCGCCGTAGCCGGTGCGGACGCGCGGCAGGAGCCGGGTGGCGCCGGCCTCCGGCTCGTCGCTGTGGCGGACGCTGCTGCCCCGCACGGCCTGGAGGAGCCGGTGGGCGCCGGTGTCGTCGGGCGCGGACCTGCCGCTCCACACGACGGGGCGGCGGCGGCCGGCGGCGTCCGCCCGGCCCGCCGTGCCGACGACGGGCATCCGGGCGGGGTCCTGGCCGGCGCTCAGGTGCCGGGCGATCCGCGGGGACCGGGTGCGCGCCGACGCCCCCAGCTGCACGCGGAAGCTGGCGTGATTGACGATGACCTGCGCCGGATCGCTCGGCACCTTCACCATGCTCAGCGCGGGAGCGTCGTCGAATCCCGACGAGCGGTCCCCCGTGGGTGTGCGGGGTGTTCTGGTGTCCACACGCATCTAACCGAGTGACGTGGCGTTAGGACACTGCCGTGACGGGCCGGATGTGTCCGGACCCCGTCAAAGCAGCGCCCGACGCCGCGTGGACGCCGTAATCCGCCCGTCCCGGTGACGGTTCGGACGGGTGTTCAGCCGCGCCTGCGGGCCGCCTCGTACAGCACGATGCCCGCGGCGACACCGGCGTTGAGCGACTCGGCGCCGCCCGGCATCGGGATGCGGACCCGGGCGTCGCAGGTCTCGCCGACCAGCCGGGACAGGCCCTTGCCCTCGCTGCCGACCACGATGACGACCGGGCCGTCCAGGGCCTGGAGGTCGCCGAGCTCCAGCTCGCCGTCCGCCGCGAGGCCGACCACGGTGACGCCGGCCTTCTTGTACGCCTCCAGCGTCCGGGTGAGGTTGGTGGCGCGGGCGACCGGCGTGCGGGCGGCCGTGCCCGCGGAGGTCTTCCAGGCGCCGGCCGTCATGCCGGCCGAGCGGCGCTCGGGGACGACCACGCCGTGCCCGCCGAAGGCGGAGACGGAGCGGACGACCGCGCCGAGGTTGCGCGGGTCGGTGACGCCGTCCAGGGCGACGATCAGCGGGTCCTCGCCGTCGTCGGCGGCGGCCTCGAGCAGGTCCTCCGGGTGCGCGTACTCGTACGGCGGGACCTGCAGGACCAGGCCCTGGTGGTTGAGGCCGTTCGTCATGCGGTCCAGCTCGGGGCGCGGGGCCTCCATGAGGTTGATGCCGCCGCGCTCGGCGGCGAGCTGGAGGGCCTCGCGGACGCGCTCGTCGTTGTCGATGAACTGCTGGACGTACAGCGTCGTGGCGGGGACGCCCTCGCGGAGCGCCTCGACCACCGGGTTGCGGCCGACGACCAGTTCGGAGGCCGACCTGCCGCCCCGGCCCCGGGCCGCGGGGCGGCGCGCGGCCTGCTTGGCCCTGGCGGTGGCGATGCGGTTCTTCTTGTGGCCCTTGCGCATCTCGGCCGGCGGGGTCGGCCCCCGGCCCTCCAGGCCCTTGCGCCGCTGGCCGCCACTGCCGACCTGCGCGCCCTTCTTGCCGGACATGCGACGGTTGTTCGCGGCCATGACCTACCTGTCTTCGTGATGCGTTCGGATACGTACGTGTGTGCAGTGTGCCGCCCGGACGGCCGGACGGCACAATCGATCACCGGCCGGGCGGCCGGTGACCACCGGCTGGTGCTCAGCGCGGACCGAGGCTCCAGCGCGGCCCCTGGGGGCCGTCCTCGATGACGAGCCCGGACTGGCCCAGCCGGTCGCGGATGGCGTCGGCGGTGGCCCAGTCCTTGCGGGCACGGGCGGACTCGCGCTGGTCGAGGACGAGCCGGACGAGGCTGTCGACCACGCCGTGCAGGTCCTCGCCCCGGTCGCCGGTGCCGCCGGCCCAGTGCGGGTCCAGCGGGTCGAGACCGAGGACGCCGAGCATGGCCCTCACCTCGGCGAGCCGGGCGACGGCGGCCTCCTTGTCGTCGGCGGCCAGCGCGCTGTTGCCCTGCCGGACGGTGGTGTGCACGACGGCGAGGGCCTGCGGGACGCCCAGGTCGTCGTCCATCGCCTCGGCGAAGGCGGGCGGCACGTCGGCGGCGGGCTCGACGGTCTTGCCGGCCAGCTCGGTGACCCGCTGCACGAATCCCTCGATCCGCGCGAACGCGGACTCGGCCTCGCGCAGCGACTCCTCGCTGTACTCGATCATCGAGCGGTAGTGCGGGGTGCCCAGGTAGTAGCGCAGGACGATGGGCCGCCACCGCTTGACCATCTCCGACACCAGGACGGAGTTCCCCAGCGACTTGGACATCTTGTCCCCGGCCATGGTGACCCAGGCGTTGTGCACCCAGAACCGGGCGAAGTCGTCGCCGTAGGCCTTGGCCTGGGCGATCTCGTTCTCGTGGTGCGGGAAGATCAGGTCCAGGCCGCCGCCGTGGATGTCGAAGGCGGAGCCCAGGTACTTGTGGGCCATCGCCGAGCACTCCAGGTGCCAGCCGGGGCGGCCGGGGCCCCACGGGGTCGGCCAGGTCGGCTCGCCCGGCTTGGCCGCCTTCCACAGGGCGAAGTCGCGCGGGTCCCGCTTGCCGGTCTCGCCCTCGCCGGACGGCTGGAGCAGGTTGTCCAGGTCCTGCCGGGACAGCTCCAGGTAGGCCGGGAAGGACCGCACGTCGAAGTAGACGTTGCCGTCGGCCGCGTAGGCGTGCCCGCGCTCGATGAGGCCCCGCATCATCTCGATCATCTCGGGCACGTGGCCGGTGGCGCGCGGCTCGTAGGTCGGCGGGAGGCACCCGAGCGCGGTGTACCCGTCGTTGAAGGCGCGCTCGTTCTCGTACCCGATCGACCACCAGGGCCGGTTCTGCTCGTGGCTCTTGGCGATGATCTTGTCGTCGATGTCGGTGACGTTGCGGACGAACGTCACCTCGTAGCCGCGGTACGCGAACCAGCGGCGCATGATGTCGAAGTTGAGGCCCGAGCGGATGTGCCCGATGTGGGGTGCCGCCTGCACGGTGGCGCCACACAGGTAGATCGAGACACAACCCGGCTTGAGCGGGGTGAAGTCACGGATCTGCCGGGCGCTGGTGTCGTACAGGCGAATAGTCACCACTCCAGGGTAGTGGGCGCCGGACAGTGCCATGCGCCCCCTGTGGAAACGCCGCGTCTCAGTGCATCCCGACGACCTTGCGCGCCGTGATCCGCACGACGACCCGCTCGGCGTCCCGGACCGAGGCCGGGTTGAAGTCCGCGTAGTCCTTGCCGGTGTACTTCCGGCTCAGTTCGTCGATGAGCTCCCGGCCGCCCTCCGTGGTCATCTCGGCGGTGCCGCGGATCTCGGCGTACTCGTACGGCTGCTCGGGGTTCATGACGACGACCGTCACCCGGGGGTCGCGCCGCAGGTTCTCGTACTTGCGGCGGTCGACCGTCGTGGAGAAGAGGATGGCGTCGCCGTCGCGCTTCACCCAGACCGGTGACATCTGCGGGCTGCCGTCGGGCTGGACGGTGCCGACGACGATGAACACCTTGTCGTCGAGCAGGGACTTGACGCGGTCGGACAGTACGGCGGACATGGCCACCCTCCGGAGTCCAGGGATCACTGGTCGCCGTGAGAGTACCCCTCGTACGCGCTCAGCTCACCCGCACCACGAGAGCGGTCGCCACCGCCATGAGGCCCTCCCCGCGGCCGGGGAAGCCGAGCCCGTCGGTCGTCGCGCCGGAGACGGAGACGGGAGCGCCGGCCGCCTCCGAGAGGATCCTCTGGGCCTCCTCCCGCCGCTTGCCGATCTTCGGGCGGGGGCCGACCACCTGGACGGCGACGTTGCCGACGGCGAAGCCCGCCTCGCGCACGATCCGCGCGGCCTCGGCCAGCAGGGTGACCCCGGAGGCGCCGGACCACTCGGGGCGGCCGGTGCCGAAGTGCTGCCCCAGGTCGCCGAGCCCGGCCGCGGAGAAGAGGGCGTTGCACGCGGCGTGCGCGACGACGTCGGCGTCGGAGTGCCCGGCCAGGCCCGGCCCCTCGCCCTCCCACTTCAGGCCGGCGCACCACAGCTCGCGGCCCTCCTCGAAGGCGTGGATGTCGGTGCCGATGCCGACCTGCGGCAGGAGCGGAAGCTGTTCAGAAGCCATCGTTGAGCCTCCTGCGGGCCAGGACCGCCTCGGCGAGGACCAGGTCGAGGGGCCGGGTGACCTTGAAGGCCTCCTCGTGACCGGGGACGGTCACGACCGTCAGGCCCAGCCGCTCGACCATGCTCGCGTCGTCGGTGACGTCACCGGTGACGGTCTCGTGGGCGCGGACCAGGGTGGCGCGGTCGAAGCCCTGCGGCGTCTGGACGGCGCGCAGCCGGGCGCGGTCCGGGGTGGCGAGGACCGGTTCGGGGTCGCCGGGGGCGGCCGCGGGCTCGACCTCCTTCACGGTGTCGGCCAGCGGGAGGGCGGGCACGACGGCGGGGGCGCCGTCGCGCACGGCCTCGACGACCGCGTCGACCGTGTCGACGGGGACGAGCGGGCGGGCCGCGTCGTGGACGAGGACGACGCCGTACTCCGGCGGCAGCGCCGCCAGGCCGAGCCGGACCGATTCCTGCCGCGTCTCACCGCCGGGCACGACGAGGAAGTCGGTGCTCCCCCGGCCGCCTCCGGGGGCGCCTCCGGGCAGCGCGTACGCGTCGAGCAGCGACTTCACCTCGGCGACGCCCTCCGGCGGGGCCACGACGATCACCAGGCCGACGTGACGCGACACGGCGAGGGCGCGGATCGCGTGGATGAGCATGGGCGTGCCGTTCAGCGCGCGGAGTGCCTTGGGGGCGCCCGGACCGAGGCGCACGCCCCGGCCGGCGGCCGGAATCACGGCGGCGACGGGGGTCTGCGCGGGCGTGGGACGCGATTCGTCAGACATCGGATCCTGTCAGGTTTGTGTGCTCGACCTACGTGGGTATGGCCTGGAGGAGTGCCGGGCGCGACGCCTTGACCGGACCCTTTCCGTGACCCTGGTCGAGCCGTCCGCCGGGCCCGGCACGACAAGTATCGGGGGATCTTCCTCGGGGGTGTGCGGCAGGCGATCACGGCGTCCGGTCGGGCTGCCGCTGTGCGGGGACGAACATGCCGCAGCGCCCGGCGACAGGATCAGTGTCATCGGGCACCGCGGCATTTACTGTGCTGAGCGTGCCGGAAGCGAGGGTTCGCTGCCGCTGCGCGTCAGGAGGCGAGCACCTCGTCGAGCAGGGCCTCGGCCTTGTCCTCGTTCGTGTTCTCCGCGAGAGCCAGCTCGCTCACCAGGATCTGGCGGGCCTTGGCGAGCATGCGCTTCTCACCGGCTGACAGTCCGCGCTCGCGCTCGCGGCGCCACAGGTCGCGCACGACCTCCGCGACCTTGATGACATCGCCGGAGGCGAGCTTCTCCAGGTTTGCCTTGTAGCGACGGGACCAGTTCGTGGGCTCCTCGGCGTACGGCGCGCGCAGCACCTCGAAGACCCGGTCCAGCCCGTCCTGACCGACCACATCACGCACGCCGACGAACTCCGCATTGTCCGCTGGCACACGCACCGTCAGGTCACCCTGGGCGACCTTCAGCACCAAGTAGGTCTTGTCCACGCCTTTGATCTGGCGAGTTTCGATGGCCTCGATCAGCGCGGCCCCGTGATGGGGATAGACCACGGTGTCGCCAACCTTGAACGTCATGTGACAGGTACCCCTTCCGTGGCTATCCAGGGTAACACGGATACGGCGTCTTCTGAATGGCGTTTTCGCAGGTCAGGGCATATCTCGGGGCTTGACAACAGCAACCGGAACGTGCTGCGAGGAGTCTGCGGAAGCAGGTATTCGCAGGTCGGAGGCGCTCTCCGGGGGGAGCGAAACACGTACGTCACACACCCCGGGGGGCCACCTCAAGTGGCCGAAAGTCCCGTTTTGTCCGGTTCCAAGCGTACGACTTCCGCTACTCCGTTCGGTGACCAGGGGTGGATGTGAGACGAATCCGGAATTGATCAACGACTCCCGGAGGGGTCCTCCGTGATCAATTCCGGGGCGGTGGCGCATTCCTCCGCGGAAATTTCCCGGGCCGTGTCGCCGGGTGTTGCGCGCGTTGCCGGGAGGGCTTGCCGCCGCGTTATGCGAATGACCGGCGAGCGCCCCCGCAAAGTCACCCGGGGGCCGCTCGCGGTCACCCGGGAGCCGCTCGCGCCGGCGCGCCGCCCCCGCCCGGACGGAAGGACCGCGCCCGCGGGGAGGGTCGGGTGCGGCCGCCCGGGGGCGGCTCGGTAACCTAAGGCCGCTGACAAGCCCCTTAGGGCGGCTTTACAAGGAGGCCGCCCGCGCGTTCAAGGAGTTGCCGCCGCCGTGAGCAGCAGCCTTCGACGCGGCGCCCTCGCCGCCTCCGCCATCGTCGTCTCGATCGCCTCGCTCGCCGCCTGCGGCGCCGGAAACAACGCCCAGACCCTGGAGATCAAGCCGGACAACGCCGCGATCAGCGTCGGCGACATCAAGATCCAGAACGCTGTGGTCATCACCCAGCCCGACCTGAAGGCCACGGGCCCGGCGGTGATCTCCGCGACCCTCTTCAACGGCGGGAACACCGACCAGACCCTCGAGTCGGTGACGCTGGAGGGCAGCGGCACGTCCGCCGAGCTGAAGCCCGCCAAGGGGCAGCGCCTGACCGTGCCGGCCGGCGGCTCGCTGATCCTCGGCGGCAAGGACAACGCCTCCGCGGTGCTGCCCAGCGGCCGCGAGGCCGTCCAGGACGGCAACGCCCAGAAGGTCACCTTCACCTTCAGCAGGACCGGCAAGGTGACCCTGCGCGCCCTGGTGGTCCCGGCCACCGGCTACTTCGAGAAGTGGGGCCCGTCCCAGCTCCCGTCCGCCTCGGCCGCCGCCTCCGGCGCCCCCGGCGCCACGGCCTCCGGCAGCGCCGGCGCCTCCAGCAGCGGCAAGCCGGAGAAGGGCGACAAGGAGACCCCGTCGTCCGGCGCCGGCGAGACGAGCGCCGTCCCGAGCGACTCCGCCTCCCAGTCGGCCGCGGGTCACTGAGCCACCGCCCGGCGTGGCGCCGGGGGCGCCGGCCGGGCGCGCTGCGGAACAGGTCGGCGCGCATCGCGGGGAACGGGGTCTGCGGGCACCGCTGCGGAACGGCTCACCGGGCGCGGCCCGAGCGGTTGCGCCTCGCCGGTCCGGGCCGGCCGCCGAGGAGCGCGGCCGGACGACCGCGCCTCGTCCGCCCGCAGCACCGTGGCCCGTCCGGAGCGGACGCGGCTCCCCCGTCCACGCCCTGCGGTCGCACGGCAGCGGCTTGCCGGTCCGGGGGCCGAGTCCGGGCGGCCGGGCGGTCGCGCCGCGCCCGGCCGCGCCGTCCGCGCCGGCCGCCGAGAGGCACGCGCACGCACGGGCCGAGAGGCACGCGCACGCACAGGCCGAGAGGCACGCGCACGCACAGGCCGGGAAGCACGCGCACGCACAGGCCGAGAGGCACGCGCACGCACAGGCCGGGAAGCACGCGCACGCACAGGCCGGGAAGCACGCGCACGCACAGGCCGGGAAGCACGCGCACGCACGAGGGCGGCGCCCCGCACGGGGCGCCGCCCTTCGCCGTCGTACGGGCGCCGGGCCGTCTACGGCTCGAACTTGTAGCCCAGGCCGCGCACCGTCACCAGGTACCGCGGCGCGCCCGGGTCCGGCTCGATCTTGGCGCGCAGCCGCTTGACGTGGACGTCCAGCGTCTTGGTGTCGCCCACGTAGTCGGCGCCCCAGACCCGGTCGATGAGCTGCATGCGGGTCAGCACGCGGCCCGCGTTGCGCAGCAGCATCTCCAGCAGGTCGAACTCCTTCAGCGGCAGGTCGACCTTGGAGCCGGCGACGGTCACCACGTGCCGGTCCACGTCCATGCGGACCGGGCCCGCCTCCAGCGCGGCCGGGGCGACCTCCTCCGGCTCGCCGCGGCGGCGCAGCACCGCGCGGATGCGGGCGACGAGCTCCCGCGAGGAGAACGGCTTGGTGACGTAGTCGTCGGCTCCTATCTCCAGACCGACGACCTTGTCGATCTCGCTGTCCTTCGCGGTCACCATGATCACCGGAACGTTGGAGCGGCCGCGCAGCTGACGGCACACCTCCGTGCCGGGCAGTCCCGGCAGCATCAGGTCGAGGAGGACCAGGTCGGCGCCGTTGCGCTCGAACTCGTCCAGCCCGTCGGGACCGGTGGCCGCGACGGCGACCTCGAAGCCCTCCTTGCGGAGCATGTACGACAGGGCGTCGGAGAAGGACTCCTCGTCCTCAACGACGAGCACTCGGGTCACGGAAGGACCTCCGGGGCGGGAAGCGGTTCGTACGGGGGTGTGTCTGCGGCGCCGGCCTCGCCGTCGAGGCCGGGGTGCTGCTGTGCGCGGTCGCGGGCCGCGCCCGCCTCCGGCAGCCTGAGGGTGAAGGTGGAGCCCTGGCCTTCGGCGCTCCAGACCGTGACCTCCCCGCCGTGCGAGGCGGCCACGTGCTTGACGATGGCGAGCCCCAGACCGGTGCCGCCGGTGGCCCGGGAGCGGGCCGGGTCGACGCGGTAGAAGCGCTCGAAGATGCGCTCCTTGTCCTTGTCGGAGATGCCGATGCCCTGGTCGGTCACGGCGATCTCGATCAGGTCGCCGCCGGCCGCGGCCACCCGGCGCGCGGCGATGCCGACGCGGGTGCGGGCCGGGGAGTAGTTGACGGCGTTCTCGACCAGGTTGCCGAGGGCGGCGGCGAGCTGGCCGCGGTTGCCCCAGACGTGCAGGTCGGCGGTGCCGCCGGCGGCAATGGTGATCTGCTTCGTACCGGCCTGGTGGCGGCAGCGGTCGATGGCCTCGGCGACCAGCTCCTCCACGCGGACCGGCTCGGCGTCCTCCAGCGGGTCGTCGTTCTGCACCCGGGAGAGGTCGATCAGCTCCTGCACCAGATTGGTCAGCCGGGTCGCCTCGATCTGCATGCGGCCCGCGAACCGCTGCACGGCCTCGGGATCGTCGGAGGCGTCCATCACGGCCTCGGACAGCAGGGAGAGCGCGCCGACGGGCGTCTTCAGCTCGTGGCTGACGTTGGCCACGAAGTCACGCCGCACCGCCTCGATCCTGCGGGCCTCGGTCAGGTCCTCGACCAGCAGCAGCACCAGACGGGAGCCCAGCGGGGCCACGCGCGCGGAGACGGCGAGTGCCTCGCCGCGGCCGGTGCCGCGCCGCGGCAGGTCCAGCTCGACCTGGCGTATCTCCCCGTCTCTGCGCGTGTCCCGGGCCATCTGGAGCATCGGCTCCACGGCCAGCTTGCCGCCGCGGACCAGCCCGAGGGCGTAGGCGGCGGAGCTGGCCTTGACCACGGCGTCGGCCTCGTCGAGGACGACGGCGGAGGAGCGCAGCACCGACAGCACGGTGTCCACGCCGGGCGGGAGTACGGCATCGGTGTGCAAGGAAGTCCTGGTGGGTCGCTTCTGGTCGCGTTCACTCCAACGGAACGCCAGCATGGCGATGACACCGGTGAGCGCCCCGGCGATCGCTGCCGCTGCGGCGACCGCCGCGTTCACGTCCATGCCCCCAGGTTAGGCATGGGGTACGACGAGACCCCAGCCGTCGGGGTGGGACCTCGGACACTCGTCGCCCAGAGTTCACCTGGGGGCCGGGGTTGGTTCATTTGGGGTGGCGGAAACAGACGCGTACGGGGCGGAACGTGGGAGCGTGGGGTTCGGCGCCGCCGTTCTCCGCCGCCGCCGTTCTCCGCCGCGGGGCGCGCGCCGGCGGCCACGACCCGGAACCCCGGCATCCGAAGCCGGGTTCTCGAACCCCCGGACCCCCGACGACACGCACGAGAGGGAAGCCTGATGCGGGACGCGTACCACGAGGAACTGGACTCGATCGGCGACGGACTGGTGGAGATGGCCCGGCTGGTCGGGTCGGCGATCGGGCGCGCCACGACCGCCATCCTGGACGCCGACCTGAAGCTGGCCGAGAGCGTCATCGAGGCCGACCAGAAGGTCGACGAACTCCAGCACGACCTGGAGGCCCGGGCCATAGCACTGCTGGCCCGGCAGCAGCCGGTGGCGACGGACCTGCGGATCGTCGTCACGTCCCTGCGCATGTCCGCCGATCTGGAGCGCTCCGGTGACCTCGCCCAGCACGTGGCGAAGCTGGCCCGCCTGCGCTTCCCGCAGCGGGCGGTTCCGCACGACCTGCACGCCACGATCCTGGAGATGGGCCAGCTCGCGCAGCGGCTGATGGCGAAGGCCGCCGAGGTGATCGTCACGAAGGACGTCGACCTGGCGCTGCAGCTGGAGCAGGACGACGACGAGATGGACCTGCTGCACCGGACGCTGTTCCAGCACCTGATCGACGAGCGGTGGAAGCACGGCATCGAGACGGCGGTGGACGTGACCCTGCTGGGCCGCTACTACGAGCGGTACGCCGACCACGCCGTGGCCGTCGCCAAGCGCGTCGTCTACCTCGTCACCGGCGAGCACGCGGACGAGCTGCAGGCGGACATCCAGCCGGTCGCGGGGGTCGAGGGGGCGTGACCCATCCGGGGAACCGGGCCCCGCGCCCCGGCCGGCCGGGGCGGGCACGGCTGGGGGGTGGGTCCCCTGTGGCTCGGGGTCCCGTCTGGCTCGGGGGTTCCGTGCGGCTCGGGGTCCCGTGCGGCTCGGGGGGCCCGGGTGGCTCGGGGACCGGTGCCCGTAGGACTCGGGTGCGGGGGCGCTCGCGGCCGATGTCTGTGCGGCGCGGGGTGCGGCTCGGGGGCGGGGGGCTCGCGGTTGCCGGGGCGGGCGCGCGGACGCCTCAGTGCGCCGTTGATGCGCCCAGAGCGGCGGGCGTCCAATGGGCGAGGGCATGCCTGCCCCAGCGTCTAGGAGGGACCCATGGCCGAATCCGCCAGCACCACCCCCGACCCCACGCAGGAGCGCGAGACCGAGCAGCCCGCCGAGATCAGGAGCCTGCCGCTGTTCGGCGCGTGCGGCTGCGGCTCGGGATGCGGCTGCGGGTGCCAGTCGGGCAACCCCTGCCAGTGCGGCTGAACGACGTCCGGGGCCGGTGCGAGCACGCCTCGCACCGGCCCTTCGCCGTACCGGGTGCCCGTACCGGCACGCGGCCCGCGCCCTGCGTGAGCGGGTGGGAAGGGGGAAGAGGCCGTGCCCGTCGAGTGCGCCTGGGCCGCCCTGAACTCCGGCGTCGTCCACTGCCTCCCTGAGGCCCCCTCGGCCGAAACGCCGAGGCCGTCCAGCGCATCCACGAACGCGCCGGCCACCGCGCCGACGAGGTGCCGTCCTTGGGTTGAGAACGGCGCCCCGTGCACTGCTCGCGTCAGGCCGCCCCTCCTTGCGAACCACGGGCGCTACGGTCGCTGAGGGCATGTGGGCTGGTAGCGGGGTCGTTCGCGGTTTACGTCGGTCGCCTGCGGTTGATGCGGTAGCTGTGCCCCACTGCTGTGCAGCAACCGGTTTGGCCGGGCCTCATCCGCTACTGGAACGGCGGACCAGCAACCTAGCTGGCGCGGCGGAGCGGCTCACTTGCCGAGTAGCAGGCATCAAGCCACTTCGCTTCCGTGCTGTCGAGGATGACACCACCGCACATGGGCGTGTTGAACAATCCCCCGCCGGGGTTGACCTTGGCCAACGCCTCCTTCTGCTCCGGAGTCGCCACATCAGCCATCGTCTTCGTGGGACCGTCCACGGGCTTCGGTTCCCAGTCCATGTCCGAATGGAGCAGCGTTCCAGACTTCTCGCCTCGCTTCTGGACGAAGATCACCCGCTCCCCACTGTCGTTGATGAAGTAAGACACGTAGTCCTTGTCGCCAATCGGGAAGCCACTCATCTGAGCGAGCAGCGCTTTCAGTTCGATACCGGGATCAGATGCCATGCCGGGAAGCTATCAATGATCATGGAGACGGGTACAAGCTTTCTTCGCTTCTGGTGCACGCGGCGGTAGCGGTGCCAGCCAAGGTCGGCGGAACGACTTTGGCCACGAGCTGCTTCGGCGCGAGTGATCATGGCCCCGTACGCTTCCGGCGCGTCGGGCAGTCTGTGGACCTGCCCGGTAAAGCGCGACGTTGGGGCCATGGTCTTCGAGGCTCGCCCCAAAGTGGCTGGCTGAAGTCGTGGAGCCGACCGCCCTAGCCAGGACGTGTTCTGACCTCATGCCCGTGTGCCTGCCTCTTGGGCGGGAGCGGGCGGCCGGCGGTGCCGAGCGAGGCGGATACATGAGCGCGGGCGCCGCCGGTCGCCCGCGCCCGCCCGGAGGAGCGGAGCGACGACGGGTACTTGAACCAGTAGAGGAAGTTGTAACTCCGTCTGTGGCGTGGGGCTTGAAGGTGTAGGCGCAGGCTGGGAGTTGGCTGCCCTGTCGGTGTGCGAGCGGCAGAAAGAGGACGGTACGGACCGTCCAGGTCACGCGCATGCCGGCCTGGGTGATGGTCACCGTGCAAGGCTCGGCTCGCAGCAGGGCTCGCCGGGTGTCGATCCGGCCGTCGTACAGGCACGTCCATGCCTCGTCGGAGGCGTCGGAGTCGAGTGCGGGGGACAGCGTGCGCGGAGCCACTGCGATCCACCGATCGGCTTGGGCCGCCGAGTAGGCGTCGAAGGATGCCCACAGCATCCCCATCCGTCCACCGGTGAGGTCTTCGGCCCGGCACTCGCACCAGTAGCCGCGCGCGGGTTCCTTCACGGGGCGGCTCCCGGCGGGTAGGCGACGAGGACGTAGTGGGTGTCCTCGTCGTGGAGGGTGAGCTGGTAGGCCGTGCCCGTGACCAGGTAGGCGAAAACGCGTTCGTGCTCCTGGTCGTCGGTGAGCCAGTGGCGGCCCGGCCCGGCGTGGGCGGGGTCGAGCTGGTCGGTGATGTGGCTGGTGCCCAGGGGGTATGCGGCGGCCAGGCAGCCGTAGGTCGCGCACCGTGCGCCGATCCCTGAAACGTGCAGGGCTCGTGTCGCCAGCATGGATGGCCTCCCGGCCGGCTGCCCGCGAGGAGTTCCGCGGTGATGGTGTAGCCACCGTGGGTGCCGTGGATGACGACCCGGTGGGCGAGGGCGCTGACCATGCCCAGTCCGCGGCTGTGCACCGCGTCCGCGGCCGGCTGCTCGATCCTCGGGGCCGTGCCCGCTCCGCCCTCGTCGGTGACCGACGCAGCGACCACCCGCGGGGAGACGGCCAGGATCGGATGGAAGCTGCCTGCCTTGTGGCCGCTGGCGGTGTGCAGGACGGCGTTCGCGCTCAGCTCGCTCACGATCAGCACGGCGTCGTCGGCCGGAGGCGAGCCGCGCAGGGCGGCAAGCTCCGGGACGTGCCGCTCCCTGGGCCGGTCGCCGATGCGCTCCGGGCCCGCATGAAGCGGTTCCCGCCGGTCGAGATCACCTTGCCGTGGAAGGTGGCGGACGGGCCTCCGGTGACCAAGCGGCTCATCTTCTCCGGGCCGCGCGGCGGGCACGTCTGGCGTACGTCGCTCAATGAGGAGGCGTGGGAACCGGCGCTCGCCGCGGCCGGCGTCATTCCCGTGCCTGAGCGGGGACGGCCGTACGCGGACACCGTGAACGGCATGCACGCACTGCGGCACTTCTACTCGTCGGTGCTTCTTGACGCTGGAGAGAACATCAAGGCTCGCGCCGAATATCTGGGGCACTCGGATCCGGGACTGACGCTTCGCGTATACGCGCATCCCATGCCGTCCAGCCAGGAGCGTACGCGGAAGGCGATCGCAAGTACTCACGAGAATCGTATTCCGATCGCGGAACAAACAAGAAGGGGGGAACGCGTAATTCGGAAAACGTAATCTCTGACCGAATCCCCTTCCCTTATAGGGGATAAGATATTTCGCTGGCTAGCGACAACGGTGACGCCTCGGAGGGCAGGGCGGCGCGAGGTGGCAAGAACGTCACCTGACAGCATGAGGCGCCGCGTGAGGTGACACCGGGCGGCACAGGGTGACACGAGGTGACTTCTGGAAAGATTGGAAGAACTTAGATACCTTCCAGAGAAGTGGGAAGGCTTTGACTGTCCACGATCGTGGACAATCCGTCTACGCGAACGCACAGGGCGGCATTTAGCTGCACGCTTGCCTGGTGCGTGATGACTATGGGAAAGTTCCTGCGGTATGCGAATGCCGCCCGGCCAGGGGCGGCATTCGCTTCCGTTGCCACGCCCAAGAATTCACGATGCCAAGTGAACCGAGCACAGCTGGAGGACCCTATGGTCCCACGCGTCGGCGTGACCGTCGACATTCACCCCCGCGATCTGCCGACCGCACTCATCGGCATGGCCGGCGGTGCACTTGCCCTCTGGGCCGACGCCCCCGCCGAGGTCGTCATCCCCACGGCCCTGCTGATCGTCCTCGACATCCGCATCCGCCGCTGGTCTCGTCGCATCTGACGGCTCAGAGACGGCCCCAGGGCAGCAAAAGCCCCCTACCCGCAGGCAAACCACAGGTAGGGGGCTTACTTGTGCGGGCTTACTTCTTCTTGCCCTGGTTCTTCACTGCTTCGATCGCTGCCGCCGCGGCCTCCGGGTCGAGGTACTTGCCGCCGGGGGTGGTCGGCTTGAAGTCGGCGTCGAGCTCGTAGTACAGCGGGATGCCCGTGGGGATGTTCAGGCCCGCGATGTCGGTGTCGGAGATGCCGTCCAGGTGCTTGACCAGGGCGCGGAGCGAGTTGCCGTGGGCGGCGACGAGGACCGTGCGGCCGGTCAGCAGGTCGGGGACGATCGCGTCGTACCAGTACGGGAGCATCCGGAAGACGACGTCCTTCAGGCACTCCGTGCGCGGGCGCAGCTCCGGCGGGATCGTCGCGTAGCGCGGGTCGTGGGCCTGGGAGAACTCGGAGTCGTCCGACAGCGGCGGGGGCGGGGTGTCGTACGAGCGGCGCCAGAGCATGAACTGCTCCTCGCCGAACTCGGCCAGCGTGGCCGCCTTGTCCTTGCCCTGGAGGGCGCCGTAGTGGCGCTCGTTCAGGCGCCAGGAGCGGTGGACCGGGATCCAGTGGCGGTCGGCGGCCTCCAGCGCGAGCTGGGCCGTGCGGATGGCGCGCTTCTGGAGGGACGTGTGGACCACGTCGGGCAGCAGGCCGGCGTCCTTGAGCAGCTCACCGCCGCGGACTGCCTCCTTCTCGCCCTTCTCGTTCAGGTTGACGTCCACCCAGCCGGTGAACAGGTTCTTCGCGTTCCACTCGCTCTCGCCGTGGCGGAGGAGGATCAGCTTGTACGGTGCGTCGGCCATGGCCCTGAGCCTACCCAAGGGGGCCGGGGGCCGTGCCGGGCGCTCAGGTGGTGGGACGCGGGGCGGGGCAGGGCGCCCAGGGCACGCGGCGCGGGCCGGGGGTCCCGGGGCCGCGGGGGTTCGGCGGGGGTCGGGCACCGGTGCGCGGCGGTAAATGAGTGGCGGCGGCGAAGCGGGGCTTTGTAAGGTGTGGCCGCCGCTTGAGACGCTTACCAACGTGGGGGATGCTCGATGTCGTCAGCCGGTGTGAGGCGTGCCGTCCGGGAGTCCGTCTCCGGGCTCCCCCGGGCGTTCTGGTGGCTGTGGACCAGCACGCTCGTCAACCGGCTCGGCGCCTTCGTGGCCACGTTCATGGCGCTCTACCTCACCCTCGACCGCGGCTACTCCGCCTCGTACGCCGGTCTCGTCGCCTCCCTGCACGGGCTCGGCGGGGTGGTCTCCTCGCTGGCCGGCGGGGTGATGGCCGACCGGCTCGGCAGGCGGCCCACCCTGCTCCTCGCCCAGACCGCGACCGCCGCCTCCGTCGCCCTGCTCGGCTTCGTGACCGACCCGGTCGCCATCGCCGCCGTCGCCTTCCTCGTCGGCATGGCCTCCAACGCCTCCCGGCCGGCGGTGCAGGCGATGATGGCCGACATCGTCCGTCCCGAGGACCGGGTGCGGGCCTTCTCCCTCAACTACTGGGCCATCAACCTCGGCTTCGCCGTCTCCTCCATGGCCGCCGGGTTCATCGCCGAGGTCAGCTATCGCGCCGGGTTCCTGATCGAGGCCGGGATGACGCTGGCCTGCGCGGTCGTGGTCTTCGCCAAGCTGCCCGAGTCCCGGCCCACCCCCGCGGCCCGGCGGGCGGAGGCGCACGTCGGCCTCGGCACGGTGCTGCGGGACGGGCGGTACATGGCGGTCGTGGGGCTGTCCTTCCTCGTCGCCCTGGTCTTCCAGCAGGGCTCGGCCGGGCTGCCCGTGGCCATGGGGCGGGCCGGGTTCTCCCCCGCCGACTACGGCCTGGCCGTCGCCGTCAACGGCGTCCTGATCGTCGCCCTGCAGATCCCCGTCACCCGGTTCATCGAGCACCGCGACCCGCGCACCCTCCTGGTCGCCTCCTCCCTCCTCGCCGGGTACGGCTTCGGGCTCACCGCCTTCGCCGGGTCGGTCGGCGCCTTCATGCTCACCGTCTGCGTGTGGACCCTGGCCGAGATCGTCAGCGCCCCCACGCAGACCGGCCTCGTCGTCCGCCTCTCCCCCGTCCACGGGCGCGGCCGCTACCAGGGCGTGTACACCCTCTCCTGGTCCGTCGCCGCCCTGGTCGCCCCGCTGATGTCCGGTGTGGTCATCGACCGCCTCGGCGCGGGGTGGCTGTGGGGGATGTGCGCGGTGGTGGGTACGGCGGCCGGGCTCGGGTACGGCGCGCTCATGCGCCGGCTCCCGGCGGAGCGGCCGGCGCCCGCCCCGGCCCGGGCGGACACCGACGCGGCGGTGGATCCCGGGGAGGGAAGGGAGAAGGGGCCGCGGACGCGTACGGCCTGAGGGCGCGGCCGGGCGGGCGGCGCAGCCCGGTGACGCAGGTCACATGCACGCATGTCACATCCCGGCGGCCGCTCCCGTCAACGAGGTGGAAGCAGCGACAACCACCCAGGAGCACACCATGGACGCTCGGCTCAACCTCTTCGCCGACCCGCTCGCCGCCAAGCTCATCAAGCACTTCAACGCGGCGGGCAAGGCGATCGCGGACTCGGCGCTGCCGGCCGCCACCCAGGAGCTGGTGAAGATCCGCGCCAGCCAGATCAACGGGTGCGGGTTCTGCACCGACATGCACACCAAGGACGCCACCGCGGCCGGCGAGAGCGCCGTCCGGCTCCACCTGGTCGCCGCCTGGCGCGAGGCCACGGTGTTCACCGAGGCCGAGCGGGCCGCCCTGGAGCTGGCCGAGCAGGGCACCCGGATCGCCGACGCGGCCGGCGGGGTCACGGACGAGGCGTGGGCGAACGCGGCCGAGCACTACGACGAGGAGCAGCTCGCCGCCCTGGTCGGCCTCATCGCCCTGATCAACGCGTACAACCGCGTCAACGTCGCCGTCCGGCAGCCCGCCGGCGACTACGTGCCCGGCATGTTCGGATGACCGGGCGCGCCCGGCAGGTCCGGACGACCGGGCGCGCGGCCGGCAGGTCCGGACGACCGGGCGCGTTGCGGGTCACGGGTCACGGGTGCATCCGCGATCCCTTCAGCACCTTGTCGACCCCGTTCCGCGGGCCGTACACCGCGAGTCCCACCACGTCCAGCTCGGCCGTCGGGACGGCGCGGACCGCGGCGCGGTTGTCGCGGTCGTTGCCCGTGGAGAACAGGTCGGCCGTGAACACCGCACGCGGCAGGGCCCGGGTCAGCGCCCTGCCGTGGGCGGCCTTCAGGGTCTCCTTCGAGCCCTCGAAGACCAGTACCGGCTGCCGGAACATCGGCAGGTAGGGCACGCCGTCGGCGTCCTCGTACGGCTCCCCGATCACCTCGGGGACCGCGGTGCCCAGGCCGCTGACCAGGAAGGCGGTGACGTTCAGGCGCTGCCACGGCTCCAGGTCCTCGCGCAGCAGCAGGGCGATCTTCGTGTCGAAACGGATGGGTGCGTCGTTCATGGCACGAGACTGCCGATCGGCGTGCGCCGCCGTCTTGTACGTTGTTTGCATGGCCGCCCGGCAGACAGTCACCGCGTGGCGTCCGCAGGTCCCGGGCGTGATGGAGGTCTTCCACGCCCACTTCACCGAGTACGCCTATCCGATGCACGTCCATGACGCGTGGACGCTGCTCATCGTGGACGACGGGGCCGTGCGGTACGACCTCGACCGGCACGAGCACGGCACCCCGCACGACACCGTCTCGCTGCTGCCCCCGCACGTCCCGCACAACGGTTCCCCGGCCACCCCGGACGGCTTCCGCAAGCGGGTGGTGTACCTCGACGGCAGCCACCTGGGCGAGGAGCTGATCGGGGCGGCCGTGGACGGGCCGGATCTGCGGGACCCGGTGCTGCGGTCGCGCGTCGGGCAGCTGCACTCCGCGCTGGCCCGGCCCGGCGACGAACTGGAGGCGGAGAGCAGGCTGACCCTCGTCGGGGAGCGGCTGCGCGACCACCTGCGGCGCCGGGTGCGGCCGCCGGCGGTGCGCCGGGACCCGGTGCTCGCCCGCCGGTTGCGGGAGCTGCTGGACGCCCGGCTGGTCGAGGGGGTGTCGCTGAAGCAGGCCGCACGGCTGCTGCAGGCGCACCCCGCCCATCTGGTACGGGCGTTCAGCGGCGCGTACGGCATCGCCCCGCACCAGTACCTGATGTCGCGCCGGGTCGGCCGGGCCCGGCGGCTGCTGCTGGACGGGGTGGCGCCGGGCGAGGTGGCGCCGGTGGCCGGCTTCTACGACCAGGCCCATCTCACCCGGCACTTCCGGAAGCTGGTCGGGGTGACGCCGGGGCGCTACCGCGGGAGCGCGCGCTGAGCCTCGCGGACGTGCCGGAGGTCAGTCGGCCGCCGGGCGCTCGATCAGGTGCTTGAACGCCTCCAGGTTCCGGGTGGACTCGCCGCGGGACACCCGCCAGGCGTACTCCTTGCGGATCGAGGAGGCGAAGCCCAGCTCCAGCAGGGTGTCGAAGGCGCCGTCGGCCGCTTCCAGGACCTGGCCGAGGAGGCGGTCGATCTCGTCGGGGGTGACGCAGGCGAGGGGGAGGCGGGCGGTGACGTAGACGTCGCCGAGGCGGTCCACGGCGTAACTCACGCCGTACAGCTTGAGGTTGCGCTCCAGGAGCCAGCGGTGGACGCCGCCCTCGTTCTCGTCGGGGTGGCGGACGACGAAGGCGTTGAGGGAGAGGGAGTGCCGGCCCACGAGGAAGGAGACCGTCGTGGAGAGCTTGTGGGCGCCGGGGAGCGTGACGACCCAGTTCCCGGGCTCGGGGCTCTCCCACTCCAGGTCCGCGTCCGTGAAGACGGCTTCCAGGACCTGCCCGGCCTTCTCGACGTCACCCATGGTGGGAGCGTACGCGACGGCGGTGCGACTGGGTGGCGGCGGTGTAGACGTCGGCCGTGGCGGCGGCCGCCGTGTCCCAGCCGAAGGACTGGGCGTGCCGGGCGGCGGCCTCGCCCAGGCGGGCGGAGAGGGCCGGTTCGTCAGCGAAGCGGCGCAGCACCCGCGCGTAGTCGGCCGGGTTGTGGCCCTTGACCAGGAAGCCGGTCTCCCCGTCGCGCACCGCCACCGGCAGACCGCCGACCGCGGCCGCGAGCACCGGGGTCCCGGCCGCCTGCGCCTCTATCGCGACCAGTCCGAAGGACTCGCTGTAGGAGGGCATGACGAGGACGGACGCGGCCCGGAACCAGTCCGCCAGCTCCTCCTGGCCGACCGGCGGGCGGAACCGTACGACGTCCGCGATGCCCAGCCGGGCGGCGAGCTTCTGCAGGCCCTCCGGTTTGGCGAGACCGCTGCCGCTGGGTCCGCCGACGACCGGGACGAGGATGCGGGAGCGCAGCTCGGGCCGCTCCTCCAGCAGGACGGCCACGGCGCGCAGCAGCACGTCCGGGGCCTTCAGGGGTTGTATGCGGCCGGCGAAGACCGGGATCAGGGCGTCCTGGGGCAGGCCGAGGCGGGCGCGGGCGGCGGCGCGGCCGTCGGCGGGGCGGAACCGCTGCAGGTTCACGCCGGGGTGGACCACGGCGACCTTGGCGGGGTCGGCCCCGTAGTGCCTGCGCAGCTCGCCGGCCTCCTCGGCGGTGTTGGCGATCAGCCGGTCGGCGGCGGAGACGATCTGGGTCTCGCCGATGACCCGGGCGGCGGGCTCGGGGGTGTCGCCGGCGGCCAGGTTGGCGTTCTTGACCTTGGCCATGGTGTGCATGGCGTGCACCAGGGGGACGCCCCAGCGCTGGGCGGCGAGCCAGCCGACGTGGCCGGAGAGCCAGTAGTGGGAGTGGACCAGGTCGTAGTGGCCGGGGCGGTGGCCGGCCCACGCCTGCATCACCCCGTGCGTGAAGGCGCAGAGCTGGGCCGGCAGGTCCTCCTTGGCGAGGCCCTCGTAGGGGCCGGCGTCCACGTGCCGGACGAGGACGCCCGGGGCCAGCTCGACGACGGGGGGCAGTCCGCCGGCCGTGGCCCGGGTGAAGATCTCGACCTCGATGCTGATCGCGGCGAGCCGCTGGGCCAGCTCCACGATGTAGACGTTCATGCCGCCGGCGTCGCCGGTGCCGGGCTGGTGGAGCGGGGACGTGTGCACGGAGAGCATGGCGACCCGGCGGGGGCGGCGGTGCAGCCGCAGCCGGGGGGCGGCCGGCGGAGTGCGTCGCCCGAGCCTGCTGACGTAGTGGCTCACGTGGCGTCTCCTCCTAGCTGCGGGCATGCCTGCCGGGGGCCCACCGAGCCCTCCACGGGAGGACAACAGCGACAAGGGCGACCCTCATTCCCATGCGATGCCTTTTGCCGAATCGTTACCCATCTTCGCTCAACCGTTCGCACCGCCGTGCGCGTACGCCGCCCGGGCGGCGCCGGGGGCGATGCCGCGTCGGCGGCGGCCGGGTGCGGCTGCGCGCCGACCACGGCGGCGCCGATGCCGTGCCGACGGCGGTGGCGGTGCGGATACCGGTGCCGACGGCGGGCCGTTGCCGGCGTCGGTGGCGCCACTGCCGACACCGACCAGGCGGCGACCCGCTGCCGGTGCCGGCGGCCATGGCGCAGGTGTCGGTGCCCACGACCGTGGCGCCCCGCCGGGGCCGGCGGTGGTGGTCGAGGCGCAGGCACTGATGCCGATGCCGGTGGCCGTAGCCCCCCACCGTGCCGGCGGCCGTGGCGCGGCTGCCGGTGCCGACGACGGCGGCAACCGCTGCCCGTGCCGACGCCGACCACGGCGGCGCCGCTGCCGTGCCGACGGCGGTGGCGGTGCGGATACCGGTGCCGACGGCGGGCCGGCCGCGGGGCGGATGCCGTGCAAGCGGCCGCGGGGCGGATGCCAGTGCTGACGACGGCGGCGACCGCTACCGGTGCCGGTGGCCGTAGCCCCCCCACCGTGCCGGCGGCCGTGGCGCGGATGCCGGTGCCGACGACGGCGGCAACCGCTGCCCGTGCCGACGCCGACCACGGCGGCGCCGATGCCGTGCCGGAACGCGGGGACCGCTACCGGTGCCGACCACGGCGGCGCGGCTGGTGGCCCGGCGCCGCCCGCGCGGGCCAACCGTCGCGGTCCCGCCCCGGACCACCGTCGCCCCGCACATCCACGCGGCGGGGTGCCTGCGCCGGGGCCGGGCGTCGGGGGAGGGCGGCAGGGGGCGTGGTGTCGGGGGGCGCCTAGCCTTGGGGGTATGACAGCCCGCGTGACGACCCGCCCCGTGGGAACGGTGACGCGCGGGACGACCAACCCGAACCGGCTGCGCCGCATGGACCGCTGGATCGCCGCGGTGCACGGCGCCGAGCTGCGGCGCGCCGCGGATCCGGTGGCGGTGGACCTCGGTTACGGCGCGGCGCCCTGGACCGCCGTCGAACTGCTGGGGCGGCTGCGCGCCGTCGCGCCCCGGGCACGCGTGGTCGGCGTCGAGATCGAACCGGAGCGGGTGGCGGCGGCCCGGCCGTACGAGCGGGAGGGGCTGGCCTTCCGGCACGGCGGCTTCGAGATCCCGGTACCGGGGCGCCCCCTGCTGATCCGGGCCGCCAACGTGCTGCGGCAGTACGACGAGGGCGAGGTCGCCGGGGTGTGGGAGCGGCTGTGCGGGCGGCTCGCCCCGGCGGGCGGCGGCTCGCGCGGCGGGCTGCTGGTCGAGGGGACGTGCGACGAGATCGGCCGGCGGCACGTGTGGGTGGCGCTCGGCCCGGAGGGTCCCCGCACGGTCACCTTCGCCACCCGGCTCGGGTCCCTGGAGCGCCCCTCCGACCTGGCCGAGCGCCTGCCGAAGGCGCTGATCCACCGCAACGTCCCCGGTGAACCGGTGCACGCCTTCCTGCGCGACTTCGACCGCGCCTGGGCCGCCGCCGCCCCCTACGCCTCCTACGGCGCCCGCCAGCGCTGGCTGCGCACGGTACGGGACCTGGCGGCGGACTGGCCGGTCATGGACCGGCCGGCGCGCTGGCGGCAGGGCGAAGTGACGGTGGCGTGGGAGGCGTTGGCGCCGGTCCGCTGAGCTCGGGAGGGCGGGGGAACGATCTCGGCGCGGCGTTCGTCACATCGGCGCGGGGACCGCCGTACCGGGGCGGGGCCGGGGGAAGTCACGGGGTGCACCGGGGGGACCGGGCCTGCGGCGGCCTCTGTCGCTTTCCGCGCGGGCGTGGCACGATCGCCCGGACGACCCTATGTTACTGACGGTAAATCAGCTGGGGAGAACAGGTATGGGTACGGGCAAGCGCGGCCTGCTCACCGCCGCCCTGACCGTGGTCTGCGCGGTGACCGTCCTCGGGGCGCCGGGCACGGCGTTCGCGGCCCCCACCCCCACGTCCGCCTCCGCACCCACTCCCGCTCCGGCGGCCGGCGGAGCACCGACTCCCGCGCCCGGCCGGGACCTTCAGGAGGTCCGCGAGCAGCTCGACGGGCTCTACCACGACGCGGCCGTCGCCACCGACGCCTACAACGCGGCCCGGGAGAAGGCGGAGCGGCAGTCCGCCGAGCTCGCGGAGCTGAGCGGGAAGATCGCGCGGGGGCAGCGGAAGCTGGAGAGGCTGAAGGACCGGGCCGGCGCGGCGGCCCGGGACCAGTACCGCACCGGCGGCCTGTCCGCCACCGCCCAGTTCCTGCTCGGCGACGATCCGGGCCGGTTCCTGGACGGCACCGGCCGGGTGCTCCAGGGCCAGCGGGCGGTGAAGGCGCTGCTGGAGGAACTCCAGCGCACGCAGGAGGAGTTGCGGGCGTACGCCGACGACGCCTCCGCGCGGTGGAAGAAGCTGGAGGCGCACCGCAAGGCCGAGGCGGCCGCCAGGACGAGGATCCGGCAGCGGATCGACGCGGCCGAGCGGCTGGAGTCACGGCTGGAGAAGAAGGAGAAGGAACGGCTCGCCCGGCTGGAGCGGGAGGCCGCCGCCCGGGCGCAGACCGCCTGGCTGGACACCGGCGTCCTCGACGGCGCCGGCGCCGAGGCCTCCGCCCGGGGCGGGAAGGCCGTGCGGTACGCCACCGCCCAGCTCGGCAAGCCGTACGTGTGGGGCGCCGCGGGACCGGACGCCTTCGACTGCTCGGGGCTGACCTCGCGGGCCTGGGCGGCGGCCGGGCACCCCGTCCCGCGGACCTCGCAGGAGCAGTGGAGGCGGTTGCGGCACGTCGCCGTCGAGGACATGCGCCCCGGCGACCTCGTCGTCTACTTCGGCGACGCCAGCCACGTCGGGATGTACATCGGCGACGGCAGGATCATCCACGCCCCGCGCCCCGGGCGGACGGTGACGGTCGCGGGCGCCGGCTCGATGCCCGTCCTGGGCGTCGTACGGCCGGACGCCTGAGGCTCCCGCGGCGGCGGGCGGCGCTCGCGCGCACCGGGGAGCGCCCCGCGGTCATCTCGCCGGTGACGTACGTCATGTGACCCATCGCACGCCCAACCTCCGCCCACGCCCCCGCCGGACGTGAGCTTCGTCATCCCCAGGGGCCCGCCGCCGTGTCCAACTGCGCTACGGAACGCGGCATATGACAGCGTCCGTCACATGAGCGACGCGGCTCACACCATTCCGTCGGGGCGGGCGTAGCCGCTATGGTCCCCGTCGGTGGGTCGAGGCCCCTCGATGCCGCCGTGCCCTCGGGGGGAGGGAAGGAACCCAGGACAATGCCCGCACCCGTACCGCGGCAGAGAGCGATCCCGGCCGTGGAGAGTGGTCAGGCGCAGGCCGCCCCGGCAGTCGGCGGCCCCCTCAAGGAAGAGGCCCACCGCGACGCCGCGACCGGCACCGGCGCCACTCTCACGCTCCTGCTGATCGAGGACGATCCGGCCGGCTCGCCGATCGTGCCCGACCTGCTGGACTCGGCCGGCAAGCCGATCCGCGTGCGCACCGCCCGCAACCTCACCGAGGCCGAGCGGCTGCTCACGGACGACGTCCACTGCATCCTGCTGGACCTGGCGCTCCCGGCGCCGGGCGGCGGCGCCGGCGACGACGAGCTGGCCGTGCTCCGGCACGTCCTCCAGCTCGCGCCCCGGCACGCCGTGCTCGCGCTGACCGCCTCCGGCGACGCCGAGCGCGGCGCCGAGGCCGTGCGCGTGGGCGCGCAGGACTACCTCTTCCGGGACGAGCTGGACGGCCGGCTGCTCAGCCGCGCCATCCGGTACGCGGTGGAGCGCAAGCGGTCGGAGACCGCCGAGCGGCGGCTGGCCGAGGGCAGGCTGCGGGCGCAGGAGAACCGCCGTCTGGAGCGCGGTCTGCTGCCCACCCCGCTGCTGGAGGGCTCCTCGCTGCGGTTCGCCGCCCGCTACCGCCCCGGCCGCTCCCGGGCGCTGCTCGGCGGCGACTTCTACGACGCCGTCCGCACCCCCGACGGCACCGTGCACGCCATGATCGGCGATGTCTGCGGGCACGGCCCGGACGAGGCCGCGCTCGGCGTGGAACTGCGCATCGCCTGGCGCGCGCTGACCCTGGCCGGGCTGTGCGGGGACGAGCTGCTGAACACGCTGCAGCAGGTGCTGGAGCACGAGCGCGCGGACGAGGAGATCTTCGCCACGCTGTGCACCGTGGACATCGCGCCCGACGGCCGCCGCGCGGGCCTGTGCCTGGCCGGGCACCCGGCCCCGCTGATCGCCCGCCCGGGCCGGCCCGCGCGCCTCCTGCCGTACGAGAACAACGGGCCCGCGCTCGGTCTGCTGCCGGGGGCCCGGTGGCCGCGGATGCAGGTGGAGCTGGGCGCCGAGTGGAGCCTGATGCTCTACACCGACGGACTGATCGAGGGCCGGGTCGGCGCGGACGGGGAGCGGCTCGGCCAGGAGGGCATGGTGGAGATGATCCGCCGGCAGCTCGATCAGGGGCTGCGCGGGGAGGAGCTGCTGCGGGCCGCGGTGAACGAGGTCCGGGACCTCAACGGGGGCGAGCTCACGGACGACGTGGCGGTCGTGCTGCTCGACCGGACGGCGTGAACCGGGTCCGCGGTAGGGCCCCGACGTCGCCGGGCGGCCGGCCCTCCAGCGCCCGGCGGTCCCCCGGATTCGGCTAGCGGCCGCCGTTGTACGGCCCGTACGGACCGTCGCTGCTGCTGCCGCCGCGGCGGCGGCCCCAGCCGCGCCCGCCGCCGATCTGCCGCAGGGCGGGGCGCACGTCCACCAGGTACACGATGCTGGCGACCGCGCCGGCGATCGGCAGGATGGACAGGATCGAGAACAGATAGCTGACCACCAGCGCGATGCCGAGGATGATCAGCCAGAAGACCTTGTTCTGCTTGTCGGCGGCGCGGAAGGCGTCCTCGCGCCGGAACGCGGCGTCGAACAGCCCGAACCCGGCCAGGACCATCAGAACGATCTTCAGGATCCCCATGAACCCCACGAAGCCCGACATCAGCATGCTGCCCACCGCCCGTTGATCGCCGATCCTGCCCGACGCCGCCACCGTACCCATAGAACGGGCCGGACACCCCGAAGGTGCCCGGCCCGAGACACATCCCGCCGGTCATGGTCACTGCGCCGGCGGGGTCGCCTTCTTGGCGGCGGGGGTCCTGCGGGCGGCCGAAGCCTTCTTCTCCGCGGGCTTGCCCGCGGCGGGCGCGGCCGCCGGCTCGGCGGGGGCGGCCGCCGCCCCGGCCGGCTTCGGCTCGTCCTTGACGACCTCGACCGGCTCGGCCTTGCCCTCGACGGCGATCGCCAGCTCCTCGATCTCCTCGGCGGCCTCGCCGCGCCAGGTCTTCACGGCCTGCTCGCCGTGCTCGGCGACCTTCTCGTAGGTCTCGCGGGCCTTGACGGCGTACTCAGCGGCGACGCCCACCCCGCGCAGGGCGAAGTCCTGGGCGGTCTCGCCGAGCTTCTTCAGGTCCACGTCGATCGAGCCGAGGAACTCGGTGACCTTGGCCTGCAGGGTCTCCTGCGCCTCCTTGGCGCGGGCGGCGGCCTTCTCCTGCACGGCCTTGGGGTCGGTGCTGCGCACCGCCTCGATACGGGCCGGGGCCTCGGACCGCAGCTGCTCGACCAGGGCCGGCACCTTCTTGGCCTGCTGAAGCGCCAGGTCGGCGGTGCCGGCGGCGAAGTAGAGCGGAGTCGGGTCGCTGAGGGTCTTGCGCAGGTCGTCGGTGATGGCCATGGTGAAGGGTCCTCCCGGATCGGATTCGCGTTCGGCTGGGTCGATGTGGTCCTCGGCGGGCGTCCGGAGCCCTGGTCCGGCTTATCCGGCCGTCCGCCGCGGACCGGCGTCTGTGTCGTTTCCGGCGGCATCGCCTGCACCGGCCGTACGGCCGCCGCCGGGCCCCTCCTCCGTACCGGTGGCCGGGGCGACCGTCTCGCCCCCGGCGGACTCGCCGCCCCCGAATCCGTTCTCCTTGCGGAAGGATTCGTAGATCTGCAGCAGCACCTGCTTCTGCCGCTCGTTGAGCGAGGGATCGGCGAGGATCACGGCACGCGTGGCCCCCTCCCGGAGGCGTTCCTCCCCGTCCCGCTCGGCGTCGAGGATGCCGGCGCGGACGTACAGCGTCTCCGCGGAGATGCGCAGGGCCTTGGCGACCTGCTGCAGCACCTCCGCGCTCGGCTTGCGCAGCCCGCGTTCGATCTGGCTCAGGTACGGATTGGACACCCCGGCGGCGTCGGCGAGCTGCCGCAGCGACAGCTGGGCGTTCCGCCGCTGTTCGCGCAGGTACTCACCGAGGTTGCCGACGTTCAGCGATGCCATGCCTCCACCTTGCCCCACCCCCGCTAACTTTTGCAAGCATCTGCTTGCAAAAGTGTGCCGGGCGTGTCGGCGGGCCGGCCGCGTCCGGGTACCCGGACGCCTGCGGACAAGTCCCGCCGCCCCGGCAACCGCCGGACGGTCGGACGGTCGGACGGTCGGACGGTCAGAAACGGAGAAGCGGCGGGCGGAGGGTCGCCGTTAGCGTGTCGGAGGCGGACCGACGGACGGAGAGACGATGAGCGGGACCACGGGGACGGACACCCGGACGAGCACGCGTACGAGCACACGGACGAGCACACCCCACGTCGCCGACAGCCACGAGCTGATCCGCGTGCACGGCGCGCGCGAGAACAACCTGCGCAACGTCAGCATCGAGATCCCCAAGCGCCGGCTCACGGTGTTCACGGGCGTGTCCGGCTCGGGCAAGAGCTCCCTGGTCTTCGACACCATCGCCGCGGAGTCGCAGCGGCTGATCAACGAGACGTACAGCGCGTTCGTGCAGGGCTTCATGCCCACCCTGGCCCGGCCCGACGTGGACGTGCTGGACGGGCTGACCACGGCGATCATCGTCGACCAGCAGCGGATGGGCGCCGACCCGCGCTCCACGGTCGGCACCGCCACCGACGCGCACGCGATGCTGCGCATCCTCTACAGCCGGCTCGGCACCCCGCACATCGGCTCGCCCAAGGCGTTCTCCTTCAACGTCGCGTCGGTCAGCGGGGCAGGCGCGGTGACCCTGCAGCGCGGCGGGCAGACGGTGAAGGAGCGGCGCGAGTTCAGCGTCACCGGCGGCATGTGCCCGCGCTGCGAGGGCCGCGGCTCGGTCACCGACATCGACCTGACCCGGCTGTACGACGAGGACAAGTCCCTGAACGAGGGCGCGCTCACCGTCCCCGGCTACAAGCCCGGCGGCTGGAACCACCGCCTCTACGCCGAATCCGGCCTCTTCGACCCGGACAAGCCGATCCGCACCTTCACCAAGCGGCAGCTCCACGACTTCCTGTACCGCGAGCCGACCCGGATGAAGATCGCGGGCATCAACATGACCTACGAGGGTCTCGTCCCGCGGATCCGGAAGTCGATGCTCGCCAAGGACCGCGAGGCGATGCAGCCGCACATCCGGGAGTTCGTGGACCGGGCGGTCACCTTCACCACCTGCCCCGACTGCGACGGCACCCGGCTCAGCGAGACCGCCCGGTCCTCCAAGATCCGCGGCATCAGCATCGCCGACGCCTGCGCCATGCAGATCAGCGACCTGGCCGAGTGGGTGCGCGCCCTGGACGAGCCGTCGGTGGCGCCGCTGCTCGCGTCGCTGGGCTCGACGCTGGACTCGTTCGTGGAGATCGGCCTCGGCTACCTCTCCCTCGACCGGCCCGCGGGCACGCTCTCCGGCGGCGAGGCGCAGCGCACGAAGATGATCCGCCACCTCGGCTCCTCGCTCACCGACGTCACGTACGTCTTCGACGAGCCGACCGCGGGCCTGCACCCGCACGACGTCCGGCGGATGAACGACCTGCTGCTGCGCCTGCGCGACAAGGGCAACACGGTGCTGGTCGTGGAGCACAAGCCGGAGGTCATCGCGATCGCCGACCACGTGGTGGACCTCGGTCCGGGCGCCGGCACGGCCGGCGGCACCGTCTGCTTCGAGGGCACCGTCGCGGGGCTGCGGGCCAGCGGCACGCTCACCGGCCGGCATCTGGACGACCGGGCTTCGCTGAAGCCGACGGTGCGCAAGCCCACCGGGGCCCTGGAGATCCGCGGCGCGACGACGCACAACCTCCAGGGCGTCGACGTCGACATCCCGCTCGGGGTGCTGGTGGTCGTCACCGGGGTCGCCGGCTCCGGCAAGAGTTCCCTCGTGCACGGGTCGATCCCGGCGGAGCAGGGCGTGGTCTTCGTGGACCAGACGCCGATCCGCGGTTCGCGGCGGAGCAACCCGGCGACGTACACCGGGCTGCTCGACCCGATCCGCAAGGCGTTCGCCAAGGCCAACGGCGTGAAGCCGGCGCTGTTCAGCGCCAACTCCGAGGGCGCCTGCCCCGCCTGCAACGGCGCCGGCGTCGTCTACACCGACCTGGGGATGATGGCCGGGGTCGCCACCACCTGCGAGGAGTGCGAGGGCAGGCGGTTCGACGCCTCGGTGCTGGAGTACCGCCTCGGCGGCCGGGACATCAGCGAGGTCCTGGAGATGCCGGTGACCCAGGCCGAGGAGTTCTTCGGCGACGGTGAGGCCCGCACCCCGGCCGCCCACCGCATCCTGCGGAACCTGGCCGACGTGGGCCTCGGCTACCTCACCCTCGGCCAGCCGCTCACCACCCTCTCCGGCGGCGAGCGGCAGCGGCTGAAGCTGGCCACGCACATGGCCGAGAAGGGCGGCGTCTACGTCCTGGACGAGCCGACCACGGGCCTCCACCTCGCCGACGTCGAGCACCTGCTCGGCCTGCTCGACCGGCTGGTGGACGCCGGCAAGTCGGTGATCGTCATCGAGCACCACCAGGCGGTCATGGCCCACGCGGACTGGATCGTCGACCTCGGCCCCGGCGCGGGCCACGACGGCGGCCGGATCGTCTTCGAGGGCACCCCCGCGGAACTGGTCGCCTCCCGCGCCACCCTCACCGGACGGCATCTGGCGGAATACGTCGTCCCGGACCCCCGGGGATAGCCCCGCCCCGCCCCTTCACCGGCCGGTCCGGCCCGCGCAGCGGCACGGGACGCAGCGGCCAGACGCCTGCCGCGCGTCCGGCCGTCCGGTCACGCGCACACCGCGGGCACGGGCAGGGGGGGCGCGGCCCCCCGCCCTCCCTGCGGATCGACGGCCGCCGCGCACCCGGCCACCACCGCGCCGACGCACACGCCGCCGGCACGCACAGAACACGCACCCCACCCCGCCCAGCGGATCGACGGCCGCCGCACCGCTGCGCCGACGCACACGCCGCGGGCACGGAAGACGCACCCCCACCCGCCCGGCGGGTCGACGGCCGCCGCGCACCCCGCCACCACCGCGCCGACGCACACGCCGCCGGCACGCGCACAAGACGCACCCCCACCCGCCCAGCGGATCGACGGCCGCCGCACCGCTGCGCCGACGCGCACGCCGCGGGCACGGAAGACGCACCCCCACCCGCCCGGCGGATCGACGGCCGCCGCACCACCCCGCCGACGCACACGCCGCCGGCACGCACAGAACACGCACCCCCACCCCGCCCGGCAGGTCGACGGCCGTCGCACTGCTGCGCCCGCCGGGCAGCCGACCGGCCTCCGGGCGGTCATCCGCACGCGGAGCGCGGCGGACGGGACGACCTCCGGCCCGGCAAGGCCGGCGGGCTTTCGGCCGGGCGCGCGATCCGCCGCCACCGGGCCGGCGCGTCCTCGGCGGCGCCGCGGCCGGCCGGCAGCCCCTTCGCCGCCGCGGGCACGGGAGACAGACCGGGCTCCGGTGCCGCTCCACCGCCACGGCGTCGGTCGGCTGCCGGCCGGGGCGGGCGGACGTCGTGCGGCCGGGCGGCGTCAGAAGGGGAGGGGGCGGGTGTGGATCACGTCCAGGCGGGAGACCGCGCGGGTCAGGACGACGTACAGCCGGTGGGCGCCCCGTTCCTCCGCCTCCGCCACGGCGGCCGGTTCGACGGCGACGACGTGGTCGTACTCCAGGCCCTTGACCATGCTCGCGGGGACGAGGGTCACCCGGGCGCCGAGGGTGTCGGGGTCGGCCGGTTCGATGCCGGCCGCGGTGAGCGCCGCCCGGACCCGGTCCGTGTCCGCGTCCGCCGTGATCACTCCGACCGACCCCTCCCGGCCGAGGGCCTCGCGCACGGCGGTCACGGTGGCGCCGAGCAGGTCCGCGGTGGGCCGCACGGTCAGCTCACCGTCCGCGCGCAGGGAGGTGGCGGCGGGCACGGCGACGTCGAGGCGGGCGAGCAGCCGGTTGGCGAGCTCCACGACGGCCGCGGGCACCCGGAAGCCGGTGGTCAGCGGCACCACCGCCGCGTCCGGCCGGCCCAGGTGGCGCAGTTGGACGGACCAGTCGCGGGCGGCCCACGGGGTGGTGCCCTGGGCGAGGTCGCCGAGGACGGTGAGCGAGCCGAACGCGGCGCGGCGGGCGATGGCGCGGCACTCCATCGGCGAGAGGTCCTGGGCCTCGTCCACGACGATGTGGCCGTACCCCTCGGGGTGTTCGATCAGCCCGGACAGCTCGTCCAGGAGGACCAGGTCGGCGGCCGACCAGCGGGCCGACTTCCAGGAGCGCGGCGGGCGGGACCACAGCAGCGCCGCCTGCTCGCCGGGGTCCAGCAGCCCGCCGGCCGCGCGGGCCAGCGCCGCGGGGTCGGTGAGGAGTTCGGCGAGGACCTCCTCGGGGCGGGCCTTGGGCCACACCGCGTCGAGCTGCGCGGTCAGCGGCCGGCACCGCTCGATGCGGCGCATCCAGGCGGCCGGCAGGGTTCCGGAGCGCCGCTCGGCCCGGTCCCGCAGGCGCCGTGCCAGCCGGGTCCGCACGCGTTCGCGGCCGACGGCGTACGGCGGTTCCTCGGCGCGCACCTCCGCGACGACGGCGGCCACCTCGTGTGCGGGCACCCGCCAGCGGTAGGAGCCGTCGGGCACGGCGAGGTCGGACACGCCGGTGGTGGCGACGCGCGCGTACAGCGCCCGGCGCAGCACCTCGGCCATGCGCGGGTCGTGCTTGACGGCGGCCGCGGGCAGCGGGTCGGCGCCGGTGGCCGGGTGGCGGGCGATCTCCTCCAGCAGGGTGGACTGGCGGACGCCGGTCTCGCCGAGGGAGGGCAGCACCTCGGCGATGTACGCCAGGAAGGTGCGGTTGGGGCCGAGGATGAGCAGGCCGGAGCGCTGGAGCCGCTGGGGGTGGGTGTACAGCAGGTACGCGGCCCGGTGCAGGCCGACGGCGGTCTTGCCGGTGCCGGGGGCGCCCTGCACGCAGACGGAGCCGGCGAGGGGGGCGCGCACGAGGTCGTCCTGCTCGGGCTGGATGGTGGCGGCGATGTCCCGCATGGGGCCGACGCGGGGCCGTTCGATCTCGCGGGCGACGATGTCGCTGGTCCGGGACTCGCCCCGGCCGAGGTGCTCGTCCTCCAGGCCGGTGAGGCCGGCGGAGTCGCCGCGGCTGCCGGGCGCCCAGCCGAACCGGCGCCGCACGGCCACGCCCTGCGGGTCGCGGGCGCTCGCCTGGTAGAAGGCGCGAGAGACGGGGGCCCGCCAGTCGACGACGAGCGGCGGGGCGGCGGGGTCCTCGGTGATCCGCAGCCGTCCGACGTGGTAGCTCTGCCCGCCGTGTCCGGGGGCGTCCTCGGCGAAGTCCAGGCGGCCGAAGAACAGCGGGCCCGGCGGGAGTTCGCGCAGGGCCTTGGCCTGGCTGCGCAGCCGGCGGCCGAGGACTTCGGCGTCGGCGCCGGAGGCGGAGACGTCCTCGCCGACGACGACCTGCTCGGCGGCGCCTTCGACCATGGCGGCGAGGGCGGCGCGGCAGGTGTCGTGGTAGGCGCGCTCGGCGTGCAGGGCGTCCTCGAGGGCGGTGTGCGGTGACGTCATGGCACCAGCGTACGCAAAAGATGTAACCGAGTTAAGTTTTTAACCGGGTCATATATCCTTGGCCGGCCGTCCGCGACTCATCCGGCGGGCTTGCGCACCGGCCCCCGCAGCCCCGCCGCCAGCCGCCCGAACGCCCGCTCGGCCGCCTCCACCGCGTCCGGCGCCACCTGCTCGGCGGTCTCCCCCGCCGCGATCCGCCGGTAGTTCTCCAGCGCGAGGATCCGCTGCACGGCGGTGATCTGACCGGCCGCCAGCCGCGCGTCCAGCCCGCCCCCGAGCGCCTCGGCGAGCGCCGCCTCCGCCCGCTCCTGATGGGCGTACGCCCGCACCACCAGGGACGGGGTGCCGTACAGCAGGCGGTGGAAGGCGAGCACCTCGGGACGGTCGTTCAGGCCGGTGACCGGGTCGCGCCGCGCCAGGCCGGCGAGGAAGTGCCGGCGCAGCGCGTCCACCGGGTCCGCCGCCCCGGCGGCCACCCCGGCGGCCTCCGTCTCGTGGTCCGCGATCCGGTACAGGACCAGGTCCTCCTTGGCCGGGAAGTACCGGAACAGGGTCGGCTTGGAGATCCCGGCCGCGGCGGCGACCTCCGCCACGGAGACCGCCTCGAAGCCGCGCTCCAGGAACAGCCGCACGGCGACGTCCGACACGTCCTGGTACATCCGGCGCTTCTTGCGCTCGCGCAGGCCCATCTCTTCCATGGGGGGAGCCTACGCAGCGTCACCCGAGCCGATCAGCCGGCCCAGCGCCGCCGCCAGGCACAGGTTCGGCGCCGCCAGCCCCAGGGACCCGGTGGCCGCCGCCAAGGTCATCGCGTACGAGTCCAGGGCCCGGCGCACGTTGGGCGCGTCCAGGCTGTCCCCGGTGACCAGCCGGTCGAGGTCCACGTACGCGGACCGCACGATCTCGATGCACCGGTACACCCGCCAGTCCTGCCGCCAGTGGCGGGTGCGGTCCGGCGTCAGGCGCTGCTCCCAGCGGCGGAACATCCGCTCCCGGATCCCCGGCCTGGTCGGGGTGAGGTGCATGTGCCGGACCAGGTCGTACAGCGGGTCGCCGACCAGGGCCAGCTCCCAGTCGATGAGGGTCAGCGCCAGGGCGTCGTCGCGGCGCACCAGATTCCAGGGGTTGAGGTCGCCGTGCAGCAGGGACGGGGTGCGGTGGGTGACCCGGTGCCGGGCGAGGATCTCGCGCAGCCGGGCGGGATCGGGCAGGCCGAGGAAGCGGGCCAGTTGCCGTGACTCCGCGGGCAGCCCGTCGACCAGCGCGACCAGCTGTTCGCTGAGCCAGCCGTGGAAGCCGGGCCGGCCCGCGAGCGGATCGACCTCGGCGTAGTCGACCTCGGTCAGCGCGGCCAGCTGGTCCACCAGCGCGTCCGCCTCGTGCGGCAGGAGGCCGTCGAGCGGGTGGTCGGGCGTGCGGCCGACGTCGCGCGGGCCCTCGTAGGTGTGGACGACGAAACCGTCCCGGCACCCGGTGCGGGCGCCGCCCGGACGGCTCGCCCCGAGCGCCAGGACCCGGGGCGCGGCGACGGCCGCGCCGGACCGCTCGATCGCCCGGAGCACCGCGTGCTCGCTCAGGAAGCTGCGTTCGCGCCGGCGCTCGTCGCGCACCTTGCGCCGGACCACGACGGGGAACGGGACGCCGGGGACGCAGACCACCGAGTTGAGGTGCGCGGTGCCCTTGAACACCCGGTCGGCGGGGGCCGCGCCCTCCAGGAGCAGGGCGTCGCGGACGGCGGTGTGCGGGAAGTCCGGGCGCTCCGGGACACGCCGGTCCGGCTCCCAGTCGATCGTCTGCGCGCTCCCCCCGCCGGCCGGCCCCGGCACCCCGCCGGGTGGGGGTGGTTCGCCGGCGACACGGGGCCGATCACGGCCGGCGCGTCCCCCGCTCGTGTCGTGGGGGACGGATGGTGCGCCCACAGGCCGCTCCGGGGTTCGCTCGCGCTGGGATCGCACGGAAGGTGACGGGGGGACGAGAAGGAGGAGTGGACGAGGTCGGGCGAGGACGGGTCGGTGAAAAGCTATGCCCTGACGGAGGCCGACGCGACCGGAAGCCCGGCCGGGCAGCCAGGCGGGTGATCCGCCGCTCAGCTGTGCGGGGCCGGGCGGGGCCGGCGCGTTCGCCGCGTCCCGCGCGCGGTGATCCGGGCGGCGCCCTGATCGCCGCCCGGATGCTGTCGCTTCCCCGGGCCTCGTCGGTCCGCGACTCCCGCGCCGCCTCCGACCAGTCGGCCGTGCTGTCCACGAAGGCGGACCCCGGGGAGCCGGGGTCGCCGTCGCGGACACGGTGGGTGAGTGTGGCGCCGGGGCCGTGGACGCCGTCCGCGCTCCGCACCCGCAGTTCCTCCGCGACCCGGCGGAACGCGCTGCCGCCCGCCTGGTCCTCGCTCGCGCGGACGTGCGGATGGCGCGGGCTACGGCCGCCGGAGCCGCAGCGCCAGCAGCAGGGGCTCCAGGGAGTGGACGACGTGTTCGGCTCCGGCCTCCAGCAAGGGCCTCGCCTTCTCCGCGTCACGTGCGTAGCCGAGGAACGGCACGCCGGCGCGCCGTGCGGCGTGGAGGTCGGAGGGCGAGTCGCCGATCATCAGGGCGCTCGGCGCGGCGGCGCCCATCGCGTCGAGGGCCCGGGTGAGGCAGTACGGGTCGGGTTTGAGGCGGCGCACCTCCGCGGTGCGGCCGTATATGTGGGGGGCGAAGCAGGCGGTGAGTCCGCGGCTGTCGAGGTAGGCGCGGACCGCGCGGGGCGAGTTGTTGGTGGTGACGGCCAGGCGGGAGCCGACCGCGGTCCAGGTGCGGATCAGCGGGTCGGCGAAGGCGGTCGGCAGCGCCGAGGCCGCGGCGCGCAGCTCCTCCTCGGTGAGGCGTTCCTCCAGTTCGGTGACGAGGTCGCTGCCGCGGCGCCGGCGGTCCACGGCGCGCAGCACCAGGTGCGGGTCCGCCGCGGAGCGCTCGGTGTCGTCCAGCAGGCCGTGCAGCCCGCGCCGGGCCAGCCACTGCACCAGGCCGGCCGCCACCCGTTCCGCCCGGTGCTGGGCGAAGAGGCGGCAGATCGGCCCGTCGAAGTCCCAGAGGACCACCCGGGCGCGCCGCAGCACCGCCTGCAACCGCTCGTCCGTCCCCGTCGCGGGAGCGGTCGCCGTCCCCGCCGCGGGAGCGGTCGCCGTTCCGGTCGTCGTGTCGGTCGTCGTCTTCGAGGTCACTAGGAGAGTGTCAGGTCCGTGGTGATGGTTTCCCAGAGGGCGTCGAACCACTTCTGCGACTGGTCCACGAACGCGGCCTCCCGCTGACCGGCCCCGCTCTGGAAGGAGAACAGCAGGGACTCGAAGCCGAGGGTGTCGTACATCTCCAGCGTGCCGGCCTCCGTGAGCTCCTCGCGGCGCGTGACCATGTAGTACGCGAAGAGCGCCTCCGACCCGTTGAGCAGGTACAGCTTCACGGGCGGGGTGAACGGCAGGGCCCGGAAGGTCACCGCCACGTCGATGTCGTGGGTGCCGCGCAACGCCCGGAGGTTGTACTGGAGCACCTGGCCCTGGGCGTTGCGCATCGCCAGCCAGCGCTGGTGGACCGTGTCGTCGCCGCCGGCGGCGTCGACGGACACCGGGAAGGCGAGGTTGATGTCCCGGGACGGCAGCAGGATGCGCACGTCGATCCGCTCGGGCCGCAGCCGGCCGTCGTGGATCAGCCGGAGCGGCTCGCCGAGGGCGGGGATGAGGCTCTGCGCGGTCAGGCAGACGGCGTCGATGCGCACGTGCGGCGCGGCGAAGGCCGCGGTCAGCCGGGGGGCGAGGGCCACCATGGTCGGCTGGGGCTCCTCGTGCCGGGCAGCGGGTCCGGCGACCCGGGGCGGGCTGCCCTTGCTGACGTGGCTGAGCAGGCCGTCCTGCTGGAGCCGCCGCAGGGCCTGGCGCACGGCGCCCCGCTCGACGCCGAACTCCTCGGCCAGCTCGGCCTGGGTGGGCAGCCGTTCACCGGCCCGGAGGACGCCGGTCCGGATGCGTTCGCGCAGGGTGTCGGCGATCTGCTGGGGCGTGAGTCTTCCGCTGCCGTTCACGGCCACATGCTCCTGGGTCACGACCAAACGGTACAACTGGCTTCCACTTGTCGGGAGTTGTCGGGAAGTTGTTTATGCGGCGCTGCCAAGTGGGGACAACTCAGATGAAGTTGGTTGCCAACTTGAGCGAGTTGGTGGAAGTTTCGCCTCCCCGCACCCCCGTGACCCGTCCGCCGGCAGCCCGAAGGGGGATGCACCGTGCCTGTCCTCGCCCTCCTCACCGCCCTGTTCGTCTTCGGTTTCGAGCAGCTCGTCCAGTGGAAGTACGGCGCCGCCGGGATCGTCGGCATGCTGCTGGTCACCGTGGGCGTCAAGGCCGGCAGCCCGGCGGTCAGCTCCGCCGGCGCGGTCCTGCTCGCGGTGCTCCTCGCGGGGCCCGCGCTATAGCGCCAGGACCAGGTCGGAGCTGATCGTCCCCCACAGCGCGTCGAACCACAGGCGCGACTGCTCCACGAACGCCGCGTCCCGCTGCCCGGCCCGCTCCTCGAAGGCGAACAGCATGGACCGGGTGCCGTCGGCGTCGTACATCTTCACGTGCTCGTGCTCGATCTCCCGCTCGCGGCGCCCCAGCGTGTAGTACGCGAACAGCGCCTCGGAACCGTTGAGCAGGTACAGCTTGACCGGCGGGGTGAACGGCAGCGCCCGGAAGGAGACGTGCACGTCGATGCCGTGGGTGGCGCGCAGGGCCAGCAGGTTCTGCCGCAGCACCAGGCCCTGGGCGTTGCGCTGGGTCAGCCAGCGCCGGTGCAGCAGGCCGTGGTCGTCGGAGTCCACCGGAGACGGGAAGGCGAGGTCGATGTTCCGGCTGGGCAGCAGCAGCCGGACGTCGATCGTGGCCGGTTCCAGCCGCCCCGCGTGGATCTGCCGCAGCGGCTCGCCGATCGCCAGGGTGAGCGAGACCGAGGTCAGGCAGAGGGCGTCGATCCGCACGTGCGGGGCGGCGAAGGCCGCCGCGATGCGCGGCGCGAGTCCCACCATGGTGGGCTGGGGCGGCGCCGCGGGGCCGGCCGGGTGACGGGCCGGCCCCGTCGCCGGCGCCACCCTGGCCGGGCTGCCCTTGGAAACGTCGGTGAGCAGTTGCTCCGACTGCAGGATGCGCAGGGCCTGCCGCACGGCGCCGCGTTCGACCCCGAACTCGTCGGCCAGCTCGGCCTGGGTGGGCATGCGCTCGCCCGGCCGCAGCACACCGGACCTGATCCGGCTGCGCAGTACGTCGGCGATCTCGCGGTGGGACTGGCGTGGCCGTTGTGACCTCGTCCGCCCACTGGCGGAGGCGTGCTCCGGGTCCACGGTCGAACACTACAACTTCCCGCCAAGTTACGGCAGTTCAGCGGCGGGTGGTTATGAGCCGCTTCCCGGCGGAGATAAGTACAGTGAAGTTGGCAGCCAACTTCTCCCGACCTGGTCGAGCTTCCCAGGGGTTGGCCGACCGGGTTCCCTTCCGGAGGGGAGCCGGGAGCCCGGACAGGGGACGGTCACCGGAGCGCACAGCCACAACTGAACATCCCGCACAGTCACAACCGAACACCGCATCGCACAGCCACAACTGAACAGCTCGCCACGGAAGAACACCCGGCGCCGCCGCATGAGGGGAGCCGCAGCGCAGGGCCGGGCAGCACAGTCCGCCCGGACGAGCACACCAGGGCGCCGGCCTCCGCGGACGGCGCCCTTCCGTGCGCCCGCGCCCGCCCCCGCGAGCCCGCCGGGCCGCCGGGCCGGGCCGCCGGGACGCCGGGCCGCCGGGACGCCCGGCCGCCGGGCACGCTCACGTCAGGCCAGCAGGTCGTCCACCTGCGCCTCGCCCACCCGGTACCGGCGCGCGATCTCCCCGCTGCAGTCGTCGACCGTGCGCTGCAGCCGCTGCCGGCGCCGGGACACCTCCTGCTCGTAACGGACCAGGCGGCCCATCGCGGCGGTCAGTTCGGGATCGGTGCGGGCCGTCAGGTCGGACAGCTCCACGTCGGCCAGCATCGCGGCGGCCAGCTCCCGGTACTCCTCGCTGTGCGGGGTGCCGAGCGTGACGTGGCGGGCCGAGGAGCGGTGCCGGGCCGGGGGGTCCGTGAGGATCTCCGGGAGCCGGTCCACCACCGAGCCGTCCACGGGCGCCGGGACGGCGGCCCGGCCGCGCCGGCCCAGTTCCGCGCGCAGGATGTCGATCCGGCCCTGCAGCAGCCGCCGCACATAGCTGAGGTCCGCCTCGTCGCACTGGGCGTCACGGCGCAGGGCGCGCAGTTCGGGCAGGCTCAGCCGGACCAGGTCGGGCCCGGGCGGCCCGGCGGGCGGCACGGGGCCCGCGGGGCCGTCGGCGCGCTGCGCGGGCGGCCGGCGGGTCTTGTGCGGTGCCAGCCGCCCGCTGGTACTCGGTGTGCTCATCTGCTGGTGACCGTCCCCTCGACCGGCGTGTGGACAGCATCGTGCCACCCCGACCGGCCGCTATGTGACCGAGTGCCCCCGAACGGCCCCAGATGGGCGGTAACGGAACCAATTGGGCCTCCTGCGGCCGGGCGCGGGGCACCGGGCATGATGGTCCGCATGCGTGCGGTGGTGCAGAGGGTGGACGGCGCGAGCGTCGTCGTGGACGGCGAGACGGTGGGCGCGATCGAGGGCGAGGGGCTGTGCGTCCTGGTCGGGGTGACCCACGAGGACACCGAGGAGGAGGCCGCCCGGCTGGCCCGCAAGCTGTGGACGCTGCGGATGCTGCACGACGAGAGGTCGTGCAGCGACACCGGGGCGCCGCTGCTGGTGATCAGCCAGTTCACGCTGTACGGCGACGCCCGCAAGGGCCGCCGGCCCACGTGGAACGCGGCGGCCCCGGGCGAGGTCGCCGAGCCGCTGGTGGACGAGGTCGTGGCCCGGCTGCGGGCGCTGGGCGCGACGGTGGCGACGGGCCGGTTCGGCACGCACATGCGGGTGTCGCTGACGAACGACGGCCCGTTCACCGTGCTGCTGGAGGTCTAGCGGGTCGCGCTTACGCCGCGCGCCCCCGGCCGGCCCCTACGGTTCCACGACGACTTCCTGCGCGGCCGCCGTGTCCCCGGCGAGCAGGCGGGCGTCGGCCGGGACGTTGCGCTTGACGAGCGCGAGGGCGACCGGGCCCAGCTCGTGGTGGCGCACGGACGTGGTCACGAAGCCGATCCTGCGGCCGTCGGGGCCCTCGTCCGCGAGGCGTATGTCCGTGCCGGGCGCCGGCAGGTGCACCTCGCTGCCGTCCAGGTGCAGGAAGACCAGCCTGCGGGGCGGCTTGCCCAGGTTCTGCACGCGGGCGACCGTCTCCTGGCCGCGGTAGCAGCCCTTCTGCAGGTGCACCGCCGTGCCGATCCAGCCGAGTTCGTGCGGGATGGTGCGGTGGTCGGTCTCGAAGCCCAGCCGGGGGCGGTGGTGCTCGACGCGCAGCGCCTCGTACGCCAGCAGACCGGCCGCGGGACCGTGCCCGGCGGCGAAGTCCTCCAGCGCCTCCCGCGGCAGGAACAGGTCGCGCCCGTACGCCGTCTCGCGTACGACGGCCCCGTCCGGCGCCTCGGCGATCGACCCGGCGGGCAGGTGCACCACGGCGATGTCGCCGGTGCGGTCGGCGACCTCCACCCGGTAGAAGAACTTCATCGACTCCAGGTACGCGACCAGCGCCTCCTGGGTGCCCGGCTCCACGTGCGCCCAGACGGTCGCGCCGTCGTCCACCAGGTACAGCGCGTGCTCGATGTGCCCGTGCGCGGAGAGGATCAGCGCCTCGGTGGCCTGCCCGGGGGGCAGTTCGCTGACGTGCTGGGTGAGCAGCAGGTGCAGCCAGCTCAGCCGGTCCTCGCCGCTGACGGTGACGACGCCGCGGTGGGACAGGTCGACGAATCCGGTGCCGTCGGCGAGGGCGCGCTGCTCGCGGAACAGGTCGCCGTAGTGGGCGGCGACGCCTTCGTCCACGCCCTCGGCGGGGACGGCGCCGGGCAGGGACAGCAGGGGGCTCTTCATACCGCAAGCCTACGACGTGGTAGTTGAACCCTTCAGGGAACAGTCCCGGCACCGGCCGAAGATCGCGAAGTGCTTCATGTCGGTGTCGAACCCGAACCGGTCGCGCAGCTTGGCCGTGAACTCCGCGGCCACGTCCAGGTCGGCCTCGATCACGTTCTCGCAGTCGCGGCAGACCAGGTGCAGGTGGTGGTGGCGGTCGGCGAGGTGGTAGGTGGGCGCGCCGTGGCCCAGATGGGCGTGGCTGACCAGGCCCAGCTCCTCCAGCAGCTCCAGCGTGCGGTACACCGTGGAAATGTTGACCCCCGACGCCGTCTTCCTCACTTCCACGAGGATGTCGTCGGGGGTCGCGTGCTCGAGCGCGTCCACGGCTTCGAGGACAAGCTGCCGCTGCGGCGTCAGCCGGTAGCCGCGCTGCCTGAGGTCGCTCTTCCAGTCGGTGCTCACCACACCGAAGAGTCTAGGACCACTCGGGCGGACCTACCGGGAGACGGACCTGCGCGGTGGCGGGCCTACTTGAAGAAGGCGATGCCGTCGTCGGGGAGGTCGTCGGGGAGGGCCTTCGCCCAGCGCTCGACCTCTTCGGGGGTGACGACCTTCTTCAGCTGGGCGGACATGTAGGGGCGCAGCGTGACCTCGGGGGTCTGCTTCTCACCGACCCACATCAGGTCGCCCTTCACGTACCCGTACAGCCGCTTGCCGCCGCTGTAGGGCTGCGAGGCGGGCGTGCGGGCGACCGCGTCCGTCGCCAGGTCGATCTGCGGCTTCTTGTCGGCCAGCTCGCCGTACCAGATCTCCACCACACCGTCGTCGCGGACCATGGTGACCTCGACCTTGCGGTCGGCGTCGATCCGCCAGTAACCGTACTCCGACTCCAGCGGGCGGACCTTCTCGCCCTGCTGGTCCAGCACCCAGGTGCGGGAGTGGTACTCCAGGAAGTCACGGCCGTCGTGGGTGAAGCTGACCTCCTGCCCGAAGTTGCACTTCTGCGAGCCGGGGAAGTCGTGCACGCCCGCGCCGGCCCAGTTGCCGAGCAGGAAGGCGAGCGGGACGAGGTCCTTGTGCAGGTCGGACGGGATCTCGATCATGTACGGCAGCTTTCCTAGGGGTGGGTCAGCGCTGGCCCTGGTACAGCTTCTTCACGGTCAGACCGGCGAAGGCGAGCACGCCGACGCAGACCAGGACCAGCAGGGTTTCGAAGAAGATCTCCACGGGTGCTCCTTGAGCGGGGTGGGCGGACGACAGAGCCGCAGCCCAGCTTACGCGGCCGGGCCCGGGGCTCCCCTGGCGAGGTGGGCCGTAGGGCTACGCTGCCCGCATGGCGAAGAAGCTGGTGATCAAGGTGACGGCCGGGGCGGACGCCCCCGAGCGCTGCTCGCAGGCGTTCACGGTGGCCGCGGTGGCCGTGGCCAGCGGGGTCGAGGTCTCGCTGTGGCTGACCGGGGAGTCCTCCTGGTTCGCGCTGCCGGGGCGGGCCGCGGAGTTCGAACTGCCGCACGCGGCGCCGCTGCCGGACCTGATCGACTCGGTCCTCGCCGCCGGACGGATCACGCTGTGCACGCAGTGCGCGGCCCGGCGGGAGATCACGGAGCGGGACGTCATCGAGGGCGTGCGGATCGCGGGCGCGCAGGTGTTCGTCCAGGAGGCCCTGGAGGACGGCGCCCAGGCGCTGGTGTACTGACCCGCGCCGGGACGGCCGGCCCCGGCCGGCCGGGTTGCCGCCGCGCGCGGGAGCTAGGGGCGCGGGCGCTTCCTGCCGTCCAGCTCGTCCCACCACTCGTCGGACTGCGGGTCGCCGGAGGGGTCGTCCCACCAGCGGTCCTCCGGGCCCCGCCGGTTGGCGACCATCGCCGCGACCGGCGGGATGACCATGGCCAGGACGCACAGGCCGACGGCCGCGGGGACGGACCAGAGGCGTACCACCCCCCACGCCAGGACGAAGAGGCCGATACAGGTCCCCATCATGGCGAAGTAGACGTGCCGTCGCCGGGCGTACATGCTTCCAGGGTAGGTCCGGCGGGCCCGTCACGACTGATCCACAATCCCCCGCGGGCCGGGGCCGGCCGGGTTACCGTTTCGGTGCAGCACCGCTTCCTGAGACCGCCACCGACCCGGGGGAAACCACCACATGCGCGCCCTGCGAATACTTCTGATCCTCGTCGTGGTCCTGGGCGGGTTGTTCGTGATCGCGGACCGGGTCGCCGTGCACTTCGCGGAGGGCGAGGCCGCGGAGAAGCTGAAGGCGAGGGAGAACCTGTCGTCCACCCCGGAGGTGGACATCAAGGGCTTCCCGTTCCTCACCCAGCTCGCGGGCGGCTCCCTGGACGACGTCGAGGTCGGCATCGAGGACTACGAGGCCGCCACCGGCGCGCCCGGCCGGACCCTGCGGATCGACGGCCTGAAGGCCGACATGAAGGGCGTCGAGTTCTCCGGCGACTACAGCTCCGCCACCGCGGCCACCGCCACCGGTACCGCGACGGTCTCCTACGCCGAACTGCTGAAGACCGCCAAGCCCGAGCCCACCGAGGTCGTCCCCGGCCTGAAGGCCCAGGTCACCAAGCTCGCCGACGGCGGCAACGGCAAGATCAAGGTGACGGCCCACCTGTCCGGCTCGCTCGGACCCGTCCCGGTCGACCAGACCGTCTCCGTGCTCAGCTCGGTGAGCGTGGTGGACGGCCGTGTCGAGGTGCACGCCGACTCGCTGCCCCAGCTGGGCGCCGCCGCGATCGCCGAGAGCCGCGTCCGCCGGATCACCGACTTCCGGCAGGCCATCGACCGGCTGCCCGGCGGCATCGAGCTGGACAGGGTGGAGGCGGCGCCGGACGGCGTGAAGATCCACGTGAAGGGTTCGGACGTCAAGCTGGCGGGGTAGGGATCGGCGTCGCGGCCCCGCGGCCGCCGGTGGGCGTCCGCTGTCCGCCTGGCGAGACGGTTCCGTCCGCAGCGTAGATACGACGCCCCGCACACGCGCCCGGGAGGCCGCCGGCCGGCCCTCCGGGCGCGTTTTCGTTCCGCCATACGGACAATCGTGTCTCGCCATGTGACACACCGGTGACACGCCCGCCCGGACGTCCCTACGATCGGGACCATGAGGCGACAGGCGGATCTCACGAAGCGGCGGGCAGTGGACCTGTGCCGCGTTGCCGCCATGCTCTGTCGCCCGTTCTGAGCGGACCCCGTTTCCGCGTCCCACCCCGCCCCGCATCAGGGCCCCCGTGCGCCGCTCGGCCGTCGAGCGCGCCCTCTCCAGTCGCACGCCCCGCCGCAACTGCCCCGGAGGAGAAACAGCATGAGCCGCAGCGACGTCCTGGTCGACGCCGACTGGCTCCAGGAGCACCTGGACGACCCGACCATCGCGATCGTGGAGGTGGACGAGGACACGTCCGCCTACGAGAAGAACCACATCAGGAACGCGATCCGCATCGACTGGACGAAGGACCTCCAGGACCCGGTCCGCCGTGACTTCATCGACCAGGAGGGCTTCGAGAAGCTCCTGTCGGAGAAGGGCATCGCCAACGACCACACGGTCGTCCTCTACGGCGGCAACAACAACTGGTTCGCGTCCTACGCCTACTGGTACTTCAAGCTCTACGGCCACGAGAGCGTCAAGCTCCTCGACGGCGGGCGCAAGAAGTGGGAGCTGGACGCCCGCGAGCTGGTCCCCGGCGACGAGGTGCCCGAGCGCCCGAAGACCGACTACCGGGCCAAGCCGCAGGACACCTCGATCCGCGCGTTCCGTGACGACGTCGTGGCGGCCATCGGCTCCCACAACCTCGTCGACGTCCGCTCGCCCGACGAGTTCTCCGGCAAGCTGCTCGCCCCGGCCCACCTGCCGCAGGAGCAGTCGCAGCGCCCGGGCCACGTGCCGAGCGCCAAGAACATCCCGTGGTCGAAGAACGCCAACGACGACGGCACCTTCAAGTCGGACGAGGAGCTGAAGGCCCTCTACGCCGAGGAGAACGTGGACCTCGCCAAGGACACGATCGCCTACTGCCGCATCGGCGAGCGCTCGGCCCTGACCTGGTTCGTGCTGCACGAGCTGCTCGGCGTGGAGAACGTCAAGAACTACGACGGCTCCTGGACCGAGTACGGCTCCCTCGTCGGCGTGCCGATCGAGCTCGGCTCCGGCAAGTAACCCACCCAGCCACCCATCCCGACCGACCTCCTGGTCAGACCCTTCTGGAGAAACAGCATGTGCGGAGCGAAGGCCGGCGGCCCGGACGCCTCGACGATCAAGCCCGGTGAGACCACGATCCAGGGCCAGGTGACCCGCGACGGCGAGCCGGTGACCGGATACGTCCGACTGCTCGACTCGACCGGCGAGTTCACCGCGGAGGTGCCGACCTCCGCGACCGGTCAGTTCCGCTTCTACGCCGCCGAGGGCACCTGGACGGTGCGCGCCCTGGTGCCGGGCGCCACCGCCGACCGCACGGTCGTCGCCCAGAAGGGCGGGCTCGCGGAGGTCGCCATCGCGGTCTGAGCCGCCTTCGAACGGGCTCTGTGACGGCTGAGGGCCGCATCCCCTGGGTTGGACGCCGGTGGGGGTGCGGCCCTTCGGCCGTTTCCGGTGTCCCCGGTGGCCGCGGGCCCGTTCAGCAGCGCGTCCGCACCGCCGCGAGGGCGACCGCCGCGAGCAGCGCGGCGACGCACAGGGCGGTGAGCACGCCGCTCATCGCCGCCCCGTCGGCCGTCCGGCGCCCGGACCGCCGCCTGCGGCGACGGCCGGAGCGGGCGGCGTGCCGGGCGACGGGACCGCCGCGGGCCTCGCCGGGGCCGGGACGGAACGGCGGGAGCGCGTAGCCCGGCCACGGGGCCGCCGCGTCCCGCGGCGCGGTGCGCCGCCCCTGCCGCCTGCACTCCTCGTACGGCAGACCCCCGGTGGCCGTCATGCGCGGTGCTCCTTCCCGTGGTGCCGGCGCAGCAGCACGTCCGCGTCGGTCTCGGCGCTGCGGTCGTACGCCGCCCGCGCCGCCTCCCGCCGCTCCGCCAGCCGCAGGCAGACGGCGCAGCCGGGGACGGGGCGCGGCGGCCGGACCGCGTCGCCCGGGAGCGGCATCGGCACGGCCCGGGTGCGCCGGTTGACCGCCCGGACGCTCGCGTCCAGCCGCTCCCGGTCGCTGGCCGGACGGCACAGCTCCGGGTCGGCCTCCCACTCCGGCCCGCCGCCGAGGGGGCGCAGCAGCAGGTAGGGCCCGGCCGCGTCCCGGTACTCACCGACCTCGCCGGTCGCCGGGTCGTAGAGGAGGCGTCCGGGCTCGTGGGGTTCCGGCTTCGTCGTCACAGGGCCGGCTCCTTTCCATGAAGGCATGAGCGCAGCGCGAAGCTGCAGCTACGCTGCGTGTTCGGGGGTGCTCACGAGCATGCCGCACGGAGAGGGCCGCCGAGCCGACGAAGGGGCCAAATTCAACGCAGGGCCCGCCAAATTCAACAAATTCAACAGGAGCGCGATGCCACAGCGGTTGGTGATCACGGGACGCAGTCAGGAGCCGAGGGCACGGTTCACCGAGGAGCTGCGGCGCCTGCGGAGCGAGCGCGGGCTGAGCCTGCGCGACCTCGCGAAGGAAGTGGGCTGGGACTCCTCCCAGTTCAGCAAGATGGAGAGCGGCCAGACACTCGGCGGCCCCGAGGTCGTACAGGCGCTGGACCAGTTCTACGGAACGCCGGGTCTGCTGGTCACCCTGTGGGAGCTGGCGGTGGCCGACCCGACCCAGTTCAAGGAGCAGTACCGGCGGTACATGGTGCTGGAGTCCGAGGCGATCAGCCTGTGGCACTACGCGGTAAGTGCGCCACCCGGACTTCTGCAGACGGCAGGCTATGCGCGCGAGGCGCTCGGTGCGGGCTGGCTCAAGGGCCCGGAACTGGACCAGCAGGTCGAAGCACGCCTGGGACGACGACAATTGTTGGAGGGCGATGACCCCCCGCCGTTCCGTGTCATCCTCTCCGAGGCGGTGCTGCGCACGTCACTGAGCAATGTGAGGGCGTGGCGCGAGCAACTGAAGTACCTGACGGAGGCTGCCGAGCGCCCGAACATCACTCTTCAGGTGCTGCCCTTCAGCGCTGGTCCCCACGGCTTGATGAACACGACTGTGAAGTTCTTGCGACTGCTGGACGGCCGCACGGTCGCGTACACCGAAAACGATCTGCGCGGCGAACTGGTCGAGGAAAACGGCGAAGTTGAGCTGCTACAGCGTAGGTACGATGCGATGCGCGACCTGGCGCTGTCCCCTGCCGAGTCGCGTGACTTCATCCTGCGGATGCTGGAGGAAATGCCGTGCGAGCCATCGACCTGAGCGGTGTGGCCTGGCGCAAGAGCAGCTACAGCAATACGAGCGGCGGTGACTGCGTCGAAGTTGCCGACGCCGTCCCCTCCGTCGTCCCCGTCCGCGACAGCAAGGCCCCCGCGCGGGGAACGCTCGTCTTCCAGGCCGGCGCCTGGGCCGCCTTCGTGGACGCGGTCAAGCGCCAGGGGCCCCGGTCCCGCTGAAGGCGTAGGCGCGCTCCACCCGGGCGATCTCGACGCTGTAGGAGGCGTACCAGCGTTCGCGCCCGAGCCGCTGCGCTTCGAGGTGTTCGGGATGCGCCTTCCACGCCGCTATCGACGCCTCGTCCGCGTAGTAGATGACGACGAGGTCCCGGCCGTCCTCGCCCGTCAGCGACTCGCGGCCGAGGTAGCCGGGCTGCGCCTCGCCGAGTTCGGCCATGCGCGCGCTCATCGCCGCGTAGCCCTCGGAGTCCGCGGTGGGGCGGGTGGTGATGATGACTGCGTAGTACGGAGGTTCGGGGCGGACGAACGAGGCGGTCATACGGGCGGCCCTCCGCGGGTAAGGAGCGTATGCCGCCAAGGCTACTGACAAGATCCTCCGGTGACCACCGCGTCGGACCGAGGGCCGGACACCGGAGCGGATGCGGGAGGAAGCGCCGTGCGAACCATCGACCTGAGCCACGCCCAGTGGCGCAAGAGCAGCTACAGCAACTCGGACGGCGGCGCCTGCGTCGAAGTCGCCGACGCCGTCCCCTCCGTCGTCCCCGTCCGCGACAGCAAAGCGCCCGCGCGGGGAACGCTCGTCTTCCAGGCCGGCGCCTGGGCCGCCTTCGTGGACGCGGTCAAGCGCCCGCGGCCCTGACGACGGCGTAGGGACCGTCTAGCCCAGCACCTGCCCGAGGGCCCAGACCGCAGGGGCCGCCGCGGACAGGGGGAGGGCCACGCCCGCGGTGAAGTGGACGAAGCGGGACGGGTAGTCGTAGCTCGCCACGCGGTGGCCGATCAGGGCGCACACCCCGGCGACCGCGCCCAGCACCGCCCCGCCGGTGCCGTAGCCGGTCATCCCGCCGACGGCGATCCCGGCGCCCGCCGCGGCCAGCAGGGACACCACGACCGACGCCGGGGTCGGCAGCGGCAGGGACCGCGCCAGGACGGCCACGGCCACCGCCGCCGCCCCCACCGACACCGCGTGCGCGTGCGCGGCCAGGTAGCCGGTGGCGAGCACGGACAGCGCCGCCGAGGCGACCGTCGCCATCAGGCCGTACATCCGCTCGTCCGGCGAGGCGTGCGAGCGCAGACCGAGGACGAGGGACAGCAGCACCCAGAGGCCGAGCGCGCCGAGGATGGCCACCAGGGCGTGCTCGCGGCCCGCCGCCAGGACCGCCACGTCGGCCGTCAGCGCGCCCGCGAAGGCCAGCGCGATGCCCTGCCGGGCCGGCCACATGCCGTTCAGCCGGAACCAGCCGGCCGCCGTCACCGCCTGCAGCACCACGAGCGGCACGACGAGGGCGTACGAGGCGACCGGCGCCGCCGCGGCCAGCAGCAGACCCAGCAGCGCGGTCAGCGCCGCCGGCTGCATGCCGGGCTCGATGATCGGCGAGCGGCCCTCCAGCCGGGCCCGCTGGGCGTCGGTGATCCGGGCGTTGCCGCCCATGGTGGCGGGGCCGTAGGCCGGCCCGTCCGCCGGCGCGGGCGCCGGTGCGGGCGCCGGTTCGGGCTGCGGCGCGGGCGCCGGTTCGGGCTGCGCGGCGGGCGCGTAGGCGGTCCCGTGCCCCTCGCCGTACGGCCCGCCGTAGGCGTCCGTGTACTGCTGGCGCGGCTGCTGGTAGGGCGCCTGCTGGTACGGCGCCTGCCCGGTGGGCTGCGGGTACGCCGGCTGCTGGTACGGCTGCTGCTCCAGCCGGGGCATATACGCCGTCTCCGCCGCGTGCACCGGCGGCTGCACGGCCGGCTGCACCGGCGGCTGCATCTGCGTCTCCCAGGTCTGCCCCTGCCACTGCTGGGTGAGCTCCGGGTCCTGGCCGGGCTGCTGCCCGTACTGCTGCGGGTCGTGCTCCGGCCAGTGCTGCTGCTGGTACGGGTCGTGGCCCTCGTACGGGCCGTGCCGGTACGGCTGATCGCTCATCGCGCCCCTCCTGCGAACGGCGGAAGCACCTCGACCGTGCCGCCCTCGGCCAGCCGTACCGTCTCGTGCGCGCGCGTCCCGACGGGGCCGCCGTCGACGAGGAAGGAGCATCGCTGCAGCACGCGCGTCAGTTCACCGGGGTGGCGCGTACGCACGGCCGCCAGCGCACCGGCCAGCGTGTCCGCCTCGCACGGTTCCTCGGCGACCCCGGCCGCGGCCTTGGCGGCGGCCCAGTAGCGCACCGTGACCTTGGGCATCTGAATCCTCAATCGACGGCAAGGAAAGACAATGGACAAAGACAGTGTGGGATCAGGCTAGCCCGCCGCCGACACCGCCCAGGCCCCGATCCGGGCCAGCAGGGCGTCCGGCGCCGCGTGCTCCGCGTGCCCCATGCCCGGTTCGACCCAGAGCTCCCCGTGGCCGCCGGCCGCCTCGGCCAGCATCCGGGGGTGGTCGAGGGGGAAGTAGCCGTCGCGGTCGCCGTGCACGATCAGCAGCGGCGTCGGGGCGATCCGCGCGGCCGCCTGCACCGGGGAGAGGGGCACCGGGTCCCAGTGGCGGTGGTGGATGCGCGTGCGCAGGCCGTAGCGGCCGACCAGGCGGCCCTCGGGGCGGGTGACCAGCCAGTGCAGCCGGCGCATGGGGGCCGTGCCCCGGTAGTACCAGCGGGCCGGGGCGCTCACCGAGACCACCGCGTCGACCGCGCCCGGGTGCAGCGCCGCGTGGCGCAGGACCACCGAGCCGCCCATCGAGAAGCCGACGGTGGCCACCCGCGCGTGCCCGAGCTCCCGGGCCCACTCCACGGCGGCGGCCAGGTCCAGCACCTCCTTGTCGCCCACCGTGGAGCGGCCGCCGGAGCGCCCGTGGCCGCGGAAGGAGAAGGCGACGACCGCGCCGTGGCCGCGCAGGACGCCCGCCACCCGGCGCACGTGCGGGCGGTCCACGTCCCCCGTGAAACCGTGGGCGACGACGAAGACCGGGCCGCGACCGGACGGACCGGAGGGGTCCGCGGCGGGCGCGGACCCGGCGGGCCCGGGGTCGTACACGCAGTCCACGGCGATGCCGTCGGCCGTGCGCAGGAACGTCCGCAGCCGGCCCCGGCCGCCCGTCTCGGAATGCGGACGAACGGTGGAACGCGCCCCATGACCTGCCGGACCGTTGCTCATGTGGGCTATTCTGCTGGGCAGAGGACTCGGGCAGCGCAGCCCCCGGGTCCTTTTGTGCTTTCGGACGCGTTGTATGCGCAGCGGAGAACCTCAGGTGACCGCGGTGTACGGGGCCTTCGGGAACGCAGAGCAGTACCCGTCCGCACAGTCCTCGCAGGACCGAGGAGGAACCAGACGTATGAGTTCTCTGCTGCTCCTGACCAACGCCCTCCAGCCGTCGGCGGAGGTGCTGCCCGCCCTCGGCCTGCTCCTGCACAACGTGCGGGTGGCCCCCGCCGAAGGCCCCGCACTCGTCGACACCCCCGGCGCCGACGTCATCCTGGTCGACGGCCGCCGCGACCTCCCGCAGGTGCGCAGCCTGTGCCAGCTGCTGCGCTCCACCGGCCCCGGATGCCCGCTGCTCCTCGTCGTCACCGAGGGCGGCCTCGCCGCCGTCACCGCCGACTGGGGGATCGACGACGTGCTGCTCGACACCGCCGGTCCCGCGGAGGTCGAGGCGCGGCTCCGGCTCGCCCTGGGCCGCCGGCAGATCGCGAACGACGACTTCCCGACGGAGATCCGCAACGGCGACCTGTCGGTGGACGAGGCCACCTACTCCGCCAAACTCAAAGGCCGGGTCCTGGACCTGACCTTCAAGGAGTTCGAGCTGCTCAAATACCTCGCCCAGCACCCGGGCCGGGTCTTCACCCGGGCCCAGCTGCTGCAGGAGGTGTGGGGCTACGACTACTTCGGCGGCACCCGGACCGTCGACGTCCACGTGCGGCGGCTGCGGGCCAAGCTCGGGCCGGAGCACGAGTCGCTCATCGGAACCGTGCGGAACGTCGGTTACCGATTCGTTACGCCGGAGAAGCCCGACCGGTCCGCCGACGAGCCCGCGGCCGAAGCCGGCCGGGCAAAGACGGAGGAGGCGGACGCAACCGCCGTCCTCGACGGCGCCGAGGTCCCCGCCGAGGCCTAGACCGCCCGAGGGGCTTCCCGCACGGGCACCGCGTCCGCCCTGCCGAGAAGGCGATAAGCCCTGCCCAGAGCGGTGCAATCCGCGTAGACTCCGCGCCGTGGCCAAGGTGACTCGGGATGACGTGGCACGGCTGGCGGGGACCTCCACCGCCGTCGTCAGTTACGTCATCAACAACGGACCCCGGCCGGTCGCCCCGGCCACGCGCGAGCGCGTCCTCGCCGCGATCAAGGAGCTGGGGTACCGGCCCGACCGGGTGGCCCAGGCGATGGCCTCCCGGCGCACCGACCTCATAGGGCTCATCATCCCGGACGCCCGCCAGCCCTTCTTCGGCGAGATGGCGCACGCGGTCGAGCAGGCCGCCTCCGAGCGCGGCAAGATGGTCCTCGTCGGCAACACCGACTACATCGGCGAACGCGAGGTCCACTACCTGCGCGCGTTCCTCGGCATGCGGGTCTCCGGACTCATCCTCGTCTCCCACGCGCTGAACGACCTCGCCGCCGCCGAGATCGACGCCTGGGACGCCCGGGTGGTGCTGCTGCACGAGCGCCCGGAGGCCATCGACGACGTCGCCGTGGTGACGGACGACCTGGGCGGCGCCCAGCTCGCCGTCCGCCACCTGCTGGAACACGGCTACGAGTACGTCGCCTGCCTGGGCGGCACGGCGGAGACACCGCCCGTCGGCGACCCGGTCTCCGACCACGTCGAGGGCTGGCGCCGGGCCATGGCCGAGGCGGGCCTCCCCACCGAGGGCCGGCTGTTCGAGGCGCCGTACAACCGCTACGACGCCTACCGCGTCGGCCTGGAGGTCCTCGGCGGCCCCGACCGGCCGCCGGCGATCTTCTGCTCCACCGACGACCAGGCGATCGGCCTGCTGCGGGCCGCGCGCGAACTGCGCATCGACGTGCCCGGGCAGCTCGCGGTGGCCGGCTTCGACGACATCAAGGAGGCCGCGCTCGCCGACCCGCCGCTGACCACGGTCGCCTCCGACCGCTCGGCGATGGCCCGGGCGGCGGTGGACCTGGTGCTGGACGACGGGCTGCGGGTCGCCGGGTCCCGCCGCGAACGGCTCAAGACGTTCCCGTCCCGCCTGGTGGTACGCAGGTCCTGCGGCTGCGCCTAGCCCATACCCGGCCCGAGCAAGGCGGTGCGCTCGTCGAGCAGGGCGCGGATCTGCCCGCACGACGGCCTGGCCAGCTCGGTGTGCGGACATACGTGGCGGGACTGACGGCCTTGCCCGGCCCCGGACGGCGGTGAGTCATGAACACCGGCCAGCGGGATCGTCCCGTGAGCAGCCGCGCGATGCCGGCGGCCCAGCACACGGTGGCCGGCATGAATGCGTGATGGAGGGGCCTGCAGGTGATCGCTCCATGCGCGAGGTCTCGGTGTGATGTTGCGTCGGGCTGGTGCGGTTGAGGCGTCAGCGGGTGGTGATGTGCTGGGTGAGGAAGAGTGCGGCGCGGTCGAGTGCCTGGTCGGCTTCGTCCAGGGTGCCGCCGGCGAAGGCCTGGAAGACGTGGGGGGCGTCGGCGGTGATGTCGAGGATGACGTCGACTCCGGCGTCGCGTGCGCGGGCGGCGAGACGGGTGGAATCGTCGAGGAGGATCTCGTTGGTGCCCACCTGGATGAGGAGCGGGGGGAACCCGGTCAGGTCGGCGAAGAGAGCCGGACTGAGCAGGGGCTGCTCGGGGTCCTGGCCGGCGAGGTACATGGCCCCGGTGTGCATCACGGCCTCGCGGGTGAAGATCGGATCGATGCCGTCCTTGGTCGTCATGCTCTCCCCGGTACGAGTGGCGTCCAGCCCCGGGGAGAAGGCCACGATCGCGGCAGGCAGCGGAAGCCCCGCGTCGCGGGCGGCCAGGGCGGTGGTGACCGAGTAGCCGCCACCGGCGGAGTCCCCGGCGAACGCGATGGCGGACGGGTCCAGGCCGTTGTCGAGGAGGGCGCGGTAAGCGCTCAGGTTGTCCTCCAGGCCAGCCGGGAACGGGTGTTCGGGGGCCAGCCGGTAGTCCACCGAGTACGCGTCGAACCCGGTCCTCGAGACGAGCTGCGCGGTCAGTGACAGCGCGGTCTCGGGGGAGCCGAAGACGAAACCGCCACCGTGGAAGTACAGGATCGCGCCCGGACGCGCGCCGTTGTCCGGTGCGACGTGCAGGGCGCGTCGGCCGCCGAGCGTGGTCGAGGTGGTGCGGACGCCGTCGGGGACGATCATCGTGTCCATGAGCGCCCTGAACCCGGCGCGCAGTTCCTCGACGGAGCGCTGGCCCTCGGGTCGGGGCCGGCGGAGCATCGCGTCGACCTTGGCGAGCTGTTCCTTGCTCATCTGCTTCCTCCTGTGGAATGGCTTCCTCTACACTATATGCCGTGGCATATAAATCAACCGGCGTTGCCGACCTCCAGAGCTTCTTCGCTGACCTCGTCCGCTGCGAGACGCGCCTGTACAACGCGCTGAACGACCGGCTGCGCGAGCGGCACGGGATCGTGACGTCGCAGTTCGAGTTCCTGCGGTTCCTGCGCGATCACCCGGGGTCCCGGGTGGCCGACCTCGCCACGGAATTCGCCATCGGCGTCGGCGCGACCAGCAAGAGCGCCGACCGCCTGGAGAAGCAGGGATGGATCGCCCGCCAGACCAACCCGGCGGACCGCAGGTCCTCGCTTCTGACGCTGACGGACGGCGGCTCACAGCTCCTCGAAGCCGCCGAGACCACTTTCGCCGCAGGCCTGAACGAGCTGATCGGAGGAGCCCTCGACCAGTCCACGACGGCCGCCGCCGCCAAGGCCCTCCACCACCTGCGCTCCGCACTCGAACGCAACCAGGTCGGCATCCCCACCGGCTGAAAGCATCAGCCCAGCCGGCGGCTCGACGCCATCCCGAGGACGCCGTACAGCACATCACCGGAGGTTCGGACGGCTGGCAGACACCCTGCGACCAGAAAGAACCAACAGCAAGCACAGCCTGCGATCGAAGCGGCGGACGCTCCTACGACCAGGGTCTGTTGCGAAAGTGGATCTTGTTCGGTGGTGATCACGTCCTGTGGGACGTGGGGATCTGACGAACGGCCAGTGGGCCCGGCCTGAGCCTCTGCTGCCGACGGGCATCCAGCCGGGCCGGCCTGCGGCACCTCGCCGGCGAGTCCGGCGCCATGGCGGCGCAGGCGGGCGATCGTGTCGTGGATGTCGTCCACGGCGAACATGAGCCGGTGCAGGCCCGGCGTGATGGCGCTGCGGACCCCGTCGAGGCCGACCGTCAAGGCGACGGCGGCCTCCGGGTCGTCCACCACGATGCCGACGTCGTCCGTCCGCTGGACCGTCACGGGATGCCCCATCGGTTCGCGTGCGGATCATCGGGCGGGCCGGGCGGGCCGGGGGAAGGCTCCGGGGAGGCGGAGTCCGGCGCGCCCAGGGGTTCGACCGTCCGCGTCGCGGTGTCGTAGCTGCGGGCCGCGGTGAACGCACCCTCCCACGGCTCGGACAGTTCGGCGGGGAGCAGTCCGTCCGGCCACCGGGCCCGGTCCGACCGGGTCCGGCCCAGGGTGATGTGCGGCGACCAGAAGCCCGGTGCGGGCGGCGGACCGCCGCTCCCCGTGCCGTGCCCGTGGAGCAGCTCCCCCACCCGCCGATGCAGGGCCGCCAGTTCGGCGTCCGGCACGACCCGCCAGGCCAGTACCCTCGTCCGCCCGGAGAAGCGGATCGCGCCCTCCAGTCTCAGCGGCAGAGGGAGCACCGCCAGCACCGCCGGCAGTTCCCGCCATGCGGCCCGCGGCGGCCCGTCAGCCGTCGCCAGGGTCAGGTGCGGCCGGTTCGTGGGGTGCCGGTGACCGGCCAGGCTGGGCAGCCCGGCGGCGGCCAGTTCCTGCCAGACCCGGCGCACCCGCGCCTCGGTCACCGGGTCGGGCAGCAGCTCCACCGTGCGCACGGCACCAGCCTAGGCGCCGCCGGAGTCCGCCGCGGCTGGACCGCCGTCCGGAGCATTGACATGTTCAGTGCGAGTTCGGATGCTGGTGAGCACTGGTGAAAGCGCTCTCACCTCCGTAGCACCCGGCTTCGCCGGCTCGGTCGCCGAAGCGGGGACCGACCTTGGACGGACCCGATGACGCTTCCTCGTCCCCTCTCCGGCGCCGCGGCCTTCGTGCTGTCCGGCGTCCTCGCGGCGGTGCTGTGCCTGACGTCCGCCGGCCCCGCCGCGGCCGGGCCGACCGGTCTGCGCGCGGCGGACCCCAGCGTGCTGCGGGTGGGCGGCACCTACGTCTCGGTGGAGTCGACCGGCGACGGCATCGCCGTGCGGCAGGCCCCGTCGACGGACGCCCTGGCCTCGGCCCCCGCCCGGCGCATCTGGTCGGACACCCGGAACCTCGGGGAGATCTGGGCCCCGGAGATCACGACGGACGGTGGCCGCTTCCACGTCTACTTCTCGGCCGGGCGCGGAGCGGCCCACCGCATGTACGCGATCAGCTCCGCCACCGCGGACAGCGGGTACACCGCCGAGACGAAACTGGCCCTGCCGGAGGACAAGTGGGCGGTCGACGGGACCCTGTTCACGTTCGGCGGGCAGCGCTGGTTCGTCTGGTCGGGCTGGGCCGGCGACACCGATGTGGAGCAGAACCTCTACATCGTCCGGATGAGCGGCCCGACCACGCCGACCGGCGCGCGCCACATCATCTCGCAGCCGCGGGAGAGCTGGGAGCGGGTGGTCGGCAACCCCTTCGTCAACGAGGCGCCCGAGGCCGTCAAGGACCCCGACGGCCGGCTGCACATCGTGTACTCGGCCAACGGGAGCTGGAGCGACCACTACTGCCTGGCCGACCTGAGGCTGCGGGCCGGCGGCGACCCGACGTACGTGTGGGACTGGTACAAGTCGAACGGCTGCCTGTTCGGCTCCCACCGCGAGACGATGATGGCCGGCTGGGACCCGACGCTGTACGTCGACGGACCGGGGCACCACAGCTTCGTCCTGCTGAACGGCGACATCGGCACGAGCCCTCCCGCCGGCCCGAGGTTCCCGCTGATGTTCCACGCGGTGCCCAAGGGCACGCCGTACTCGTGGGAGAACCGGCACTGGTACACCGGCACGTTCTGCTGGTGGGGCGGCACCGCCTACCGCCGCGCCGACGTCCCCGGCCCCACCACCGACACCGGGTGGGGCCTGAAGTTCTTCGAGTAGCGGCGCGGGGTCACCTGGCGCCGAGGAACTCCAGCGTGTCGACCACGCGGTTGGAGAAGCCCCACTCGTTGTCGTACCAGGCGACCACCTTGATGTGGCGGCCGTCCACACGGGTCAGGGCGGAGTCGAAGATCGACGATGCCGGGTTGCCCGTGATGTCGGACGACACCAGCGGGTCCTCCGAGTACTCGAGGACGCCGGCCAGCGGCCCCTGCGCCGCGGCGCGGTACGCCGCCAGCACCTCGTCGCGCGTCACCTCGCGGGCGACGACGGTGTTGAGCTCCACCAGCGAGCCCACCGGAACCGGCACGCGGATCGAGTCGCCCGACAGCTTGCCGTCCAGGTTCGGCAGCACCAGGCCGATCGCCTTGGCGGCGCCGGTCGTGGTGGGCACGATGTTGACGGCGGCGGCGCGGGCCCGGCGGGCGTCGCGGTGCGGGCCGTCCTGCAGGTTCTGCTCCTGGGTGTAGGCGTGCACCGTCGTCATGAAGCCGTGCTCGATGCCCGCCAGCTCGTCGAGCACCGCGGCCAGCGGCGCGAGCGCGTTCGTCGTGCAGGAGGCGTTGGAGACGATCGTGTGCAGCGCCGGGTCGTACGCGTCGGTGTTGACCCCGAACGCCAGCGTGACGTCGGCGCCGTCCGACGGCGCGCCGACGAGGACCTTCCCCGCGCCGGCGTCCAGGTGCGCCCGGGCGGCCTTGGCCGAGGTGAAACGGCCGGTCGACTCCAGCACGATGTCGACGCCCAGCTCGGCCCACGGCAGCCGCGCCGGATCCCGCTCGGCGAGCACCTTGATGCGACGGCCGTCCACGACGAGGGCGTCCCCGTCGGCGCGCACCGGGCGGCCGAGCCGGCCGGCCGTCGTGTCGTAGGCGAGCAGCCGCGCCAGAGCGGCCGGTTCGGTGAGGTCGTTGACGGCGACGACGTCGAGGTCGCTGCCGCGCTCCAGCAGCGCCCGCAGCACGTTGCGTCCGATGCGGCCGAATCCGTTGATGGCGATACGTGTCATGAGCCAATCCCTTCGGTTCGCTCCCAGGTTCGCGTGCGGCGCGGGCCCGCGGTAGCGGCGCGATCGCCAGGGTTCGCAAGGATCGTGCCAGGCGGCGGCCCCCGTCACTCGCCCCGGCTGAAGGTGCGCCGGTACTCGCTCGGCGTGGTGCCGAGGACCCGCCCGAAGTGCAGCCGCAGATTCGCGCCGGTGCCCAGGCCGACGGCGGCGGCGATCCGCTCCACGCTCAGCTCCGAGCGCTCCAGCAGCTCACGGGCGGCGTCGATACGGGCCCGCATGATCCACTGCATCGGCGTGTATCCGGTGTCCTCGACGAAGCGCCGCGAGAACGTGCGCGGCGAGACCGCCGCGTGCCGGGCCAGTGCCTGAAGCGTCAGGGGCTCGCCGAGCCGGCGCAGCGCCCACTCGCGGGTGGCGGCGAACCGCTCGCCGAGCGGCTCGGGCACGCTGCGCGGCACGTACTGCGCCTGACCGCCGCTGCGGTAGGGCGCCGCGACCAGGCGCCGCGCCGCGTGGTTCGAGGCGGCCACGCCGAGGTCGCCGCGCAGGATGTGCAGGCACAGGTCGATGCCCGAGGCGGCGCCGGCCGACGTCAGCACGCTGCCCTCGTCGACGAACAGGACGTTCTCGTCGACCCGGACCCGGGGGTGCTTCGCCGCGAACGCCCTCGTGTAGTGCCAGTGCGTCGTGGCGCGCCTGCCGTCGAGCAGGCCCGTGGCGGCGAGCGCGAAGGCGCCGGTGGAGATAGCGGCGAGCCGCGCGCCGCGGTCGTGGGCGGCCGTCAGCGCCTCGACCACGGGCCGCGGCGGGTCGTCGCGGTCCGGGAACCGGTAACCGGGGATGAAGACGGTCTCGGCCCACGCCAGCGCGTCCAGCCCGTGGGCGACGTGGTAGGACAGCCCGTCGCCGCCGGTGACGAGACCGGGCGCCGCACCGCACAGCCGCACCTCGTACGGCATGCTCGCGCGGGTGGTGAAGACCTGCGCGGGGATGCCGACGTCGAGTGGTTTCGCGCCCTCCAGCACAAGGACGGCGACGCGTCGCAGACGGGAGGCTGACACGGGCACCAGCGTAAGCGTGACCGCGGCGCCGCCACGCCCGCTCTCCGGCGGCCGCCGGCCAGGACCCGCCGGAACGGCGGCCGACGCGCCGCCCCGCGCCGTCCACCGGTCTCGCGGGTGCCCCCCTGCCCGCGCCCGGCGCCGCCGGAGCGACACGGCGACCGCCGACCCCGCACACCCCCCACCGGACCCGCGCCACGCACCGGCCATGCCCTACCGCCGACGCCCGGCCCCCTCAGCCACCCGGCACGCCCGCCTCCGCGCCCAACGCCCCCAGCCCTCGCACGACCGCGCCCGCTCAGCCGTCCTCCCGGGTCGGCGACCGGCCGCGTGGCCTCCGCCCGCGCCCTCACGCAGGTCTCCCGCTCGGCCGTCTCTCTTCGCCGGCCGCCGGCCCACCGGCGACCGGCCAGGGGCCGCGCATCCGGTGTTCCGGCTCCGTCGTGCCCCGCACTCTTCTCATAACGGGCGAAGGAGGTTCTGCCGGGCTTCTCAGGCTGGACTCAGGAAGCTCTCATGGTCGCGGGACATGCTTACTGCATGACCGAGAGCCAGGGCGTTCCCCCGCAGCAGCACAGCCACCCCGCTCCCGTGCACCCCGAGTGGCCGCCCCCGCCGCCGTACCGGCCCGCCGGCTCACCGGACCCCGCGCCGGTGCGGAGGCGCGGCCGGGGCCCGGCGGGCCTGCTGGCGGCGGTCGCCGTCGTCGCGGCGGCCGTCGGCGGCGGCACGGCCTACGCCTTCCAGGAGCTGGCCGGCACGGACACGGTCGCCACCGCCTCCAGCGGCACCCCCGTGGTGCCGTCGGGCAGGAAGGGCGACGTCGCCGCGATCGCCGCCGCGGTCAGCCCCAGCGTGGTCGAGGTCGACGCGACGCTCGGCAACGGCTCCTCCACCGGATCCGGGGTGGTCATCACGTCCGGCGGCGAGATCGTCACCAACAACCACGTCGTCTCCGGCGCCACCTCCATCAAGGTGCGCACCAGCGACGGCAGGAGCCACACCGCCGAGATCGTCGGCACCGACAGCTCCAAGGACCTCGCGCTCCTCAAGGCGGAGGACGCCTCCGGCTGGAAGCCGGCGGCGCTCGGCGACTCCGGCAGCGTCAAGGTCGGCGACACCGTCGTCGCGATCGGCTCCCCGGAGGGCCTGACCGGCACCGTCACCAGCGGCATCGTCTCCGCCCTGGACCGCGAGGTCACCGTCCCCACCGACGACGGGCAGGGACAGGGCCGGGACGACGACGGGCAGTGGCCGTTCCAGTTCGGCGGCCGCGAGTTCAACGGCGACACCGGCTCGTCCACCACCACCTACAAGGCCATCCAGACCGACGCGTCCCTGAACCCCGGCAACTCCGGCGGCGCGCTGATCGACGCGGGCGGCCGCGTCATCGGCATCAACTCCGCCATGTACTCGTCGTCGCAGGCCGCCTCGTCCTCGGACGCCGGCAGCATCGGCCTCGGCTTCGCCATCCCCATCGACACCGTCAAGGCCGACCTGGCCGCGCTCCGGTCGGGCACGCAGAACTAACCCCCGTACCCCGTGTACGGCCCGGACAGCAGGGAGTACGCCATGATCCCCCAGGTTTCCCACCACAGCGCGGGCCGCGGCCCCGCCCACCTCGCCCTGGCCCTCTCCGTCGCCCACGAGCTGCACGTCCCCGTGCCGGCCCCGCGCGCCCCGCAGGTCGCGACGCCCGCCCCCGAGCTGATGGGCCTGCGCATCCCCGCCGACCGGCCGCACCGCCGCAAGGTCCCGCTGCACCGGCTGGCCACCATGCGCGGCATGGCCGTGCTCGGCGCCTGAGCCCGGCGCCCGCGCCCCGGCCCCCGGACGTGGCAGGCTGGGGCCACCCCGATCCGGACCCCGCCGCACCCCGAGGAACCGCCAGCGATGAGCCCCGCCGAAGGCGACCGTGAACCCCAGCGCATCCTGATCGTCGACGACGAGCCGGCCGTACGCGAGGCCCTGCAGCGCAGCCTCGCCTTCGAGGGGTACGGCACGGAGGTCGCCGTCGACGGCGCGGACGCACTGGAGAAAGCGGCCGCCTACCGGCCCGACCTGCTCGTCCTCGACATCCAGATGCCGCGCATGGACGGCCTGACCGCGGCCCGCCGCATCCGTGGCGCGGGCGACACCACCCCGATCCTGATGCTCACCGCACGCGACACCGTCGGCGACCGGGTGACCGGCCTGGACGCCGGCGCCGACGACTACCTGGTCAAGCCGTTCGAGCTGGACGAGCTCTTCGCCCGCATCCGCGCGCTGCTGCGCCGCAGCTCCTACGCGGCGGCCGTGTCGGCGCAGGCCCAGCGGGACGAGGCGCTCACCTTCGCCGACCTCCGCATGGACCTCGCCACCCGGGAGGTCACACGGGGCGGCCGGCCGGTCGAACTGACCCGCACCGAGTTCACGCTGCTGGAGATGTTCATGGCACACCCGCGCCAGGTCCTCACCCGTGAGCAGATCCTGAAGGCGGTGTGGGGCTTCGACTTCGAGCCGACCTCCAACTCGCTCGACGTCTACGTCATGTACCTGCGCCGCAAGACCGAGGCCGGCGGCGAGCCGCGCCTCGTGCACACCGTGCGGGGCGTGGGGTACGTGCTGCGCCAGGGCGGAGCCGAGTGAAGCGGCTGCTGCGCCGGTACCGGGCGCTGCCGATCCGGGCGCGACTGGCGATGCTGGTGGCGGCGGCGGTGGCGTTCGCGGTGGCGGCGGTCTCGGTGACGTGCTGGTTCATCGTGCAGGGGAAGCTGTACGACCAGGTCAACAACGACCTGACCAGGACGCTGAACATGCCGCGGCTGCAGTCCCAGGCCAACGACGCGGTCAACGACTGCACCCAGACGCCGTCCAACACCCAGGGCGACGGCCCCCGCAACATCTACGCCGAGGTGGTCACGGAGACGGGCCGGCCCTGTGTGCTGTCGTACTCCCTCGGCTCGGTCGCGGTCACGCACACCGACCGGGAACTGGTCCGGCGGGGGGACCCCGGTGACGGGTACTTCCGCAACGGCAGCGACGCGGACGGCAACGACGTGCGCGTCCTCGCCGTGCCCGGCCTGGTGATCACGGACCGGGCCACGGGCGACACCGCCAACGCCGCGCTGCTCATCGCCCTCCCGCTGAAGAACACCCAGAACACCCTCAACGACCTCGCCCTGGTCCTGCTGCTGGTGTCCGGCATAGGCGTGCTCGGCGCCGGCGCGGCCGGCCTCGCGGTCGCGCGGGCCGGGCTGCGTCCCGTCGACAAGCTCACCGAGGCCGTCGAGCACGTGGCCCGCACCGAGGACCTGACGATCCGCATCCCGGTGGAGGACGACAGCGAGGACGAGGTGGCCCGGCTCTCCCGGTCGTTCAACTCCATGACCGCCTCCCTGGCCAGCTCCCGCGACCTCCAGCAGCAGCTGATCGCGGACGCGGGCCACGAGCTGCGCACCCCCCTGACCTCGCTGCGCACGAACATCGAACTGCTCACCCGCAGCGAGCAGACGGGCCGCCCCATCCCGCCGGCGGACCGCAAGGCGCTGCTGGAGTCGGTGAAGGCGCAGATGACCGAGCTGGCCGCGCTCATCGGCGACCTGCAGGAGCTGTCCCGCGCCGAGTCGCAGCGCGGCGAGCGCGTCCAGGTGGTCGCCCTGCAGGACACGGTGGAGGCGGCCCTGCGCCGGGCGCGCCTGCGCGGCCCCGAACTGTCGATCACCGCCGATCTGGAGCCCTGGTACGTGCGGGCGGAGCCCTCCGCGCTGGAGCGGGCGGTCGTCAACATCCTGGACAACGCGGTGAAGTTCAGCCCGGCGGGCGGCACGGTCGAGGTGCGGCTGAGCGCGGGCGTGCTGACGGTCCGCGACCACGGTCCCGGCATCCTCGAGGACGAACTCCCGTACGTCTTCGACCGCTTCTGGCGCTCGCCCGGCGCCCGTGCGCTGCCCGGCTCGGGACTGGGCCTGTCCATCGTCGCCCGTACGGTCCGGCAGGCGGGCGGCGAGGTCGCGCTGGCCCGCGCGGAGGGCGGCGGCACGGTGGCGACGGTACGCCTGCCGGGCGCGCCGACGCCGCCGCCCGAGACACCGGCCGGCTGAAGCGGGCCCGGTGCAAGCACGGGAACGCCCCCGAGAGGGATCTCGGGGGCGTTCCCGCAGCCGCCGGACCGGACGTGCGGGTTCCCTACTGCACGACGGTGATCCGGTCCGCCTTCGGCGGGGCGATCGGGTCCGACGCCGAGGAGTTCGCCGTGAGGTACTTCTCCAGCGCGGTCAGGTCGTCCGCGCCGACCAGGTCGCCCGTGCCCTGCGCCAGCGTCGGGAAGCCGTCGCCGCCGCCCGCGAGGAAGCTGTTGACGGCGACGCGGTAGGTGGCCGCCGGGTCGATCGGGGCGCCGTTCAGGCGGATCGAACCGGTGACCACGCGGTCGGCGCCGGACCGGGTGAGGTCCAGGGTGTAGGTGAGGCCGGCGGACGGCTGGAGGATCTTCGGGGCCGCCGCGTTGGCGCCGCTCACCTGCTCCTTGAGCACCTGGATCAGCTGGGCGCCGGTGAAGTCCTGCAGGTTCACCGTGTTGGCGAACGGCTGGACCGTGAAGCCCTCCGCGTAGGTGACCACGCCGTCGCCCTCGCCGCCCTTGGCCGCGTAGGTCAGGCCGGCCCGGACGCCGCCGGGGTTCATCAGGGCCAGGCTCGTCCTCGGGTCGAGTGCACGGCCGTGGGCGAGCTGCGCGTCGGCGATCAGGTCGCCCATCGGGGACTCGGTGCCGGTGTTGGTGATGTCGGCGGAGACGTAGCCGATGGGACGGTCGCCGATCGGGGCGGCCAGGGTGTTCCACCGGGCGATCAGGTCCGTCAGGTCCGGCGCCCTTTGCACGTCCCGCGTGACCGCGTGGTTCGCGGACTTCACCGCCGTGCGGACGATGTCGCCGGTGAAGCGGTCGTACGTGAGCGTGGTGTCGGTGTACAGGCGGCCGAAGGAGGCCGCGGAGGTGACCGTGCGGGGACGGCCGGCGGGGTCGGGGACCGTGCAGACGTACGCCTGGTGGGTGTGGCCGGTGACCAGGGCGTCCACGGCCGGGGTCACGTTCCTGGCGATGTCCGCGATCGGCCCGGAGATGCCGGCGCCGGGGCCCGGGGAGTCGCAGTCGTAGTTGTAGGCGCCGGAGGCCGGGTAGCCGCCCTCGTGGATCAGGGCCACGATCGACTGCACGCCCTGGCGCTGCAGCTCCCTGGCGTACCTGTTGATCGTCTCGGCCTCGTCCTTGAAGCTCAGGCCCTTGACGCCGTCGGCGGAGACGATGCCCGGGGTGCCCTCCAGCGTGACGCCGATGAAGCCGATCCTGACGCCCTTCTTCTTCCAGACCCAGTACGGCTTCAGGATCGGCTTGCCGGTCTTCTCGTCCTGGACGTTCGCGGCCAGGTACGGGAAGTCCGCGCCCCGGAACCTCCGGCCGGTGTAGCAGCCGTCGACCGGGTGGCAGCCGCCGTTCTGCAGGCGGGCCAGTTCCTTCGCGCCCTCGTCGAACTCGTGGTTGCCGACCGAGGTGACGTCCAGGTCCAGTTCGTTGAGCGCCTCGACGGTGGGCTCGTCGTGGAACAGGCCCGACAGCAGCGGGGAGGCGCCGACCATGTCGCCGCCGGCCGCGGTGACGGAGTACGGGTGGCCCCGGCGGGCCTGGCGCAGATGGGTGGCGAGGTACTCGGCGCCGCCCGCCTCGACCGTCTTCGTCGTGCCGTCCGGCTGGAGTTCGGTGACCCGGCCGGAGGAGCCGGACGGCGGCTCCAGGTTGCCGTGCAGGTCGTTGAAGGACAGGAGCTGGACGTCCTGGTAGCGGCCGTGACGGCCCGTGCCCTCGTGCGCGTCCGCCGGCAGGGCGGTGGTCAGCGCGGCGGCGGTGGCGAGACCGGCGGCGGTGGCGAGGAAGGCGAACCTACGGCGTCTGGTGCGCCGGGGTGCGGCAGGCATGGGACCCCCCTGTGGATCGGCTGTGGTGGCTCGGTGGTGGTGGCTCGGCTGAGGTGGACCGGCTGTGGTGGCTCGGCGCAGCCTAAGGTCAACGCGCGTAGCACGACAGGGGGTTCGGGGTCACATCCTGGTTTCCCTTCGCCGGCGTCCGGCGACGCCCCCTCCCGTTGCGCTGCCCGCGCCAAGCCGCGCCCTCCCCGTACCCTCGTACGCATGAGCAGCGACGACACCGTACGGGCCTTCCCCGCCCGCTCCATCGAGACCTCCTCCGCGCTCGCCCCGGACCGGGCCGAGGCCGTGCTGCGCCTGCTCGGCGAGGCCGCCCGGGTGGACGGGCAGCAGCCGGTGTCCGAACAGGGCCGGCTGCAGCTGCGCGGCGGCCCCCGCGAGGGCGTCTCCCACCTGCTGCTGAGCGTCGACGGCGAACTCGTCGGCTACGGCCAGCTGGAGGACACCGACCCGGTGGAGGCGCCGACCGCCGAACTCGTGGTGCATCCGAGGCACCGCGGGCACGGGCACGGCCGGGCACTGGGCTCGGCGCTGCTCGCCGCCTCCGGCAAGCGGCTGCGGGTGTGGGCGCACGGCGGACACCCGGCCGCCCGGCACCTCGCCCAGGTCCTCGGGCTCACCCTGTTCCGCGAACTGCGGCAGATGCGGCGGCCGTTGACCGGCCTGGAGCTGCCCGACCCGGTGCTGCCCGCGGGCGTGACCGTGCGCGCCTTCGAGCCCGGCAAGGACGACGCGGCCTGGCTCGCGGTGAACGCGGCCGCCTTCGCCCACCACCCCGAGCAGGGCTCGCTGACCCAGCGGGACCTGGACGACCGCAAGGCCGAGGCGTGGTTCGACCCGGCCGGCTTCTTCCTCGCCGAGCGCGACGGCGAGCTGATCGGCTTCCACTGGACCAAGGTGCACGCCGAGGAGGGACTCGGCGAGGTGTACGTCCTCGGGGTGCGGCCCGGCGAGCAGGGCGGCGGGCTCGGCAAGGCCCTCACCACGATCGGGCTGCGCCACCTGGCCGGGCTGGGGCTGCCGACCGCGATGCTCTACGTCGACGCCGACAACACGCCGGCCGTGTCGGTGTACGAGCGGCTGGGCTTCACGGTCCACGAGACCGACCTGATGTACCGCACCGAGACCTGACAGCCCCCTCGCACGCCGACGTGGGCCGGAGCCGGCTCCGGGTGCCCGAGGCCCCCGGCCCACCAGGACACCCGGCCCCCCACCCCAGGCCGGGGCTCGGCCCACCCGGACACGCCCCCTGATCACCGCGCACCGACCGGCGGCTCGCCCCACCCGGACACGCCCCCTGATCACCGCGCACCGACCGGGGGCTCGCCCCACCTGGACTCGCCCACGGCAGCCGGTCACGCCTCCGAACCTGCTCCGGCCGCGTGCCGCACCCTGCCCGCGCACACCTCGAGGCGCCACCGACTCGGCCCCCGGGTCCGGCAGCCGACAGGCCCGGCCACCCGGACACCCGCCGACGCGCACGCCTCCTCCGAACCTGGCGGCCTGTCCACCCACGGCCCGCGTGAATTCCGAGGCACCGCCGACTCGGCTCCAGGTCCGACAGCACACAGCCGACAGGCCCGGCCCTTGATCACCGCGTCCCGGCCCAAGACCTGGCACACCCGGACACGCACCCCCCGATTGCCACGCCATGGCCGACCGGCCCCGGCCCGCCGGACACGCGGCCCCCCTGGTCCCCCGGCCCCTGCCTGGGGGCCCGGCCCACCCGGACACCCACACGGCAGCCGGTCACGCCTCCGAACCGGCCCCGGCCGCGTGCCGCACCCTGCCCGCGCACACCTCGGGTGGCCCGGCCCACCCGGACACCCACGCGGCAGCCGGTCACGCCTCCGAACCGGCTCCGGCCGCGTGCCGCACCCTGCCCGCGCACACCCGGGGCACCGCCGACTCGGCCCCCGGGTCCGGCAGGCGACAGCCCCGGCCGCCCCACCGCGATGACGACACCGCACGTCACCGGCCCACCCCCACGGCACGGCCGCGCTCGGAACAGCGGTCCCGCCGTCCGCACCGGAGCCGGGGCAGCGTCGTGCGGCACGGCGGAGACCTGACGACGGTGTCGCCCCGTGAGGGCACTGCGCCGCCCACCGGAACCCCGACCCGACCCGGTGAACTCGCCCCCGCGGCTCCCGTACCCCGCCGGGCCGGCTCAGCCCCGCGCTCCCGCCCGACCCGCTGACCTCCAGCCCCCGGCCGGACCGGCCCCCGGGCCCCCGCCGTGCGGCAGGGCGGACCCGTGGCACCGGCACTGCGGCCGCCGGGGTCCGAGCCGGTGAAGCCCCCCGCACCACCCCGCACAGCCGTACGCCGGACCGGCCCGCAGGCCCCCAGGCTCCCCGGCCCCCCGTCGGCCGGCGGGCCGGGGCTCCTGGGGGCCGCCTCGCGCTAGCCCGCACGTCATGTCCCCGTAACCGTCGATTCAGACAGCCTTGCGACGCTCGGCGAGTGAAGCCCTCCGTGCCAGAGCCGTCGCCGCCCGCCGAGGCGCCCGCGGGGAACGGGCCGTGCCGCTGCCGCCCGCACATTCCGACGAGCCTGCGCCGCCCCTCGCGCGGAAGAATGGGTCCATGAGCCAGTCAGACACCCAGGCCGAGGTACAGCACCCCCAGCCCTCCGTGGGCTCCATCGCGGCGCACCGCCCGCACACCGTGGCCGCCGTGGTCTCCGATCTCGAACCGGACCTCGACGCCGACCTCGACGCCTACGAGGAGTCCCGCGCCGACGGGGCGGCGCCGCTGCCGCAAGGCCGCTTCCTCGACCGGGAGCGCAGCTGGCTCGCGTTCAACGAGCGGGTCCTGGAGCTGGCCGAGGACCCGGACACGCCCCTGCTGGAACGCGCGAACTTCCTCGCGATCTTCGCCAGCAACCTGGACGAGTTCTTCATGGTCCGGGTGGCCGGCCTGAAGCGCCGCATCGCCACCGGCGTCGCCACCCGCTCCGCCTCCGGCCTGCAGCCGCGCGAGGTGCTGGAGATGATCTGGGCCCGCTCCCGCGAGCTGATGGCCCGGCACGCCGCCTGCTACCACGAGGACGTCGCCCCCGCACTCGCGGAGGAGGGCATCCACCTGGTCCGCTGGAACGAGCTGACGGAGAAGGAGCAGGCCCGCCTGTTCACCCTGTTCCGGCACCAGATCTTCCCGGTCCTCACACCGCTCGCGGTGGACCCCGCGCACCCCTTCCCGTACATCTCCGGCCTCTCCCTGAACCTGGCCGTCGTCGTGCGCAACCCGGTCAGCGGCCACAGGCACTTCGCCCGGGTGAAGGTGCCGCCGCTGCTGTCCCGCTTCCTGGAGAGCAGCCCCGGCCGCTACGTCCCCGTCGAGGACGTCATCGCCGCCCACCTGGAGGAGCTGTTCCCGGGCATGGAGGTGCTGGAGCACCACGCGTTCCGGCTCACCCGCAACGAGGACCTGGAGGTCGAGGAGGACGACGCCGAGAACCTCCTGCAGGCGCTGGAGAAGGAACTCATGCGCCGCCGCTTCGGCCCGCCGGTGCGCCTGGAGGTCGAGGAGTCCATCGACCGGGAGGTGCTGGACCTGCTGGTCCGCGAGCTGAAGATCTCCGAGGCCGAGGTGTACCCGCTGCCGGGCCCGCTGGACCTCACCGGCCTCTTCCGCATCCACAGCCTGGACCGGCCGGAGCTGAAGTACCGCAAGTTCGTCGCCGGCACCCACCGCGACCTCGCCGAGGTCGAGTCGGCGTCCCCGCCCGACATCTTCGCCGCCCTGCGCACCCGCGACGTGCTCCTGCACCACCCGTACGACTCCTTCTCCACCTCCGTGCAGGCCTTCCTGGAGCAGGCGGCCGCCGACCCGGACGTCCTCGCCATCAAGCAGACCCTCTACCGCACCTCCGGCGACTCCCCCATAGTCGACGCGCTCATCGACGCGGCCGAGTCCGGCAAGCAGGTCCTGGTGCTGGTGGAGATCAAGGCCCGGTTCGACGAGCACGCCAACATCAAGTGGGCCCGCAAGCTGGAGGAGGCCGGCTGCCACGTCGTCTACGGCCTGGTCGGCCTGAAGACGCACTGCAAGCTGTCCCTGGTCGTCCGCCAGGAGGGCGAGACGCTGCGGCGGTACAGCCACGTCGGCACCGGCAACTACCACCCGAAGACGGCCCGGCTCTACGAGGACCTGGGGCTGCTGACGGCCGACCCGCAGGTCGGCGCCGACCTCTCCGACCTCTTCAACCGGCTCTCCGGCTACTCGCGCCGCGAGACCTACCGCCGCCTCCTCGTCGCCCCCAAGTCCCTGCGCGACGGCCTGGTCGCGCGGATCGACAAGGAGGTCCAGCACCACCGCGCGGGCCGGCCGGCGTTCGTCCGCATCAAGGTCAACTCGATGGTCGACGAGGCGGTCATCGACGCGCTCTACCGGGCCTCCCAGGCGGGCGTGCCGGTCGACATCTGGGTGCGCGGCATCTGCGCCGTCCGCCCCGGCGTCGCCGGCCTGTCGGAGAACATCCGGGTCCGCTCGATCCTCGGCCGTTTCCTGGAGCACTCCCGTGTGTTCGCCTTCGGCAACGGCGGCGAACCCGAGGTGTGGATCGGCAGCGCCGACATGATGCACCGCAACCTCGACCGCCGGATCGAGGCCCTGGTCCGGGTCGTCGACCCCGGGCACCGCGCGGCGCTCAACCGGCTCCTGGAGACCGGCATGTCCGACACCACCGCCTCCTGGCACCTGGGCCCCGACGGCGAGTGGACGCGCCACGCGACCGACGCGGACGGCCAACCCCTGCGGAACGTACAGGAGATGCTCATAGACGCCCGGAGGCGCCGGCGTGGCACAGCGACACCTTGACCCGACGGACCCCACGGCCGGCACGCCCCACGGGCCGCCGGCCCCGCTCGAGCAGGGAGGCACTCCCACCGGGGACGCCCTGGCGGCCTATCTGCGCAGCCAGGCCACGGAGTTCCTGCGCGCCCTGCGCCTGCACCGGGAGACCGGGGGCCAGGCCGGGGCGGCCTCCGCGCGGACCCACCCGGGCGGAGAGGGCGCCGGGGAGGCCGTCGACGCGACGCGCGCCCTGCGCCGCGCGGCCCGCCGCATCAGCGGCAGCCTGCACACCTTCCGGCCGCTCCTCGACGCCGGCTGGTCCGAGGAGATGCGCCCGGAACTGGCCTGGCTGTCGGGCACGCTGGGCCTGGAGCACGCGTACGAGGCGCGCCTGGAGAGGCTGTTGCTGGCGCTGCACCGGCTGTCGGGGGCCGCGGTCCTGCCCGGCCGGGCGCAGGCCCCGGCGGCCGTGGCGGCCGCCACGGCGGGCGCCGGGACCTGCGCCGCCGGCGGCCCGGCCCTGCCGACGGCGCCGGCCGGGCGCGGCAGCCTGACGGTCGGCGCGGCCAAGGCGGGCGCCCTGCTGGAACGCCAGCTCACCCTGGCCCGGACCCGGGCCCACTCCACCGCCCTGCAGGCCCTCGGATCGAGCCGCTTCCACGCCGTCGCCGACAAGGTCGCCGTCCTCGCCAGCGAGGTCCCGCTCACCCTCACCGCCCGCGCCACCGACCTCGGCCCCCTCGCCGCGGCGGCCGGGGAACGCCTCACGGACGCCGTCGCCGCCCTCCCCCTGGTCACCGCCGGCCACCCCTACAACGCGCAGGCCCTGGCCGACGGACTGTCCCCGGACCCGCCCCCGCACCCCCAGGACGGCCCCTGGCACCAGGTCCGCCTGCTGCTGCGCCTGTACCGCTACGCCCGCGAGGCGCTGCACGGCGGCGCCGGCGACCCGCCGGCGGACCCGCGGCTGCTGGCGGCGGGCCGGGCGCTCAACCGGCACCGGGACGCCTCGGAGGCGGCAGCGGCGGCGGCGCAGGCGGCGCGCACCCCGCGGATCACCCCGGCGACGGCGTACGCGCTCGGCGTGCTCCACGCCGACCAGCGGCACGAGGTGGAGGCCGCCCGGTTCGCCTTCCAGCAGGCGTGGCAGAAGAAGACCGCCGACCGGCCCTGACGTCCTCGAGGAGACCGTGTGAACGACACCGTGGTGCAGGCGGCCGGCTGCGTGCTGTGGCGCCGCTCCCCGGCGGGCGACCTGGAGATCTGCCTGGTCCACCGCCCCCGGTACGACGACTGGTCCCATCCCAAGGGCAAGCTCCGGCCGGGTGAGGACCCGCTGGCCGGCGCCCTGCGCGAGGTCGCGGAGGAGACCGGCTGCACCGCCGAGCCCGGCGGCGCGCTGCCGGCCGTGCGCTACACGGCCCACGGCCGCCCCAAGCAGGTGCGCTGGTGGGCGGCCGAAGCGGTGTCCGGCGGCTTCACGCCGAACGACGAGGTGGACCGCGTCGCCTGGCTCCCCCCGGCCGCGGCCCGCGCCCGCCTCACCCAGCCCCGCGACCGGGACCTCGTCGACGCCCTGCTGCGGTCGCTCGGCGGGACGCCGCCCGGCGGGGCGCCACGGCGGGACTGAGCCCCGTCACGGGGCCGCCGCGTGCCCCTCCGCGTCCGTGCGGGCCTGACTGCGGGCCCGGCGGGCGGGACCGCGCCAGCCGCAACTGCAGCGGGCCACGCAGAAGCGGCCCTGCTCGCCGGTCGTCGTGAGGTGTTCCGGTCCGGACCGGGCGCGCTCCGGCCCGTCCTGCTGCCCCGCGGTGACTGCCACGCCGACAACCGTACCCAGCCGGGCCGCGGCCGAACGGTGCCCGCGGGCCCCGCCGCGCGTGACGACGCCGCCCCACCCGTCGTTATCCGGACGACGGGGGCCCGTGACGGACATACCGGCTGGGGGTAGGCAGGCGATGGAGCGGCGGCAGCGCAGGCGCGGCGGGACGGCCGTGGCGGTGGGCATCCTGCTGGGCCTCGGGACGGGCGCCACGGGCTGCTCCGGCAGCGGGGCCGCCGCCGAGGACACCGGGGACGTCAAGGGCGCCGGCGATCCGGTCGCCGCCCTGCACCGGGCGGCCGACGCGCTGCGCTCGGCCGGCAGCTCCAAGGCCGGCACGTCGATGGAGATGGCCGCGGGCGGCACCCGGGTCACCATCCGCGGCAGGGGCGTCTACGACTACCGGCGCCGTCTCGGCCGGCTCACCGTCATGCTGCCCGAGGACCCCACCGGCGCCTCCGGGCACCGGCCCATCACCGAACTGCTCGCCCCCGGCGCGCTGTACATGAAGAACCGGGGCGCGGGCGTGCCCGCCGACAAGTGGGTGCGGGTGGACACCGCGACGCTGTCCGACGGAAACCTGGTCACGGGCGGCGCGACCGACCCGTACGCGGCGGCCGAGGTGCTGCGCGGGACGCGGGAGGCGACCTTCGTCGGCCGGACCGAGGTCGCGGGGACGGCGGTGCGGCACTACCGGGGCACCGCCGACCTGGCCCGCGCCGCCCGGTACGCCGCCCCCGGCGTCAGGGCCTCCCTGGCGGCGGCGGCCGAGGGGTTCGCCACGGCCGCGGTGCCGTTCGACGCCTACCTGGACGACCAGGGCCGCATCCGCAAGCTGCGGCAGCGCTTCAGCTTCGTCAACGGCCGCCGCAGGGCCGCCGTGGAAGTCGCCTCGACCCTGCTGCTGTACGGCTTCGGCGCCCCCGTCGAGGTGACGCTGCCGGCCCCGGCGGACATCTACGCGGGCCGGATCGCCGAGGACGGCCCCGGCGCCGGCGGGAACCGGCCGGTGCACTAGTCCGGGACGCCACCCCGTAAGTAGCCCGTCCGTGCCATGCGCGGCGCGTGGGCCGCTGCCTACTCTAGGAAGCCGGTGACGGCGGGGAAGAGGTGAGGCGGGTGGCGGCGGTCGGCGGTACGGCGGTGCAGGACCACGTGGCACTCGCCGAGATCGAGCTGTGCGGAGAGCTGATCATCGCGGCCTCGGCAGCCGAGGACCGTCTCAGCCTGGAGAGCATCGACCAGGTGCTGCGGGTGGCCGAGGAGCGAAATCCGGCCTGATCGGTGACACGGCCTGAGCGGCGTACGGCCTGACCGGCGTCACGGCCTGACCGGCTTGCGCCCTGGTCGGCTGGCGCCCCGCGGCTCAGGTGCGCAGCAGGCGGCCGATCGCCTTCGTCGCCTCGTCCACCTTCGCGTCGATCTCGTCACCGCCCTTGAGCGCCGCGTCGGCGACGCAGTGCCGCAGGTGCTCCTCCAGCAGCTGCAGCGCGAAGGACTGCAGCGCCTTGGTGGAGGCGGAGACCTGCGTGAGTATGTCGATGCAGTAGGTGTCCTCCTCCACCATCCGCTGCAGCCCGCGGATCTGGCCCTCGATCCGGCGCAGCCGCTTGAGGTGCTCGTCCTTCTGCTTGTGGTAGCCGTGCGTGGCGCCGGCCTCGGTCGTCGTCATCGCGGGCCTCCGTCTCGGGACGAGCAGCGGACAAAAAGGACACATACCCCTACCGGGTATATCGTAACGAACTTTCCGGGGTAACAGGGCCTTGGTACGCCCCCGTACCGAGCACTTCACCGCATGGGCGACACTGGGATGCGGCCCGATAGCCGTGGCCGGATGATGCGCCTAGCATCAGCCTGACCGAAACCGAAGCACCCCGAGGATCCCACGTGCGCTTTCGTCTGACCCCCAGGGAGACGAGCTTCTACGACATGTTCGCCGCGTCCGCGGACAACATCGTCACCGGCTCCAAGCTCCTGATGGAACTGCTCGGGGCGGACTCCTCCGCCCGGGCCGAGATCGCAGAGCGTATGCGGGCAGCGGAACACGCAGGTGACGACGCCACGCACGCGATCTTCCACCAGCTGAACTCCTCGTTCATCACGCCGTTCGACCGGGAGGACATCTACTCCCTCGCCGGTTCGCTCGACGACATCATGGACTTCATGGAGGAGGCCGTCGACCTGGTCGTCCTCTACAACATCGAGGAACTGCCGAAGGGCGTCGAGCAGCAGATCGAGGTCCTGGCGCGTGCGGCCGAGCTGACGGCGGAGGCCATGCCCAACCTCCGCACGATGGACAACCTCACCGAGTACTGGATCGAGGTCAACCGGCTGGAGAACCAGGCCGACCAGATCCACCGCAAGCTGCTCGCCCACCTCTTCAACGGCAAGTACGACGCCATCGAGGTGCTGAAGCTCAAGCAGATCGTGGACGTGCTGGAAGAGGCGGCGGACGCGTTCGAGCACGTGGCGAACACGGTGGAGACCATCGCGGTCAAGGAGTCCTGAGGCGTCGATGGACACCTTCGCCCTGATCGTGACCATCGCGGTCGCGCTCTTCTTCACGTACACCAACGGCTTCCACGACTCGGCGAACGCGATCGCGACATCGGTGTCGACCCGGGCGCTCACCCCGCGGGCGGCGCTCGCGATGGCGGCCGTGATGAACCTCGCCGGCGCCTTCCTGGGCTCCGGGGTCGCCAAGACGGTCAGCGAGGGGCTGATCGAGACGCCCGCCGGGTCCACCGGCATGGGCATCCTGTTCGCGGCCCTGGTGGGCGCGATCGTCTGGAACCTGGTCACCTGGTACTTCGGCCTGCCGTCCTCCTCCTCCCACGCGCTGTTCGGCGGCATGGTGGGGGCGGCGCTGGCCGGCGGGACGACGGTGATCTGGCACGGGGTCCTCGAAAAGGTCGTCATCCCGATGTTCGTGTCCCCGGTCGTCGGCCTGGTCGCCGGTTACCTGGTCATGACAGCGATCCTGTGGATCTTCCGCCGGTCCAACCCGCACAAGGCCAAGCGGGGCTTCCGCATAGCCCAGACCGTCTCGGCGGCGGGCATGGCGCTGGGACACGGCCTCCAGGACGCCCAGAAGACCATGGGCGTCGTGGTGATGGCACTGGTGATTTCCGGCCACCAGACGTACGGCGATCCGATCCCGGTCTGGGTGAAGATCGTCTGTGCGGTGATGCTGTCCCTCGGCACCTACGCGGGCGGCTGGCGCATCATGCGCACCCTCGGCCGGAAGATCATCGAGCTGGACCCGCCGCAGGGCTTCGCGGCCGAGACCACCGGTGCGTCGATCATGTTCATCACGGCGTTCCTGTTCAAGGCGCCGATCTCCACGACCCATGTGATCACCTCCGCGATCATGGGCGTGGGCGCCACCAAGCGCGTCAACGCCGTCCGCTGGGGCGTGGCCAAGAACATCGTCCTGGGCTGGTTCATCACGATGCCGGCGGCCGCGGCGGTCGCGGCGCTGGCCTTCGGACTGGTCAACCTCGTGGCGCTGTGACCGCGCCTTCCGACACGCGCTGGGCCCGCCCCCGACGATCCGGGGGCGGGCCCTCCTGCATCCTCGCGGCGGCACCGCCATGCAGCACCGCGAGGGGTCGTGCTCCCGTCTAGCCGAAGCGGCCGGAGATGTAGTCCTCCGTGGCCTGGACGGACGGGTTGGAGAAGATCCGCTCGGTGTCGTCGATCTCCACCAGGCGGCCCGGCTGCCCGACGGCGGCCAGGTTGAAGAAGGCCGTACGGTCCGAGACGCGCGCCGCCTGCTGCATGTTGTGCGTCACGATGACGATCGTGAACCGCTCCTTCAGCTCACCGATCAGGTCCTCGATGGCGAGCGTCGAGATCGGGTCCAGGGCCGAGCAGGGCTCGTCCATGAGCAGGACCTTCGGTTCCACCGCGATCGCCCGCGCGATGCACAGCCGCTGCTGCTGGCCGCCGGACAGACCGGAGCCCGGCTTGTTCAGGCGGTCCTTCACCTCGTTCCAGAGGTTGGCGCCCCGCAGCGACTTCTCGACGACGTCGTTCAGCTCCGACTTCTTGTGGTCGCCGTTCAGCCGCAGGCCCGCCGCCACGTTGTCGAAGATCGACATCGTGGGGAAGGGGTTCGGGCGCTGGAAGACCATGCCCACCTCGCGGCGGACCGACACCGGGTCCACCCCGGCGCCGTACAGGTCCTCGTCGTCCAGGAGCACCTTGCCCTCGACGCGGCCGCCCGGGGTGACCTCGTGCATGCGGTTCAGCGTGCGCAGGAACGTCGACTTGCCGCAGCCGGAGGGGCCGATGAACGCCGTCACCGAACGCGGTTCGACGGTCATCGAGATGTCCTCGATCGCCTTGTGGGAGCCGTAGTAGGCGGTCAGACCGCTGACGTCGATTCGCTTGGCCATGTCTGCTTCACTTCCAGGGATCAGTCGCCGGGGCCGCGGGTCAGCGACCGGTGTTCGGGGCCTTCCAGCGGGCGATGCCGCGGGCCACCAGGTTGAGGATCATCACGAAGGCGATCAGCGTGAGGGACGCCGCCCACGCGCGGTCGTACGCCGCGTTGGCGCCCGCGCTCTGCGCGTACTGCTGGTAGATGTACAGCGGCAGCGACGCCTGCGCGCCCTCGAAGGGGTTGTTGTTGATGAACGGGTTGCCGAACACCAGCAGCAGCACCGGCGCGGTCTCGCCCGCGATACGGGCGACGGCGAGCATGATGCCCGTGGTGATGCCGCCGATGGAGGTCGGCAGGACCACCTTCAGGATGGTCCGCCACTTGGGCACGCCGAGCGCCAGGGACGCCTCGCGCAGCTCGTTCGGGACGAGCTTGAGCATCTCCTCGGTGGAGCGGACCACGACCGGCATCATCAGGATCGCCAGCGCCAGCGAGCCCGCGAAGCCGAACGGCTGCGCCTCGAGGATCAGCATCAGGCTGAGGATGAACAGGCCCGCGACGATCGACGGGATGCCCGTCATGACGTCGACGAAGAAGGTCACCGCCTGGGCGAGGCGGCCCCGCCCGTACTCGACCAGGTAGATCGCGGTGAGCACGCCGATCGGGGCGCCGAGGAGGGTCGCGAGGCCCACCTGCTCCAGGCTGCCGATGATGGCGTGGTAGATGCCGCCGCCGGGCTCGGAGTCGGCGACGACGCCCATGGAGTGGGTGAGGAAGTAGCCGTCGAGGACCTTCACGCCCCGCGAGACGGTCGTCCAGACCAGGGAGACCAGCGGGACGACGGCGAGCAGGAAGGCGACCCAGACCAGCGAGGTGGCGATCCGGTCCTTGGCCTGCCGGCGCCCCTCGACCCGGGCGGCGACGCCGTAGGTGCCGAGGACGAAGAGGATCGCGGCGATCAGACCCCACTGGATCCTGCTGTGCAGACCGGCGGCCACGCCGATGCCGGCCGCGGCGGCGGCCGAACCCGCGGCGATGGCCCACGGGGACCACTTCGGCAGGCTCGCGCCGCGCAGCGAACCGCCGGGGCGCTCGTCGGTGACGGCTGTCGTGCTCATGCGTTGGCCCCCGAGTACTCCTTGCGGCGGGCGATGATCGCGCGGGCCGCGCCGTTGACCAGCAGGGTGATGACGAAGAGGACCAGACCGGAGGCGATCAGCGCGTCCCGGCCCTGCTCGGTTGCCTCACCGAACTTGCTGGCGATGTTCTGGGCGAAGGTGCCGCCGCCCGGGTCGAGCAGGCTGGCCTGGATGTCGTAGCTCGGGGAGAGCACGGTCGCCACGGCCATGGTCTCGCCGAGGGCGCGGCCGAGGCCGAGCATGGACGCGGAGATCACTCCGGAGCGGCCGAACGGCAGGACGGCCATGCGGACGACCTCCCAGCGGGTGGCGCCGAGGGCCAGCGCCGCCTCCTCGTGCATCCGCGGGACCTGCCGGAACACCTCGCGGCTGACGTTGGTGATGATCGGCAGGATCATGATCGCCAGCAGGATGCCGACGGTCAGCATCGCGCGGGGGGCGCCGCCGTTCCAGGCGAGCACGCCGGTCCAGCCGAAGTACGCGTCCAGCCAGCCGTACAGGCCCTGCATGTGCGGGACGAGGATCAGGGCGCCCCACAGGCCGTAGACGATGGACGGCACCGCGGCGAGCAGGTCGATCACATAGGCGATGGGACCGCTCAGCCGGCGCGGGGCGTAGTGGGTGAGGAACAGCGCGATCGCCACGGCGACCGGTACCGCGAGGGCCATGGCCACGACCGAGGAGACGACCGTGCCGAAGGCCAGCACCGCGATGCCGAACACCGGCGGCTCGAGGTTGGTGTTCCACTCGAAGGTGGTCAGGAAGTTCCCGTGGTCCTTGCTGATCGCGAGGGTGGCGCGATAGGTGAGGAAGACCGCGATCGCGGCCATGATCACCAGCAGCAGGATGCCGGAACCGCGGGACAGGGCCAGGAAGACGCGGTCACCGGGGCGGCTCGCGCCACGGGCCGCACTCCGGCGCCCGGCGACCGCGGCCCGCGGGCTCGGGGGAGGTACGTCGGTTGTCGTCGATATGTCCATCGGGTTCTCCGGTCTGCGAAGCCGCGGGCCCGCACGGGGCCGCGGCTCGTGGCGGCGGTGCACCGGACGGTGCGGCCCGGCCCTGCCGGGCGCGGGCCGCACTCTCGGATCAGGTCAGCTCAGGCCCTCGATGGTGGTGCGGACCTTGGCGATGATCTCGTCGGGGATGGCGGCGTAGTCGTTCTGCGTCAGCACCTTCTGGCCGTCCTCGCCGGCGATGTAGCGCAGGAACGCCTTGGTGGCGGGCAGGGTGGCGGCCTTGTTGCCCTTGTCGCAGACGATCTCGTAGGTGACCAGGGTGATCGGGTAGGCGCCCTCGGCCTTGGTCTTGTAGTCGAGCTGCAGCGCCAGGTCCTTGCCGGTGCCGACGACCTTGGCCGCGGCGATGTCGGCGGTGGCGGACTGAGTGGACGGCTTCACCGGGGCCTTGGCGCCGGTGGCGATCGCGACGGTGTCCATGTCCTTGGCGTAGGACAGCTCGAAGTAGCCGATCGCGCCGGAGTTCTGCTTGACGCCCTGGGCCACGCCGGCGGAGCCGGAGGCCGCCTGGCCGCCCTTGGCCTGCCAGGCCTTGCCGCCGGAGTACTTCCAGTCGTCCGGGGCGGTGGCGATCAGGTACTTGGTGAAGTTGTCCGTGGTGCCGGAGTCCTCGGAGCGGTGGAACGCCTGGATCTTGAGGTCGGGGAGCTTCGCCGACGGGTTCAGCTTCTTGATCGCCGGGTCGTTCCACTTGGTGATCTTGCTGTCGAAGATCCGGGCGATGGTCGGGGCGTCCAGCACCAGGTCGTCGACGCCCGGGACGTTGTAGCCCAGGGCGATCGGGCCGCCGACCATCGGCAGGTCGATGCCCTGGCCGCCGGAGCAGACCTTCCTGGAGGCGGCGACCTCCTCCGGCTTCAGCGCGGAGTCCGAACCGGCGAACGCGATCTGGCCCTGGTTGAAGGAGGTCACGCCCGCACCGGAGCCGGCGCCCTTGTAGTTGATCTGCACGTGGCAGGCCTGGGAGAAGGCCTTGACCCACGCGTCGATCGCGTTCTTCTGCGCGGAGGAGCCGTCTGCGAGCAGCTGACCCTTGGCGTCGTCGCACTTGACCGAACCCGCGGCGGCGGACGCGGAGGAGCCGGAGGACGCCGTGCCGCCGTCTCCGTTGTCGTCGGAGCCGCACGCCGTCAGGGCCAGGGCGCCGGAGACGGCGACAGCACCGAGGGAGAGGGCGCGCAGCCGGTTCTTGCGCTGAAGCTTCACTTTCGGGAGTTCCTTCCAGGAGCCGCCGCTGTCGGCGGCGCGCGAGGTCATAGAGGTGCACGAGCGCGTTCAAGGCCGCACGCAGCACCCGGTACGGCCGAAATTAGGCAGAACAGGTGAAGCCGCCGATGGCCGGAAGTGAACGAGGAGTGAACCCCTGCCGTCAGCCCGGTGAGGTCACGGAATGCTCACGGGGAGAGCACGTGGAGGTCCCGGCGGCCGGGCCGCGCGGACGGCTGCGCGACGCCCGCGCGTCCGCCGAGGGAACCCCCGCGCGCGGCACGCCGTCTCGTTCCACGACAGCCGAGGAAAGGCGACGGACATGGAACGGCGTACGTTCATCTCGGGCGGCACGGCCGCCCTGGCCGCGACCGCACTGACCGGGTGCAGCTCCGGCCCCCGCGCGTCCGCCGGGTCCTCCCCCCGTTCGCTCGCCGCCTCCGGCCCGGCGCTGCGGACCACCGGCCAGGCCGCCGCCGCGAACTGGGCGGCCCTCGCCCGCGACCTGGACGGCACCCTGGTGCGGCCCGGCGACGCCGCCTGGAAGACCGCCCGCCAGCTCTACAACACCCGCTTCGACGGCCTGAAACCGGCCGCCGTGGCCTACCCGGCCCACGCCGACGACATCCGCACCGCCCTCGCCTACGCCCACGCGCACCGCGTCCGCGTGGCGATACGCAACGGCGGGCACTCCTACGCCGGTTACTCCTCCGGCGACGACCGGCTGATCCTCGACGTGTCCCGGCTGAACCGGGTCCGGGCCGGCGGCGGCCAGGCCGTCGTGGGCGCCGGCGCCAAACTGATCGACGTCTACCGCGCGCTGGCCGCGAAGGGCGCGACCATACCCGCCGGCTCCTGCCCCACCGTCGGCGTCTCCGGCCTGGTGCTCGGCGGCGGCCACGGGGTCGCCTCCCGCGCCTACGGCCTGACCTGCGACAGCCTCACCCGGGCCACCCTGATCACCGCCGACGGCAAGCAGATCACCGCCGACGCCACCCACCACGCCGACCTGTTCTGGGCGCTGCGCGGCGCCGGCAACGGCAACTTCGGCGTGGTCACCGAACTGCACTTCAGGACGCACCCCGCACCGCAGGCGGTCACCGCCTACCTGACCTGGCCCTGGGCGAAGGCCGCCAAGGTCCTCAAGGCCTGGCAGGAGTGGGGCCCGAGCCAGCCCGACGAGATCTGGTCCTCCCTGCACCTGTCGTGCTCGCCGGGCCGCACCCCGGCCGTCTCCGTGTCCTGCTTCTCCCTCGGCACCTACGGCGAACTGCAGAACGCCGTCGACCGCCTGGCCCACCTGGCCGGCGCGAACGCCGCCTCCGTCTCCCTGCGCCGCCGCGGCTACGAGGACGCGATGGAGGTCTACGCCGGCTGCTCCGGCTTCGCCGCCGACGCCCAGTGCCATCTGCCCGGCTCCACCCCGGGCCGCTCCCCGCAGGGCAGGCTCGGCCGCGAGACGTACGCCGCCCGCTCCGACTTCTTCGACCGCTCGCTGTCCGCGGCCGGCATCCAGACCGTGCTGAAGCAGATCGCCGGGGTGCGGGGCGGCGCGGGCAGCATCGCGTTCACCGCGCTCGGCGGCGCGGTCAACCGGGTCGCGCCGACCGCGACGGCCTTCGTCCACCGGCGCTCCCGGATGCTGGCCCAGTACATCGCCTCCTGGGGCGCGGGGGCCTCCGGCGCCGCCGCCCAGTCCTGGCTGACCTCGGCGCACCACGCGATGGAGCCGTACGCCTCGGGCGCCGCCTACCAGAACTACACCGACCCGACGCTGAAGGACTGGCGCACGGCGTACTACGGCGACGCGGCGCCCCGGCTGGCCAAGGTCAAGCAGCAGTACGACCCCCGACGCTTCTTCACCCACCCCCAGGGCCTGTGACCCGGGACGTGGGCGTGCGCCGCGACCGGGGCGTGTCACCGTCGGCGGGGGCCGGGACCGCTGCCGGGGACTGCGGCCGCGAGGAGGGGCCGGGACCGCGGCGGGGCCGCGGGCGTTCCCCGAGGGCGCGGTGGCGGGGGTGGGGGCCGGCGCGGGGGGACGGTTACGCGGCCAGGTCCCGTTCCTCGGTGCCCAGGGGCGGGCGGGAGCCGGACATCAGGGCGTCGCCGTCGCTCCCGGCCGCCGGCCGGCGGCGGATCAGCCGGCCCGCCCGGGGGGAGCGTTCCACGGCCCGCATCAGCGGGGTGAGCAGCGCCGTGGCGAGCGGGGACAGGAGCAGCACGACCGCCGTGCCGAGCGCGAACCCGCCGACGACGTCCGTCGGGTAGTGCACACCCATGTAGACCCGGCAGAAGCCCTCCAGCAGGGCCAGGCCGATGCCGGCGAGGCCGAAGCGGCGGTGGGCGACGAACAGGCCCACCCCGAGCGCCATCGTGATCGTCGCGTGGTCGCTGACGAAGGAGAAGTCGTCCTTGCCGGAGACCAGGACGTCCAGGCCCTGGTGGTCCACGAACGGGCGGGGGCGCCGCACGAAGCCGCGTATCGGCACGTTCACCAACACCGCCAGGCCGGCCGCGAGCGGGGCCCACACCAGCGCGGCCACCGAGGGCGCCGCCTCGTCACCGCCCCGGCGCCGCACCGACCACCAGCACCACAGGATCAGCAGCGCCATGGCGAGCAGCAGGCCGTACTCGCCGACGAACTCCATGACCCGGTCGAACCAGTGCGGTGCGTCCTTGGCCAGGCCATTGATGTCGTAGAGCAGGCCGACGTCGGGGTTCGATCCGGATTCGGCGAGTCCAGCCATGGTGCTGCGGCCCCTTCGTCGTCTTCCCGGACGCACCTCGTGTGCGTCGCTCCTGCCCCCCGGTGGTTCGTAGATCCGCTTCCGCTGCACTGCCGCACTGACGTCCGCTCGGCTACGTCAACAGGAACGCACAGCCACCATTGATACGTTCCACTCTCCACTGAATGATCACGCAGACGTTATCGAAGAGAAACTCGTCACCCCAGCTCAGGGGGTGGGTTCACGCTCGGTTCACACGTTCGTCGGCAGTGCTTTCGCGCCATCTTCGGTGACCCGGGTCGCGCCGAAGTAGTCGGGGGTGTCGACCGGGTCGAAGCGGATGACCGCACCCGTCCGCGGGGCGTCGATCATGTATCCGCCGCCCACGTAGATCCCCACGTGCCGGATGGCCCGGGAGTCGGTGAGGTCGTCCGAGAAGAACACCAGGTCCCCGGGGAGCAGCTGGTCCCGCGAGGGGTGCGGGCCGGCGTTGTACTGGTCGTTGGCGACCCTCGGCAGGGTGATACCGACCTTCTCGTACGCGGCCTTGGTCAGACCCGAGCAGTCGAAGCGTCCGCCCTGGTCGGCGGTGCCCTCGCCGCCCCACAGGTAGGGGGTGCCGAGCTTGCTCTGGGCGAAGGCGATGGCGCCGGCGGCCTGCCGGGTGGGGTCGATCCGGGTGACCGGCGCGGCGAAGCTCTTCTCCAGGCTGCGGATGCGTTTGACGTAGTTCCGCGTCTCGCTGATCGCGGGCACCCCGCCCGACCTGATGACGCGGTAGGCGCCCGCGTTGTAGGCGGCGAGCATGTTGTCGGAGACGTCGCCGGGAACGTCCTTGACGTACTTGGCGAGTTCGCAGTCGTACGACGCGGCCGACGGGATCGCGTCATCCGGGTCCCAGATGTCGCGCCGGCCGTCGCCGTTGCCGTCGATGCCGTGCGTCGCCCAGGTGCTGGGGATGAACTGGGCGATGCCGCGGGCGTCGGCCGGGCTGACGACGGTCGGGTTCCACCCGCTCTCCTGGTACAGCTGGGCGGCGAGCAGCGCCGGGCTGAGCGCCGGGCACAGGTTGCCCCACCGCTGCACCAGCGACTTGTAGGCGGCCGGCACCGCTCCCTCGGCGAGCCCCCGGCTGCCCTGGGTCACCCCGTTGACGAGATTCCCGGCGACGACGTACACACCGACGACGAGCAGCATGACGAAGCCCATGCCGAGCCCGACGGCCGCCCCACCGATCACCCATACCTTCCGCACGGTTCAACTTTCCCCCATGCGGGCGCGTTTCAAGGCCATTCGGCGGTGAAGTGGCGTCAATTCACAGCTGCTGCCGCGGGAATGACGCCCGCTCGGCCGCGTCAGCCGGCCGTCGCGTCCCGGTACAGCCCGGCCGCCTCGCCGCCCAGCACCACGCTGTAGGAGACGTCGGCCGTGGCGCCTCCCTGCTCATGCCCGCCGAGGACGCCGACGACCCGCCCGTCGCCGTCGATCCAGGGGCTGCCGCTGGTGCCGCCGGTGAAGTCCGGGCACTCGACGCGCTGCTGAGTCCTGCCGTACGGGACCGGCTTGTCGGTGCAGACGATGGGCGTCTCACGAGAACCGGGGTAACCGGTGACGGTGACCGCGGTGGCGCCGGTGGCCACGCCGGCCGCGAACCGGTTGGCGCCGACCACGTCCTCGAGCCGCTCGCCGTCCCGGCCGGCGACGGTGACGAAGGCCAGGTCGCTGTCCTCGTCCCGGCCCGCCGCCCACCCGCCGGGCACGAACCGCCGCGTCACCCGCCATACCCCGTACGGCGCCTGCCCGTCCCGGTACCCCGGCACGAACACCAGTCCGCCGCCGGCGCGGTCCACGCAGTGCGCGGCGGTGACGACGAGGTCGCCGCGCGGGCTGTGCACCACCGAGGCGGTGCAGAAGTGGCCGCCGGCCGGCCGGCCCGCGCCGTCCGCGCCGAACAGGGCGCCGACCCGCGCGCTCTGCCGGGTGGCGGCCGCGTCCACGGTCACCTTGAAGGGCCCCGGCCCGTCGTCGGCCGCGGCCACCGACGCCGAGGTCAGCGCGAGCAGCACCACGGCGCCGAGCAGAGCCGGCCGCGAGGCGGCCGATCCGCGTGAGATGCGGGAGATGCGCTTCATCAGGCCCCACTCTGTCCCACGGAGGTGAGAAACCCGCTCCGACTTCCCTGAGATTCTCCTGTGGACCCCGGGTGCCCCGCCACCGCAGCCCCGCAAACCCGCACGCCCGGGGGCGGCACGGGCCCGGAGCCGGCGGTTCCGTCCCGGCGCGGCGCAGCCGGCGCCGCCGGGGGGGCCGGACGGGCCGGACGGGCCGGACGGGCCGGACGGGCCGGTCCTGCCGCGGCGCCGGCACGGCAGGCGGCCGCGCGGGCCGGCCGGCCGAGGGCGGCGCGCTCCGCCCGCCCCGAGCCGGCCGGCGGGCGTCACGGCGCCGGCGCTGTCCGCGCCCGCGTTCCCCGGCGGGCCCCCGCAGGGAGCCCGGCCGCCGCAGGGAGCCCGCCCGTCACCGCACCGGCGCCCTCAGCGGCCACCGGACGCCCGTCAGCTCCTCCGACAGCGTCCACAGCCTGCGGGCCGCCTCCGGGTCGCTCGCCGCCGCGCTGCGGCCGACCAGGGCCGGGGCGCCGCGCATCCCGCCGAGGCCGCCGGGGCCGACGAAGGCCGCGCCGGGCAGGTCCTGGGTCGCCGCGAAGAGGGTGGGCAGGGCGCCCGCCCGGTCGTCCTGGGCGAGGAACCGGTTGCCGGCCCGCATGAACGCGCGGGCGAACGGGTTGGCGGCACGGCTCTGCAGGTTGGTCGCCGCCCAGCCGGGATGCACCGCCAGGGCCCGCACCGGCGAGCCGGCCTCGGCGAGGCGCCGCTGCAGTTCCAGGGTGAAGAGGAGGTTGGCCAGCTTGGACTGGGCGTAGGCGCGGGTGGGTCCGTAGTTCCCGCGCAGGTTCACGTCGTCGAAGTGGATCACCCCGTCGCCCGCCCGGTGCGCACCGGAGGACACGGTCACCACCCGGTCCGTCACGTACGGCAGCAGCAGGTTGGTCAGCGCGAAGTGCCCGAGGTGGTTCGTGCCGAACTGCAGCTCGAAACCCTGCGCGGTGCGCTGCTCCGGCACCATCATCACGCCCGCGTTGTTGACCAGCACGTCCAGCGGGCGGTCCCAGCCGGCGGCGAACGCGCGCACCGAGTCCAGGTCGGCGAGGTCCAGGAGCCGCACCTCGGTGCTGCCGCCCGCCGTCGCTGCGGCGGCCCGGCCGCGCGCGAGGTCCCGCACGGCGAACACCACGTGCGCCCCGGCGCGGGCCAGCGCCTGCGCGGCGGTGCGGCCGATGCCGCTGTTGGCGCCGGTGATCACGACCGTGCGGCCGTTCATGTCGGGCAGGCGCGTCGCGTCCCACCCGGCGCGCCTGCCGCGCGCTGCACTCGTCTTGGTCATACCTCGAATGTAGACAGCGCCAACAATGCTGTCAATGACAACAATGCTGACGTCGCCAACATCCCGATACGATGGTCCGCATGCCGCGCACGCCCTCGCCCGCCGAGCCCGCCCAACCTGCCCAGCCGGCCCCGTCGGTCCCCTCGCCCTCCCGCTCCCCGTCCCCGGTGAACCGCCGGTACCACCACGGCGACCTGCGCGCCGCCCTGCTGCGGAGCGCCGAGCGCACCCTGCGCGAGAAGGGCGCGGGCGCGCTGTCGCTGCGCGAACTGGCCCGCGACCTCGGCGTCAGCCACGCCGCCCCCGGCCGGCACTTCAAGGACAAGCAGGCCCTGCTCGACGCCCTCGCGCTCGACGGCTACGAACGGCTCGCCGCCGCCCTGGAGGCCGCGGACCGCCCCGAGGCGGCCCTGGAACAGCGGCTGACCGGGCTGGCCAAGGCCTACGTCGGGTTCGCCGTCGAGAACGCCGCCCTCCTGGAACTGATGTTCACGCGCAAGCACGACCCCGAGGCCTCCGCGCAGCTCGCCGACGCCGTGGACCGTTCCGTCGGCGCCTTCATGCGGCTGGTCGCGGACGCCCAGGCCCGGGGCGAGATCGTCGCCGGCGACCCGGAACGCGTCACCCTCGTCGCCGCCTCCAGCCTGCACGGGCTCGCCGCCTTCGCCGCGAACGGCTCCATCCCCCCGGAACAGGTCCTCACCGGCCTGGACGAGCACGTGCACCACCTGCTGCACGGCCTCGCACCCCGCCGGCCCCCGGGCGCGTGAGACCATCGAGGCGACGCCCCACCCGACCGGCCGTCAGAAACCGCGCCGGGCCTGAAGGAGGTCAACGACAGGACCACACCGCAGGTTCCGGTCCGACCTCGTTGCCCGCGGTTACCCGCCGTGATACACAGAGTGACCGTACGCGCCATTCGCACGAAAACCGCCCGTCAATGACGTCAAGTCGACATACGTTGGCGGGGTTGTCGGCGACAATGAGGCCTGTCCTCTGCACACCGCAGGGGCACTCGCGGAACTACCCACCAGGGGCGGTGACTTACATGCTCTTTGCGGCCGACAAGGGAGACATCAACACCATCATCGGCGGGATCGCTCCGGACTGGGGCCCCTTCGGCAGCCTGGGCAACGAGGCCAAGGTCATGATCGAGGTGGTCATGGCCGTGGCCATCCTCCTCTGCCTCGGCATCGCGGTATGGGGCGCGGCGAAGCAGCGCATCGGCGCGACGGCGCTGCGGGACACCTTCAGCGCGGAACAGGGCAAGGGCCTCATCATCGCCGGCCTCACCGGGGTCTTCATCATCGGCAGCCTCGGCACCCTGTTCACCATCGTGTACGGCATGGCGGTGTAACCCCTCCCCCTCCCGGGCACGCCCGGCCACGGCTGTCCCCCTCCACCCCCACCCACCCGTCGTGCCCACCGGCTGAGGTTGCGTCTCCCTGATGTCGAGTCACCACACCGCGCCCGCGCGGCAACCAGCACGGCTACCGTCGTATGTCTACGAGGTGGAGGGGGCGTACGCGGCATGAGTCCCACAGACGAGCAGGGCTACGCGGAATACACCGGCACGGGCCACACCCGGACCCGCCTGCCCGACAACGACCCCTACGGCGGCGCCCCCCGCCGCCCCCACCGCTCCTCCTCCAGAAGCCTGGTCACGGTGGTCGGCGTCGTCGTCCTGCTGATCGCCGCGATCGCCTTCGCCAACCGAGGCGACGACACCCCCACCCCCGGCCCGACCACGAAGGGCTCCCGCCCGGACACGTCGTCCACGGCGGCGTCCGGCACCCGCCCGGTCGAGACGAAGACCGGGGGCATCCCCTCCGGCTTCCCCCACACAGAACAGGGCGCCCAGAGCGCAGCAGCGAACTACGCGGTGGCGTTGGGCTCGGCCGACATGTTCAACAAGACTCGGCGGGACGCGATCCTGCAGACCGTCATGGCTCCCTCTCGCGTGGCGCCTTCCGAGACGGAGTTCGACAAGGCCTACACGCCCGCCTTCAGCAAGAGCCTCGGCCTGAACACGGATGGCACGGCCCCGCCGGGCTACACGTTCGTCTCCCGTACGAGCCCCATCGGTACGAAAGCCACCGAGTCCACCAGCGACACGGCCACCGTCGAAGTCTGGTGCAGCGGCCTGCTCGGCCTCGCAGGCGACAAGTCCACGAATCCGGTCACCAACAGCTGGTTCACCATCACCATGAAACTCGAGTGGACCGCCGGTGACTGGAAGATCGTCACGCACTCCCAGCACGAGGGCCCGGCGCCCGTTCCCGGTGACGACAGGGCCTCCAGTTCCGATGAGATGTCGAAGGCCGTCGATGAGTACGGAGGGTTCACCTATGCCCGCTAGTCGCCGCGTACTCACCCTGGCCGGAGCCGTCACAGCCGTGCAGACTGTGGCGGCGCTCATGGCAGCGCGTGCCTACGCCGCCCCCACCCCGTCACCGTCCAAAAGCAACGATCCGTGTGATCTCATCCACGGGGCTGCCCGCGACTTCTGCGAGAAGGACAACGGTTCGTCCAAAGGCTCCCGCGGCCTCACCACCAACCCCCTCACCGACACCCTCGACCCGCTCTCCTCCCTGGCCAAGGGCTGCGCGGACGCCGCCTCCTGGACGATCGGCAAGCTCAGCGACGCCGTCAAGGAGACCGCCACCGTCGACTTCACCAACGCGAAGTTCCTGCAGCAGTACGCCATCGTCTTCGCCGCCTCGACGATCCTCACCCTCGTGCTGTGGCTCCTCGCCGTGGCCAAGCGCGCCGTCCGCGGCGTGCCCCTGACCACCGCCATCTCGGAGGCCGTCGGCTTCCTGTGGCTGACGGTCCTGGCGTCCGCGTTCACCCCGCTGATCCTGTACACGGTGGTCTCGGCGACGGACGGAGTGACCGACGTCCTGGCGAAGGCCACCGGCGACCAGGCGGACACCTTCTTCGGCACCTTCTCCGGCGCCCTGAAGAAGGGCGACGACATCGGCGGCGGCCCCATCATGCTGATCGTCGTCTCGCTGGTCAGCATCCTCGCCGCCGGCGTCCTCTGGCTGGAGCTGGTCATCCGCGCCGCCCTGCTCTACGTCGGCGCCCTCCTCGGCACCGTCGTCTACGCGGGCCTGGTCGACAAGAACCTGTGGGGCCACGTCAGGCGCTGGGCGGGCATCATGATCGCCGTCATCCTGGTGAAGCCGGTCATCGTGATCGTGCTCGGCCTCGCCGGCGCCCTCTCCACCGGCAACGGCCCCGACGCCTTCTCCGCGGTCGTCTCCGGCCTCGCCATCATCCTGCTCGCCATCTTCGCGAGCGCGATGATCTACCGCTTCGTCCCCGGCTTCGGCGACGAGATCGCCGGCTCCCGCAGCAACCGCATCATGCAGGGCGCCGAGAGCAAGGCCGCCGCCGTCATCAGCTCCCCCGCCACCCTCGTCGCCCAGGGCATCAAGACCCACAGCAGCCGCGCCGACCACCACGGGGGACAGGCGGGCAGCACCCCGCGCCCGGCCAACCCCGCCTCCGGCGGTGTCGCCGCCCACAGCGGCCGCACCCCCACCGGCGCCCCCGGCGGAGCCGTCCCCTCCGCCGCGCCTGCGCCCCGCGCGGCCAGCCCGGTGAACACCCCGCACGCCAGCAACACCCGCAACAACCGCTCGGGAGGTGAAGGGCGTTGACGACCGAGTCCCACCTGTCCCATCCGGTCACGCCCCGCCGTACGTATCTGATCGGCCGCGCCCGGCCGAACGCGATCATCGGCCGCAACCGCGAGTCCGGCGAGATCGCACTGATCGTGGCCGGCGCGTTCCTCGGCATGATGTGCGGACTCCTGGTCCCGGTGCTGTCCCTGCGGATCGTGCTGCTGACGGGCTTCCCGCTGCTCGCGCTGGCCGCGGTCTACGTGCCGTACAAGCGCCGCACCTTCTACAAGTGGTTCGAGATCAACCGCTCGTACAAGCGCACCCTCAAGCGGGGCGCCGTCTACCGTTCCGCCGCCATGGAGGCCGGCACCCGGCTCGACGGCCGGGAGGTGGAGATCGGTCCGCCGCCCGGCATCGGCCGCATCACCTGGCTCGCCGCGCCCTTCGGGCCGGACGAGATCGCCGTCCTGCTGCACGCGGACCGCAAGACCGTCACCGCCGCCATCGAGATCGAGGGCCCCGGCGTCGGCCTGCGCGACTCCGAGGACCAGGAGGCCCTGGTCGACCGCTTCGGCACGCTGCTCAAGCACGTCGCCAACGGCGACGGCTTCGTGACGCGGATCCAGATGCTCGCCCGCACCCTGCCCGCCGACCCCGACGCGCACGCCAAGGACGTCGCCCAGCGCGGCGACAGCCGCGCCCCTCAGTGGCTGCAGCAGTCGTACGACCAGCTGCAGTCCATGGTGTCCACCAGCAGCGAGCAGCACCGCGCGTACCTCGTCGCCTGCATGCACTACACCCGCGAACTGGCCGCCGAGGCCCACGCCATGGCCCGTGCCGTCCGCGCCCACGGCGCCAAGGTCGACCGGGACGCGGGCCTCGCCGTCGTCATGGCCCGCGAACTGACCGACATCTGCTCGCGGCTGCAGGAGGCCGACATCCGTGTGCGGCAGCCGCTCGGCCAGGGCCGCCTGGCGTCCCTCATCCACTCCATGTACGACCCGGACCACCCCATCGACCACATCCAGGCGATGACCCGGCGCAACGCCTGGCCGGCCGAGCTGGACGCGATGGAGCCCACCTACCTCCAGGCCAAGACCCGGGAGTCCAGCACCCGCGCCCCCTGGTGCCACGCCACCGCCTGGGTGAAGGAGTGGCCGATGACCCCCGTCGGCGTCAACTTCCTCGCTCCGCTCCTCGTGCACACCCCGGACGTCATCCGAACGGTCGCCGTGACGATGGATCTCGAGCCCACCGAGGTAGCCATCGAACGCATGCTGACCGAGAAGACCAACGACGAGGCCGAGGCGTCCCGCGCCGCGAAGATGAACCGGACGGTGGACCCCCGCGACGTCGCCGCGCACTCCCGTCTCGACCAGAGGGGCGAGGACCTCGCCAGCGGCGCGGCCGGCGTCAACCTCGTCGGCTACATCACCGTCTCCGCGCGTTCCCCGGAGGCCCTGGCCCGCGACAAGCGCACGATCAGGGCCTCCGCCGGCAAGTCGTACCTCAAGCTGGAGTGGTGCGACCGTGAGCACCACCGCGCCTTCGTGAACACACTTCCGTTCGCCACCGGCATCCGAAGGTAGGGGCTGATCAGCCGATGCGGGATCCGCTGTCCGTCCTCACCGACGCCTTCACCTCCTTCCTCTTCGGGAAGGTCGAGACGCAACGGCTGCCGGTCCGTACCTCCACGGGCCAGGCCCAGGCCGTGTACCTGCCGACGGCCGCGCCCGGCCTCGGCGACTCCGGCGTCATCATCGGCCGCGAGGTGTACTCCGGCAAGGGCTACATCTACGACCCCTTCCAGCTGTACGGCCAGCAGCTGCCGGCCCCGCACTGGCTCGTCCTCGGCGAGTCCGGCAACGGCAAGTCGGCGCTGGAGAAGACGTACGTGCTGCGCCAGCTGCGGTTCAAGGACCGCCAGGTGGTGGTCCTGGACGCGCAGGGCGAGGACGGGGTCGGCGAATGGAACCTGATCGCTGAGCAGCTGGGGATAACACCCATCCGGCTGGACCCGACGGCCGCCCTCAACCACGGGATCCGTCTCAACCCGCTGGACCCGGCGATCACCACGACCGGCCAGCTCGCCCTGCTGCGGACCATCATCGAGGTGGCGATGGGGCACGGCCTGGACGAGCGGTCCGGCTTCGCCCTGAAGGTCGCCCACTCGTTCGTCAACGAGACGATCGTCGACCGCCAGCCCGTCCTGTCCGACATCGTGGAGCAGCTGCGGCACCCCGAGCCGGAGTCGGCGGAGGCGATGAACGTCGCCATAGACGACGTACGGGCCTGGGGCCTGGACGTCGCGCTGGTCCTGGACCGCCTGGTCGACGGTGACCTGCGCGGCATGTTCGACGGCCCGACCACGGTCGGCATCGACCTGGACGCCCCTCTGATCGTCTTCGACCTGTCCCACATCGACCGCAACTCCATCGCCATGCCGATCCTCATGGCGATCGTCGGCGTGTGGCTGGAGCACACCTGGATCCGCCCCGACCGGAAGAAGCGCATCTTCCTGGTCGAGGAGGCCTGGCACATCATCAACAGCCCCTTCGTCGCGCAGCTGTTCCAGCGTCTGCTGAAGTTCGGGCGGAGGCTGGGCCTGTCCTTCGTGGCCGTCGTCCACCACCTGTCCGACGTGGTCGACGGCGCCGCGGCGAAGGAGGCGGCGGCCATCCTGAAGATGGCGTCGACCAGGACGATCTACGCCCAGAAGGCCGACGAGGCCCGCGCCACCGGCCGGGTGCTGGGGCTGCCGAGGTGGGCGGTGGAGATCATCCCGACCCTCACCCCCGGCATCGCCGTCTGGGACGTCAACGGCAACGTCCAGGTCGTCAAACACCTGGTCACGGAGACGGAGCGGCCCCTGGTCTTCACCGACCGGGCGATGACCGAGTCCTCCAGCGACCTGGCGGCCGACGACGCCCTGCGCGCGGCCGAGCTGGAGGCGGAGCAGCGGGCGGCGGCCTTCGTGGAGCAGCACCTGGGCGACTCCGAGTCGACGGTGGCGTAGGGGGAGCACGGGGTGAGACCGGAACACGGACGCGACGACCGCCGTGACAGCCGCAGCGGCGCCGCGGGGGGCGTCCCCGACGGCCTGCTGCTCGGCATACTCGCGTTCCTCCTCGGCATCACCCTGCTGGCGTGGACGGCCACGGGCCTGGCGGCATGGTTCGCCCGGGGCGCCTGGCCCGACGGCGTGACGTTCACGCGCACCCCCCTGGCCATGCGCCACCTCGTCGGCCGCCCCCACGACCTCGCCGGCGCCTGGCCGGACACCCCGCCCGCCCAGCTCTCCGGCTGGGGCCTGTTCTGGGGCCTGCTCATCGGCCAGTTGATGATCCTCGTCGTCCTCGCCGTGTTCGTGCTGGGGGCGGTGGCCCGGTGGCGGGCGGCCAGGACACGCCGGTCCGCGGAGGCGGCGGCCGCGGCCCGCCCCGCACCCGCCGCTCCGCACGCGGCCACCCCCGCAGCCGCCGGGCACGATCCGGGCGGCGATACCCGCTTCGGCGGGCTGCCGCCCGACGCTGGACGGGCCGGCGGTGAACGGGCGCACGGGGCAGGGGCGTACGGGACAGGGGCGTACGGGACAGGGGCGTACGGTCCGGGGGCCGGCAGCGGACATGCCGGCGGTGAACCGCCCGCCGCCGGGGAGACCGACCGCGCCGAGGGCGCGGTGCACTACGGTCCGCCCGCGGCCCGCCGCCCGGCCGCCATCCGCGCCGTCCAGGACGCCCCCGGCCCCACCCTGGTCGTCACGTCCGACCCCGCGCTCTGGGCCGACACCAAGGACGCCAGGGCCAAGCTGGGCCCCACGCACCTCTACGACCCCACCCACCTCTGCGACACCCCGGCCCGCCTGCACTGGTCCCCCACCGCGGGCTGCGAGGACAAGCGGACGGCACTGCACCGGGCGACGGCCCTCCTCGCCCCCGTACAGCCGACCGCCAGGATCGACCAGGCGGTCGCCGACACGGCGACCACCCTTCTGCGCAGCTATCTGCACGCCGCCGCCCTGGAGAACCGCACCGTCCGCCACGTGCACCGCTGGGCCCAGGGAACCCAGGTGCAGGACGCCGTGCGCACCCTGCGCACCCACCACCGGGCCGCGCCCGGCGCCGCGGGCGAACTGGAGGCTGCCCTCACCGCCCACCCGGAACGCCGGGACATCGCCCAGGAGTTGATCAGCCGGGCGCTGTCCGCGCTCGGCACGGTCAACGTCCGCGAGGCCTGCACGCCGAACCGAACCGATGCGCTCGCCCTGGATTCTTTCGTCCAGGAAGGGGGCACGCTCTATGTGGTCGGTGAATCCGTCGAGGACCCCAGGAGCGGCCCGGGTGCGATGCCGCTCCTGACGGCCCTCGTCTCCAGCGTGGTCGAGCGCGGCCGGCGCATGGCCGAACGGTCATCCTCCGGTCGGCTCGACCCACCACTCACGCTGGTGCTGGAGGACGTCGCGGCCGTGGCCCCGTTCCCCGAACTCCCGGATCTGCTCGCCACCGGGGCCGACCGCGGCCTGCACGCGGTCGCCCTGCTCCGCTCCCGCGAACAGGCCCGCGCCCGCTGGCCGCACCGGGAACTCCCGGTCTGACGGGCTCGCCGCCCCTGACAGGCCGCTCGCCCCCTGACCGGCCGGACGCGTCCGGCGAACGGTGTCACTACTCCAGGACGAACTCCACCTCCTTGGCGGCCTCGTCCTTCGAGAACGACATGACCACCCCGCTGGGCGCGAACCCGGCCTTGCGGTACGCGTTCTGCGCCCGCTCGTTGTCCTCGTGCACGATCAGCCGGATCCGCTCGGCCCCCCGCTGCCGGGCCCACTCCACACCGGCGTCGAACAGTGCCCCGACCAGCCCGTTCCCGCGGTGCTCCGGCCGGACGTACACCCCGACGACATGCCCCTGCCGCCGCTCCACCGGACGCCCGGCCCAGTCCTCGGTGCCGGCCTCCTCGATGAGCACGGTGACGGTGCCGGCCCACGTCCCGTCCGGCGCCTCGGCGACGAACTGCCGGACCGCCGCGGAGCCCTCCGCCGACCGGGCGGCCCGGTCCTGCCAGAAGGAGTCGGGCTCGGCCGCGGCTTTCTCGTAGGTGTCGAGGAAGGCCAGGTGGGCGACCGGATCCCGCAGCGCGTCGAGCCGCAGCTCCCGCACGGCGGCCCACTCCTCGGGGCGTACGGCGCGGACCGTGTAGTCATGGCTGGTCAGGCTGGTCATCCGGCCACGGTAGACGACCCGTTGTCTCAGGTGCCGTCTATTTTGTACGGCATGACGACACTGCCCGACCGGCCGAACACCGCGCTGCTGGTCATCGACGTCCAGAACGGCGTGATGGCCGGCGCCCACCGACGCGACCAGGTCATCGCGACCATCGACACCCTGATCGGCAGGGCACGCGCGGCGGGTGTGCCGGTGGTGTGGGTGCAGCACCAGGACGAAGACCTGGTGCCCGGCACCGAGAGCTGGGCCTGGGTGCCGGAGCTGAAGCGACTGGACGCGGAGCCCCTCGTGGCCAAGAGCTACCGCGACTCCTTCGAGGACACCGACCTGGAGTCCGTCCTGGCCGGCCAGGGCGTGGGAAGCCTCGTCGTCACGGGGGCCCAGACCGACTTCTGCGTCCGCTCCACCCTGCACGGCGCCCTGGCCCGGGGGTACGACGCGACGCTGGTCGCCGACGCCCACACCACGGAGGACCTCACCGCGTACGGCGCACCCGCCCCGGAGCGGGTGATAGCGCACACCAACCTCTACTGGAGCGGCCAGCACGCACCCGGACGCCGCGGCGGAACGGTGAGCTCGGCGGAGCTGACCTTCCAGGGATGAGCCCCCGGCACAGGCCGCACAGGCCGCACAGGCCGCACAGGCCGCACACGTCGTGAACGCAGAAAGCCCCCGCATCGGATCGATGCGGGGGCTTCCCTCAACAATTGTTCGGCGGCGTCCTACTCTCCCACAGGGTCCCCCCTGCAGTACCATCGGCGCTGTGAGGCTTAGCTTCCGGGTTCGGAATGTAACCGGGCG
>NZ_JBEXTB010000024.1:0-105764 GCF_040613915.1 Streptomyces sp. NPDC006193
AACTCGGCAAGGTCCTCGCCCAACGCGTCGAACCCGCCCTCACCGAAGGCGCCGACGTCCCCGGCCTCGACCCCTCCACCAAGGCACTGGTCGCCGCCTACCGCTCTCTCAGGAAGTGATGCACATGACAGCCATGCAGTTGGGCCTCATCGGTCTCGGCAAGATGGGCGGCAACATGCGCGAGCGGATCCGCCGCGCCGGCCACGAGGTCGTCGGCTACGACCGCAACCCCGAGGTCTCCGACGTCAAGAGCCTCGCCGAACTGGTCGAGAAGCTGGACGCGCCCCGCCATGTGTGGGTGATGGTCCCGGCCGGCACGGCCACGCAGACCGTCATCGACGAGCTGAAGGACCTGCTGGAGCCCGGGGACACGGTCGTCGACGGCGGCAACTCCCGGTGGACGGACGACGAGAAGCACGCCGCCGAACTCGGCGTCAGGGGCATCGGCTTCGTCGACGCCGGCGTCTCCGGCGGGGTGTGGGGCCTGCGCAACGGCTACGCGCTCATGGTCGGCGGCGACAAGGAGCACGTGGAGCGGCTGAAGCCGATCTTCGACGCGCTCAAGCCGGAGGGCCCGTACGGCTACGTCCACGCGGGCCGGGTCGGCGCCGGGCACTTCTCCAAGATGGTCCACAACGGCATCGAGTACGCGATGATGCAGGCCTACGCCGAGGGCTGGGAGCTGCTGGAGAAGGTCAAGTCGGTGGACAACGTCCGCGAGGTGTTCCGCTCCTGGCAGGAGGGCACCGTCATCCGCTCCTGGCTGCTGGACCTCGCGGTCAACGCCCTGGACGAGGACGAGCACCTGGAGGGGCTGCGCGGCTACGCCGAGGACTCCGGCGAGGGCCGGTGGACCGTGGAGGCGGCCGTCGACAACGCCGTCCCGCTCCCGGCGATCACCGCCTCCCTGTTCGCCCGGTTCGCCTCCCGGCAGGACGACTCCCCGCAGATGAAGATGATCGCGGCGCTGCGCAACCAGTTCGGCGGCCACGCGGTCGAGAAGAAGGGCTGATCCGCCCGCCCGGGGGGGCCTGCCGCCGGTCCTCCCCCGGCGCCGCGGGGGCGTGCGGGCGCCCCCGCGGTGAGCGGACCGCACGGCCGCCGGTGGGACCGGGCGCCGGGACGCCCTGCTTCTACAATCACCGGCGCGCCCGCGAGCGCGCCCGCCCGCGTCCCCCGGCCCGAAGGGAACCGATGACCAGCGTCGAAGAACCGGTGTGCGCCGGCGGCAGGATGCGTGACGCCGCCCGCACCAGGACCGAGATCCTCGACGTGGCCACACGGGAGTTCGCCCGGGCCGGCTACGACGGCGCCCGGGTCGACGAGATCGCGGCCCGCACCCGCACCACGAAGCGGATGATCTACTACTACTTCGGCGGCAAGGAGCAGTTGTTCAGGGCCGTGCTGGAGCGGGCGCACCGGGTGCTCCGGGACGCCGAGCGGCGGCTGGACGTCGAGCACCCGGACCCGGTGGCGGCGATCCGGCGCCTCGCCGAGCTGACCTTCGACCACCACGAGCGGCACCCGGACCTCATCCGGCTGCTCGGCGCCGGGCACGTGCAGGGCGCCGGGCGCCTCGCGGCCGCCGGGGAGTTAGGCCGGCCCGGCTCGCCCGCGCTCGGCGTGATCCGCCGCATCCTCGCCGCGGGGCGGGAGTCCGGGGTGTTCAGGGCCGACGTGGACGCGGTCGACCTGTACGCGATGATCAACGCCTTCTGCTTCGCCCGGGTCGCCGGCCGGCGCGCGTTCGGCATCCTGTTCGGCCGGGACCTGGGGGATCCGCGGCAGCGCGACCACTACCGGACCATGCTCGGGGACATGGTGATCGCCTACCTGACGGCGGAAGGGTCCGCGGTGCCGGGCTCCTGAGCCGTCGCGCGCGAGGCCTCCCGTTCCGCGCGCGGTCGTCCGGCGGGGGCCGCGGCCGCGTCGAGCAGCGGTCCGAGTTCGCGGACGACCGTCGTCAGGGGCCCGACGTCCCGTTCGGCGCGGGCCATCAGGATCGCGCCCTCCAGGGCGCTGATCATCAGCGTGGCCAGGGACTCGGCGCGGGCCGCCGGCACCCCCATGCCGGTGAGGGCCTCGGCGAGCGGCGTCCGCCAGGTGTCGAACGCGGCGGCGACGGCCGCGCGGGTGGAGTCTCCGGAGGAGGCGCAGTCGACGGTGGCCGCGGCGACCGGGCAGCCCGCCGCGAAGCCGTCCCGGTCGTACTCCTGCGTCCACTGCGCGGCCATCGCCGCGAACAGGCCGCTCGGCGTGGGCTCCTCCAGCCCGGCGAGGAAACGGGCGATGCGCCGGCCCGCGTACCGGCCGGCCCAGCCGACCGCCTCGTTGACCAGCTGCTCCTTGCCGCCCGGGAAGTAGTGCTGGAGCGAGCCGCGGGGTGCGCCGGCGTGGGCGGCGACCTCGCGCATGCCGGTCGCGGTGACCCCGTCGCGCCGAATGAGCTGGGCCGCGCTGAAGACCATCCGTTCCCGCGGCCCGTGCCGCGCCTGTGCCATGCCGACCTCCGTTCCTCACGACCACCCTATGACCGGTGTCATAACGCCCGCTACTATGACCACTGTCATAGTCGGCCCGCGGCAGCGGAGGGCGGTCCCATGCAGGTCGGTTTCATCGGTCTCGGAGTGATGGGCCGGCCCATGGCCCTGCGTCTGGCGTCCGCGGGCGTCCCTCTGGTGGTGTGGAACCGGACCCCGGAGCGCGCCGGTCCGCTGCGCGCGGCCGGGGCCGAGGTCGCCGCGGACCCCGGCGAGGTGTTCGCGCGGGCGGACGTGGTGCTGCTGATGCTCGCCGACGAGACGGCGGTCGACGCCGTCCTCGGCCGCGGCACCCCCGCGTTCGCCGCACGGGTCGCCGGCCGGACCGTCGTGCACATGGGCACGACCTCGCCGGAGTACTCGCACGCCCTGGAGACCGAGGTCCGCGCCGCGGGCGGCCGGTACGTCGAGGCGCCCGTGTCCGGGTCGCGGGTGCCGGCGGAGGAGGGACGGCTGGTCGCCATGCTCGCCGGGGAGGAGGGCGCCGTGGCCGCCGTGCGGCCGCTGCTCGCCCCGATGTGCCGGGAGACGTTCGTGTGCGGCCCGGCGCCGGGCGCGCTGCTGATGAAACTGTCCGTGAACCTGTTCCTGATCACCTTGGTGACCGGGCTGGCCGAGGCCTTCCACTTCGCCGAGCGGCAGGGCCTGGACCGCCGGCTGTTCCTGGACGTCCTGGACGCGGGCCCGATGGCCAGCGGCGTCTCCCGGATGAAGGCGCCGAAGCTGCGCGAGCGGGACTTCTCGGTGCAGGCGGCGGCCCTGGACGTGCTGAAGAACAACCGGCTCATCGCCGAGGCGGCCCGCAAGTCCGGCCTGGCCTCGCCGCTCCTCGACGTCTGCCACAGCCTGTTCGAGGAGACGGTGACGCAGGGGTACGGCGGTGAGGACATGGTCGCCGTGCTGCGGGCGATCGAGGCGCGGACGGCCGGGACAGCGTGAGCGCGAGCCGAGACCGCGGCCGACGCGACGACCGCCCCGAGCGGCGGGCCCGGCCGGTGAGCCCGTCGGCGCGTCCCGGAGGGGCGGGCCCGTGAACGCGGCCGGTTACGTTGCCACCGGTGCCCCGAAGGCGGTGGCGGTGAGCCCGTGAGCGGGGCCGGGGCGCCGGTGCGGGCGGGCCGTGAGCGCCGCTGGTGCGGGCGGGTCCGTGGCGGCGCGCCGGGATCGCACGGGCCCCGGGTCAGCTCTTCGGGATGCCGTAGACGCGGTCCACGTGCAGCCGCACCACCAAGCGGCGGTCGCGGACCATGGCGGCCCGGTAGTCGTCCCAGTCCGGGTGCTCGCCGAGGACGTCCCGGTAGAGCCGGATCAGTTCCTCGACGGTCTCGTCGCCGGGGTCGGCGGCGACCGGGGTCAGCTCCGCGGTGCCCTCGGCGACGGTGTACGCCCAGCGGTCCGCGCTGGTGACGTGGTAGGAGGCACGCGGGTCGCGGCGCAGGTTGCGGGTCTTGGCGCGGTCGTCGGTGACCGAGATCCGGATGATCCGCTCCTCGGGACTGTAGGCGTGGCTGACGTTGGACAGCTGCGGGCGGCCGTCCCGCCGGAGGGTGACCAGCACGCCGCCGTGGCCTTCGGAGAGCAGCCGGAGCAGCGCGTCCTGCGTGGGGTCCTGAGTCATATCCGGGTCAACCCGCGGGCACGGTCCGCGCATTCCCCGCGATCCCGGCACCGCTGGGCCCGGCCCCGCCGTGACGCCCCGCCGGCGCCCGGCCCGCGGGGCGTCGCGTCGCTCACGCACCCCCGGCGCACCGCTCCCGGCGGGCGGTCGTGCGCGACGATGAGGAGCGGGTGCGGTCCGGCGGAGCCTGCCGGGACGCACGCGGACGAGGCGACCGGAGGGAAGCGATGGCACAGCTGCGGCAGGACGTGGAACCGGAGGAGGCGGGGCTGGACGCCACCGCGCTGGAGCGGCTGGACCGGCACTTCGCCCGTCACGTCGACGCCGGGCGCCTGCCCGGCTATCTGGTGGCGGTGGCCCGCGGCGGCCGCGTCGCCCACCTGACCACGTACGGCCTGCGGGACGTGGCGGCCGGGCTGCCGGTCGAGCCGGACACGCTGTGGCGGATCTACTCGATGACCAAGCCGGTCACCGCGGTCGCCGTGCTGCTGCTGGCGCAGGAGGGCCGGCTGTCCCTGGACGACCCGCTGGAGCGCCATCTGCCCGCGTTCGCCGGCCCCCGCGTGTACGAGGGCACAACGGGCGAGGCGGTGCGCACCCGCCCGGCCGCCGGGCCCATCCTGATCCGGCACCTGCTCACCCACACCGCCGGACTGACGTTCGGCTTCTACCACCGCCACCCCGTCGACGCCCTCTACCGCGAGGCGGGCCTGGAGTTCTCGGTGCCGCCGGGCAAGGACCTCTCGGAGACCGTCGAGCTGTACGCGCGGATGCCGCTGCAGTTCGACCCGGGCACCCAGTGGAACTACTCGGTCGCCTCCAACGTGCTGGGCCGGCTGATCGAGGTGGTGTCCGGGCAGCCGCTGGACGCGTTCTTCGCCGCGCGCATCCTCGGCCCGCTCGGCATGCGCGACACCGGCTTCCACGTGCCGCCCGGACACGCCGGGCGGCTGGCCGAGTTGTACGGCGAGACGGACGCGGGAGGCATCGAGCCGGTGCCGGGGCTGCCGGTGCACGGCCGGCCGCGGTTCCTGTCCGGCAGCGGCGGCCTGGTCTCCTGCGCCCACGACTTCCACCGGTTCATGGAGATGCTGCGCCGGGGCGGCGAGCTGGACGGCATACGGCTGCTCCAGCCGGAGACGGTCGCGCTGATGACCCGCAACCATCTCCCGGGCGGGGCCACCATCCGCTCGTTCGGCGCCCCGGTCCACCGGGAGCCGGGCAACGACGGACTCGGTTTCGGTTTCAACGTCTCGGTGGTCACCGACCCCTCCCGCACTCTTGCCCCCTCCCACCGGGGCTCCTACGGCTGGACCGGCGTGGCCACCACCGCGTTCTGGGTCGATCCGGCCCACGATCTGACCGTGCAGTTCATGAGCCAGGTGCGCCCGAAGGCGCTGAAGGTCTTCCCGGAGCTGCGGCGGCTGGTGCACGCGGCGCTGGCGGACTGACCCGCCGGCCGGCCGATCCGGCCACCGGCCACTCGGCCCCTCCCGCCCCTCCGGCCGCTCCGGCCACTGGCCGAGGCCAGCGTGAACTCCGGTCCGTTATCGGCGAGTTCGCCGGGCAGGCTGCCGTCCAGGGTGTGCCGGACGCCGAGGGCGAGCGGGCGGGAGGCGCAGCGGGCCGTCGCCGACTCCTCGGCGTCACCGGTCAGGTCCAGCAGGTAGGCGCCGGTCCAGCCACCGCCGTCGCCCGCGTCCACCTCCAGGGGCACCGGGCACCACCCGGTCCCGGGACGCGGTCAGTCATGACGGGACTCCCCCTCCGTGATGCCGAGTTCGCGGCAGGCCCGGTGGAACCGGTCGAGGCAGCGGCGCCAGGCGCCACCGGTGCCGAAGGCGAGCAGCAGCGGCAGCAGCGCCGCCGAGAAGTCGGTGCTCGACTCGCGGGGCAGCAGGGACGGCAGGTTGTCGATGGCGATCAGGTCCAGCGGGGGCCGTGTGCGCAGCCGGCGCACGGGCTGCGTCCAGTCGGTGGTGCGGTCGTAGACGGGCAGGACGTTGAACGGGGAGCCGACGTCGCAGGTGACGTCGCACAGGGTGCGCAGCCGGCGGTCCGGGGAGTCCAGGTCCTCCGCGCGCAGGAACGGCGGCACCCGGGTGGTGGCGAGGACCGCGTTCACCATGACGTCGTGCCCGAGCAGCGCCGCGCGGTCCAGGTCGCGGGTCTCCGCCAGGTCCCAGCGGGTCGCCTCGACGCCCGCCGTGGTGAAGGCGGCCCCGGCGCCCCGGCCGCTGCGGCCCAGCGCGCCGATCACCAGCGCCGTGAACTCCGCGTCACCGGCGGCCGGCCGCAGCACCGCGTCCAGGTCGTCCTTGGTCGTGGGCGCGAGCGGGGCCGGCAGCCGGCCCCGGTGCTGGAGCACGGCGAGCGCGGCCCCCAGGTAGCCCGCCCAGAAACCGAACGCGGCCAGCCGCCGGCCCTGGTCGTCCACCAGGTACTCCGGGTCCAGCAGCGCCCCGCCGCCGGCGGCGAACCGGCGCAGCAGCTCGGCGGCGCCGGGCTGCCGCTTGTAGGCGTGCCCGAAGTAGACGTGGCGGTGCACCAGCGCGGCCGGCCGGTCCGGGAGCTCCTTCAGGCCGAGGATCACGGCGTCGCGCGGCGCCGACACCCATGAGCCGGCCGGGGCGCGCCGGCAGCCGGCCGCCTCGTACTCCTCGATCGGGAAGATCCGCTGCGGGGACTCCTCGACGGTCAGCGTCGCCCCGGCGTCGACCAGGCGGCGGGCGTCGGCGGGGACGACGGGGGTGCGCCGCTCGGTCGCGCGGGGCTCGTGGCGCAGCCACAGGTGCAGCTCGGTCATACCAGGTCGACCTCCGGGCGCGGGGCGCCGGCCGCGAACCGGTCGGCGCTCAGGGGGCGGATGTCCAGGAAGGGTACGCGGCCGAGGCACAGGGCGCGGACGACCTCGCCGACCGCCGGCGCCTGTGCGGGGCAGGTCCGGCAGGGCGGGGCCTTCCCGGTGGCCGTACAGGCCGGTGGTGAGGTCGATGGTCGCGGGCAGCGTGCGAGGGCGGGCCCGGGACCGGTCCGGTGACGGCGATCGGCCGGCGCAGCGGCCGTACCGGCAGATCCGCGCCGACCATCGCCCCCACCGCCCGCGCCCAGGGGCGGCCGGCGTCCTCGGGGGCGAGCAGGCGGCTGGGCGCCCCCGAGGGAGTTCTGCAGCCGCACGCCCGCCTCGTTGGAGGTACGCCCGGCGGCGAGCTCGCCCGCTCGGCGAGGACGACGTCCCGCACACCGGCGCGCGCCAGGCGCCAGGCGATGCTCGTGCCCATCACCCCGCCGCCGGAGATGACCACTTGGGCCCGAAGGATCACGCCGCCGCCTCCGGCGCCGCGCGGCCCGCCCGATCGGCGACGCGGCGTCCGGCCGCGGGGGGTCAGGAGCCGTGGGCGACGGCGTCGAGGTGCGGCAGGTGGTGGTCCATCCGCTCCCTCTTGGTCCGCAGGTAGGTGATGTTGGACTCGCACGGCTCGATCAGCAGCGGCACCTGCTCGGTGACCTGGACGCCGTGCCGGATCAGCGCCTCCCGCTTGCGCGGATTGTTGGACATCAGCCGGACCGAGCGCACCCCGAGGTCGCGCAGGATCTCCGCGGCGACGCCGTAGTCGCGGGCGTCGACGGGCAGGCCCAGCGCCAGGTTGGCCTCCACCGTGTCCAGGCCCTCCGCCTGCAGGGCCATCGCGCGCAGTTTGGCGAGCAGTCCGATGCCGCGGCCCTCGTGGCCCCTCAAGTAGACGACGATGCCGCTGCCTTCGTCGACGACCGAGCGCATGGCGGCCTCCAGCTGGTCGCCGCACTCGCAGTGCCGGGAGCCGAACGCGTCCCCGGTCAGGCACTCCGAGTGGAGCCGCACCAGAACGTTCTCGGCGCCTATTTCGCCGTACACCAGGGCCACTTGCTCGTCGCCGCGGTCGTGGTCGAGGTAACCGATCGCCTGGAAATCCCCGTAGACGGTGGGCAGCGGCGCATTCACGACGCGTTCCGCGCCCGATCGCCGCGGGGTCTTCTTGCCGAGCACTCCGATGTCGACGCCGGTGTTTTCTGTCATGATCTGTTCCTAAGCAGAGACGAAAGGCCGTGAAAAAGATGAGTGGTTCGGGCGCGCGTACGGCGGCACACGGGGTGGCGGACGGCGTGGTGCCGACGGACACCGCGGAGGACGTGCGGACGCGGGGGGCGGGCGTGTCAGCACAGGTCGCCGTCCTTCCCGTCGGAAGCTTCGAACAGCACGGTCCCTACCTTCCGCTGGCGACCGACACGCTCGTCGCGTGCGCCGTGGCACGGGAGATCGCCGCAGCGTACCCGGTGCATCTGCTGCCTCCGGTGACCATCTCCTGCTCGCACGAGCACGCGGCATGGCCGGGAACCGTCAGCATCTCCTCGGTGACCCTCCACGCGGTGGTCTCCGACATCGCGGCGTCGCTGCGCCGCTCCGGGGTCGACGCGCTGGTCGTGGTCAACGGGCACGGCGGCAACTACGTGCTGGGCAACGTCGTCCAGGAGGCGTCCGCGCGGGGCGAGCGGATGGCGCTGTACCCGGCCGCCGAGGACTGGGAGACGGCGCGGGAACGGGCCGGCGTGGTCACCTCGCTCCTCACCGACATGCACGCGGGGGAGATCGAGACGTCGATCCTGCTGCATGCTCACCCCGAATTCGTCCGCCCTGGTCACGAGTCCGCCGATTTCATCGCCGACGACCGCCGTCATCTGCTCACCGTGGGAATGTCCGCCTATACCGAATCGGGTGTCATCGGCCGTCCTTCGCTCGGTTCGGCGGAAAAGGGGAAGGAACTGCTGGCGAGCCTGACGGAATCGTTCGCACCGTATTTCGCGCTGCTCACCTCCGCCGCCGCGGGGCGGGAATAGGCCGGGACGAGGGCCTGCCGGCCGGGACCCATGGGGGCGGCCCCGGACGGCAGACCGTCCGCGAACACCGGACGAGCGTCCGGCGCGGCGGTTCCTGTGCGCGAACCCTCCGCGGGGGCGGGGGTCCCGGTGCGCGGACCCTGCGCCGGCGTGGGGGTTCCGGTGCGCAGGCTCTCGTACCAGCGGTGGGCGAGGACGACGGCGCCGGGCAGGCTGGCGACGAAGCTCAGCACGCCGTAGACGACGGCCACCGCGACACCGGTGTCCGCGCCGAGCCCCGCCGCGCCGAACGCCCACGCGGTGACGCCCTCGCGGGGACCGAAGCCGCCGACGTTCAGCGGCAGGCTCATGGCCAGCAGCGCCAGCACCGCGAGCGGCGCCAGCTCCGCCACCGGGGCGGCCGAGCCGGCGACCCTGGCCGCCACGACGAACATCGTCAGGTGCCCGGCCAGGACGATCCCGGAGGACAGGGCGACGCCCGGCCCGCTCCGCCGCGACGCCAGGCCCTGGCGGGCCTCACCGAGCGTCCGGCGCAGTGCGCCGCGCCCACGGGCCGGGGCGCGGTTCATCCGGACGGCGAGGACGACGGCGAGCGCGCCGACGGCGGCCAGGGCCGCCGGCGGGGCGAAGCCGCGGGCGTCGGCGCGCACCGGCGACGGCAGGGTCAGCAGCACCGCCGCGCCGGCCACGGCGAGCGCCGCCTGACCCGCGACCCGCTCCAGGACGACCGCCTTCACCCCGCGCCGGAGGTCGCCCGCGCTCTGCCCGTGCCGGACCGCCCGGTGCACGTCGCCCAGGATCCCGCCCGGCAGGGCCGCGTTCAGGAACAGGGCGCGGTAGTAGTCGGCGACGGCCGGGCCCAGCGGCAGCCGCAGCCGCAGCCCCCGGGCCACCAACTGCCAGCGCCACGCGCTGAACACGGTGGTGACCACGCCGATGCCCAGCGCGGCCAGCACCGTCCCCGCGTCGATCCGGCGCAGCCCGTCGACCAGCACGCCGGTGCCGAGCCGCCACAGCAGCACGCCGAGGATGGCCGCGCCGACGACGGTGCCGACGTGGGCGCGCACCGCCCGCGAGCCGGGCCGCCGGGGGGTGGCGGGCGGCTCGGGAGCGGGGGGCCCGTCCGGGTCGGCGGTGCGGACGGTGCCGGCGTCCGCTGCCGCGCCGGGGAGGGGGGCGGCGCCGACCACGCGCGCGTGCGGTGCTGCCGTGGGGGGCACGCGGGTGGGGGTCGGGTCGGTCGCCGCCGTTCTGGGGCGGGCGGGGTGCGCGGGGGCCGCGTCCGTGGACTCCGGGCGCCCGCGCACCGCTTCCGTGGGCGCCGCTTCCGTGGCCACCGCGCGGGTGCGGGCGGGGGCCGCGGGCGCCGTGCGGGCGCGTACGCCGGCGGCCGCCGTGCCGGCCGCCCGCGCGCTCATGCCCCGCCGCCCGTCGGCCGGGGCAGCGCCAGCAGGTCGCTGTGGTGCACGGTGACCCGCAGCGTGCCGGCCGCGCAGGCGGCGAGCCGGGCCTCCAGGTACCGCTCGGTCCGCTCGCGCAGCTCCGGCCGCTGCTCGACGGCCGCGCCCACCCAGCCGCGCAGCCACTGCTCGGTCAGCGCGGCCTGCTCGGGGCCGAGCCGCCACGGGCTGGGCTGCACGCGGATCGTCGCCCCGCGCTCGGCGAACGCCTCGCAGGCCACGCTGACGGCGTCCGGGCCGAGCAGCCCGGTGCGCCGCTGGTGCGCGTTGAACGCCTCGGCGATCTCGGCGTCCAGCGGGTCGGCGGGGGCGAGTTCGACGCGCCCGGTGACCGAGAGGGTGAGCAGGGCCGGGCAGCCGGCGCCGGTGCAGGCGTCCGCCAGGGCCCCGACCTCCTCGCGGGTGAGGACGTCGAGCAGCGCGGACGCGGTCACCAGCGCGGCCCCGGTCAGCGCGTCCGGGGTGAGCCGGGCCACGTCGCCGCGCCGGGTCTCGACCGTGACGCGGCTGCCGTCGGCGGCGGAGCGCGGGGAGGCCACGGCGGCGAAGTGCAGCAGGTAGGGGTCGCGGTCGTGCAGGACCCAGTGCTGGGCGCCGTCCAGGCGCGGCGCGAGCCAGCGGCCCATCGAGCCGGTGCCGCAGCCCAGGTCGTGCACGGCGAGTCCGCCCGTCCGGCCCGGCAGGCCGGCCAGCCGGATCCGCAGCGGGTCGAGCAGTTCGGGCGCGCGGGCGGCGGCGTCGGCGGCCTCCCGCAGCTGCAGCCACTCGGGCGCGTACCGCGGGGGCTCCTCCGGGTCGCCGTCCCGCAGCCGTACGGTGGGCCGCTCACCGGGGCGGGCCACGGGGCCGGCGCCGGGGATGACCGGGGACCCGGCGCCTCCGCTGCCGCCGGCCGCCGCCCCCGAGGAGCCGGTCCGCGCCCCGGCGTCCGAGGGGCCGCCCGTACCGGGCTCTCCGTCGCGGACGCCCGTGTTCACGCCGACGGCCACGGCCGCCACCTCCTCGCTCCTCGAATCCCCGGCACGGTGCGGGAACTCCTCCTGACCCGGCCCGCTCGGCGCGGGTCCGCCCGGCGCCGGCCGGGACGGGACGGGCCCGCCCGCCGCCGGCGCTGCGGGGACCGCTGCGGCGGTCACCGGCTGCGACGCACCCGGTCCGCTCATGCCGTCCTCCCCTGGGCCTGCGGGAGCCGGCCGAGGACCACGGCCAGGCTGCGGGCGGTGGCCGCCCAGCCGTCGAGCGCGGCGCGGCGGCCGCGGGCCGCGGCCTTGAGGCGGCGGCGCACGTCGGGTTCGCCGAACCAGCCGCGCAGTTCGGCGGCGAGCGCGGCGGGGTCCTCCGGCGGGACGAGGATGCCGGGCACTCCCCCGTCCGGGGCGCGGCCGACCGCCTCCGGGAGACCGCCGACGTCGGTGGCGAGGACGGGGATGCCGCGGGCGAGGGCCTCGGTGACCGCCATGCCGTAGGTCTCGGCGTAGGAGGTGAGGACCATCAGGTCGGCGGCGGCGTACGCGGCGTCCAGTTCGGCGCCGGCGAGCGGGCCGGTCAGGTGCAGGCGGTCGGTGAGGCCGTGCCGGGCGATCAGCTCGCGCAGGTGCGCCACGTACTCGGGGTCGTGTCCGAGGCCGCCGACGCACGCGCAGGTCCACGGCAGGTCCCGGACCGCCGCCAGCGCCTCCACCAGCCGGTGCTGCCCCTTGCGCGGGGTCACGGCGGCCACGCACAGCAGCCGGGAGACGCCGTCGGTGCCGGGCGCGAGCGGCGCGATGTCGGCGCCGGGCGCGGCCACGTGCACCCGGCCGGGGGCGAGTCCGTGGTGGGAGACGAGCCGGCGGACCGCCCAGTCGCTGGTGGCGATCACGGCGGGCGCCGCCCGCAGCACCGCCCGCTCGCGGGCGTCCAGGTCGGCGGCGACGGCCGGGTCCAGGCCGGTCTCGTCGCCGAGCGGCAGGTGGACGAGGACGGCCAGCCGCAGCCGTGCGGCCTCGGGGACGACGATCTCCGGGACGCCGCAGGCGACGAGGCCGTCGAGCAGCACGACCGTGTCGTCCGGCAGGTCCCGCAGGGTGCGGGCGAGCCGGTCGCGGGCGGCGCCGTCCGGGCTCGGCCAGGCGCCGGGGACGGCGTGCCGGGCGACCTGCCAGCCGAAGCCCGGCAGGTCCAGGCAGACCCGGCGGTCGTAGGCGTTGCCGCCGCTGGGCGCGGCCGGGTCGTCGACGCCGCCCGGCATCACGAAGTGCACGGTGCGCAGGGACATGGGGATGATTCCGGCGTTCTGAACGGCGGTGGGCTGGGCGGGCACATAGGCGAGGCGGGCCCGCTCCACGGTCAGGTCGGTCACAGGCCACGCTCGTAACTCGCCCAGGCGATGTGCGACTCGTGCAGGGTGACCGTGATGCCGGCGAGGCCCTTGGCGCCCTCGCCCATGGCGCCCTTGTGGATGCGTTCGGCGAGCCGGTCCGCGATGACCTTGGCGAGGAACTCCGTGGAGGTGTTGACGCCGGCGAACTCCGGCTCGTCGTCGAGGTTGCGGTAGTTCAGCTCGGCGACGACGGCGCCCAGTTCCTCGGTGGCCAGGCCGATGTCGACGACGATGTTGTCCTCGTCCAGCTGCTCACGCCGGAACGTCGCGTCCACGAGGAACGTGGCGCCGTGCAGTCGCTGCGCGGGCCCGAACACCTCGCCGCGGAAGCTGTGGGCGATCATGATGTGATCGCGGACGGTGATGCTGAACAACGGACGACCCTCCAGGTGCGGCGCCTCTGGTCCCCCCGCCCTTGCCCGCAGGGGGATGCCGTGTAGTACGGCTCCTCGCTTCCCCGTGTTCAGTCGTCTCTCACTCTTTTCTCAGGTCAGGCCGTTCTCGGCGTACCGGATCCGGTGGCACAGGGCGGGAATCTCACCGGAGGCCAGCCTCGGCATGAGGGACGGGAGTTCCTCGAAGGCGCTCTCCCCGGTGACGAGCGCGTCCAGCGCCGGGTCGGCGAGCAGGTCGAGGGCGAGCGCCATCCGGTCGGCGTAGGTGCGGCCGGGGCGGGCGGCCGGGGAGACGGTGCCGACCTGGCTGCTGCGCACGGTGAGCCGGCGGGAGTGGAAGGCCTCGCCGAGCGGCACGGTCACGCTCCGGTCGCCGTACCAGCTCAGCTCCACCACCGTGCCTTCCGGGGCGAGGAGTTGCAGCGCCCGGGTCAGGCCGGCCGCGGTGGCGCTGGCGTGCACGACGAGGTCGCAGTCGCCGAGGGCGTCGGCGGGCGTGGCGAAGTCCGCGCCGAGGGCCTCGGCGACGCCGGCGCGGGCCGGGTCGGCGTCGACGAGCTGGAGGCGGACGCCGGGGAAGCGGGCGAGCAGGGCGGTCACGGCGCAGCCGACCATGCCGCCGCCGACCACCGCGATCCGGTCGCCGATCAGCGGGGCCGCGTCCCACAGGGCGTTGACGGCGGTCTCGACGGTGCCGGCGAGCACGGCGCGCCCGGCGGGCACCCGTTCGGGCACCACGGTGACGGCGCTCGCCGGGACGACGTAGCGGCTCTGGTGCGGGTACAGGCAGAAGACGGTGCGGCCGGCCAGCGCGGCCGGTCCCTCCTCCACCACGCCGACGCTGAGGTAGCCGTACTTCACCGGGCCCGGGAAGTCGCCCTCCTGGAACGGCGCCCGCATCACGGCGTGCTGGCTCTCCGGCACCCCGCCGCGGAAGACGAGCGTCTCCGTGCCCCGGCTGACCCCGGAGTACAGCGCGCGCACCAGGACCTCGTCCTCGGCGGGCTCCGCGAGGGTGACGTCGCGCAGCTCGCCGTGGCCGGGCGAGCGCAGCCAGAACGCACGGGCGGAACGGTTCATCGGCATCCTCCTGAACGATCGGCAAGTTGTTCACGTACCGAGAAGTGCACAGGCCGCGCACAGTACGCGGCGTTGATCGACTCTGTCATTCGGCCGGAGGGTGTGCGGTGGCCCTGAACAACACATATGGCGCGAGGCTCCAGCAGGAGACCGCTGTGGGAGCGGGCGTGCAGGTCCTGCTGCTCGCCCTGCTCGGCTCGGCGATCGGCATGGGGCCGGCCGGCTGGCTGACGGGGCTGGCGTTCGCGTTCGCCACCTGGGCGGTCCTCTCCCGCGCCCTGCACCGCTCCCCCCTGCGCTCCTTCGGGCCCGCGAACCGGGTGACGCTCGGCCGGGCGACCCTGGTCGGCGGGGTGACCGCGCTGGTCGCGGACTCCTTCGCGAGCGCGCCGCCGGTGACGCTGCTGGTCGCGATGACCGCCGTGGCACTGCTGCTGGACGGCGTGGACGGCAAGGTCGCCCGCCGCACCGGCACCTCCTCCGCGCTGGGCGCGCGCTTCGACATGGAGGTCGACGCGTTCCTCATCCTGGTGCTCAGCGTGTACGTCTCCATGCAGCTCGGCCCCTGGGTCCTCCTGATCGGCGGCATGCGGTACGCGTTCGTCGCCGCGGCCCGGGTCGCGCCCTGGCTGACCGCCCCGCTGCCGCCGTCGTTCGCCCGCAAGACCGTCGCCGCGATCCAGGGCGTCTGCCTGCTCGTCGCGGGCGCCGGCCTGCTGCCCCGCCCGGCGAACCTGGCGATCGTGCTGCTGGCCCTGGGCTCCCTGCTGTGGTCCTTCGGACGGGACGTGCTGTGGCTGCGGCGCAACGCGCGGATCGTGCGCCCGGCGCCGGTCCGGCGGGTACGGGAACTGGTGCCCTCGGGCCGCTGACGGCGACCGGCACCGGTGTGCTGCCAGGTCCCGGCCGCTGCGTCCCGGACCGGCTGCTGCCCCGCCCGGACCGGCCGGGCGCCCGGGGGCAGGAGGACGGTACGGGCCGTTCCACGGCGGTTGTTAGGCTCGCCGGATGAGCATTCCGGGACCCGACGAGATCCGTGCGCTGCACGAGAAGTACGCGCCCACCGCCGAGGCGTTCGCCCTCGTCCACACGCACTGCGAGATCGTCTGGAGCATCGCCGAGCAGCTCCTGTCCGCCCCGCGCCTGCGTCACCTCGACGCCGAACTGGTCCGCGCCGGCTGCCTCCTCCACGACATCGGCGTGTACCGCCTCTACGACGCCGCCGGACGGCTGGACCACGCGCGGTACATCCGGCACGGACTGCTCGGCCACGAGATCCTGGAGCAGGAGGGCTTCCCCGAGCCGCTGCGCCGGTTCTGCTCCCACCACACCGGGGTCGGCCTCACCCGGCACGACGTCCTGAGCCAGGGTCTGCCCCTGCCTCCGGCCGACTACCTGGCGGAGACGGAGGAGGAGCGGCTGGTGATGTACGCGGACAAGTTCCACTCCAAGTCCCGCCCGTCGGCGTTCCTCACCGCCGACGAGTACGCCGCCCAGGTCCGCCGCTTCGGCGCGGACAAGGTCGCCGCGTTCCAGGCCCTGCGTGCCGAGTTCGGCGACCCGGACCTGGCCCGGCCGGTGCCGGGCGGTGACGCCTCCGCCCGCACGTGACCGGACCCAGCCGCCCCACACACGCCGTACGGTGCCGGACGGCACCGCTGTGGCCACCGCGAACACAGCGAAGTGACCGTGTGCGCGGCTTGATTGACCTACCGTGACGTCATGACGACGAAGCCTCTTCCTCAGCTGACTCCGACCGGCACCTGTTGGTGCGGCTGCGCCAGGAAGGTCGGCCCGGGGTCCTTCTTCGCTCCCGGCCACGACAAGGTCGCGGAGGCGGCCCTGCTCGCGGTGGAATACGGTTCCTCGGTCGCCCAGTTGCTCCACGGGCACGGGTACGGCCCCGGGCATTCGGTGAGCGCGCGCGCCGTCTCCGAGGGCGTGTGGCGGAAGTGTCCGTCGTGCGACTACACCGGCGCACCGGCGAGCATCGCCAACCACGTGAAGAAGGCGCACGCCGTCGCCACCGGCGAGCAGGCACGGGAAACGGAGCTCTGACGAGCTCCCGGTCCGCAGCGCCAGCACACCCACCGGTCCCGCGCGCCCTCGCGGACCGGGGTCCGTCGGCGACGACGGGGGGACCGGTCCGCCCGGCCCCCGCCGTGCAGGCGGTCTGACGGCGCCGGCCGGCAGCCCGTCCGGGCCGCCCGCCCGCTCGCCACACACCCCAGCCGACGGCGGAGTCTCTCTCAGTGGGGGCGCCGTGTCCCCACGGGATTGGGTCTGCGCGGGTTGAACACCCAGACCCCTTGGGACTGTGTGGCGCCCAGCACCCGGCCGACGTCCAGCAGCCAGGGGTGGGCCTTCTGGAAGGGCGCGAAGTTGTCGTTGGAGACGATCACGCCGCCGATCTCCTCCGCGATGCTGATCACCAGGGCGTCTCCGCGTCCCTCGGTGCCGGCGGGCGGCTGGACCACGGTGCCGGCTGCGATGGCCTGTTCCACCAAGGGGCGCTCCTCCGGGGTGACGTCATGGCGGAGCGTGGCGTCGACGACGACGTGGATGTCCCTGTCCGGGTTCTTGAAGCGCAGTGACTTGACGGCCGCTTGAAGGGCGAGGAAGCTCGGGCGGCCGCCCGCGGCGCGCGAAGGGCGGCCGTTCCATGCCAGGTTCGACCCGTCGACGACCAGGGCGGCGGGCTGCTGCATGGTCGCCGGAGCGGGTTTCTTGGCCAGGGCGGCCAGCACGGCCGGGGACGGTGACGTGTTCTTCGGCTGAGGGCCGCCGGGCCGCGCGCCGGGTAGAGCGGTGGCGGTGGCCCGCTGGGGGTGGGTCGGTCTGGGCGCCGTACGCTCCGCGGAGCGCAGAGCGAACAGTGCCTTCAGCTCCTTCTCGATCTCCGGCGGGACCGTGCTGTCGCCGAAGACCCTGACCTCGCCGTCGAGGACGACCTCGCCGGTCTTCTGCAGGGTTGCCTTCACCGTCAGCAACCCTTCCTTGCTGTAGGTGTATTCCAGGTCGAAGACACCGTCCTCCGCCTGGGACCGCTGCGGGTAGTCCAGGACGAGTTCGGTCAGCTTGACGTTGTCGGGGTGGTCGACGGGCCGGTCGGGGTCCCCTTCCCATACCTCCACCGTCAGCCTGCGCACTCCGTCCTTGGACGGCTGGTAGGACTTGGTCCGCTGCTGGGGCAGCCGCTGGTTGCGGTCGATGAGCGCGCTGAATGCGCGCTTGCCGTGACGGTCCTTGGTGACCGTGCCCAGCGCATGGGTGTTGACGACGCGGATGATGCTCTTCAGTTCACCGTCCATGGCCGCCGCGGTGATGGCGGCGCCTTCGGCGACCGCGGTCATCGGGTCGCACAGCTCCGGGGCGACCAGTTCGCAGTCCAGCGCCTCGGCCACGGCCTCGCGCACCGCGGGGATCTGGCTGCTGCCTCCGATCATCAGGACGGCCGTGAGCTCGCGCGGGTCGATGCGGGCCTGTTCCAGGCATGCCTCGACGGGGTCGAGGGCCCGGCTGATGAGGTCCTGGATCTCGGCGGAGAACTCGTCCTGGCCGATCTCCACGACGGTCCCGTCCGGGGTGGTGACGCGCACGGACTCCTGGGACGACAGCAAAATCTTGTTGCGTTCGAGGTCGAGAGCGAACTGGCGCTGCTCGGACTCGGACCACGCCCTGCGCGCGGGCGCCCGGTCGAGGACCATGCGGCGCAGGCGTGCGTCGATCTCCAGGCCGCCGAGCCGGTTGACGCCGCGGCTGGCCTTCTCGTCGAAGAAGCCGTCGTCGTGCAGGAGCAGCGTGGCGTCCATGGTTCCGCCGCCCCAGTCGAAGACGAGGAACTCCCCGTCCTCCTCCACGGCGTGGGCGTAGGCGATGGCGGCGGCCGTGGGCTCGTTGAGCAGTGTCTTGACCGTGATGCCCGCCGCGCGCGCCGCTTCACGGGTACGGAACCGGGCCGCTCCGGTGGCGTTGGCCGGGACGGTGATCACGGCTTCCGTGATCTCGGTCGCGGCCTCGTCCTCCGCGGCGGCGGCCATGGAGCGGAAGACCCCGGCGGCGGCGGTGGTCGCGGCGAACCGCCGCCCGCCGATCGTCACGAGGGGCTCTTCGCGCAGCATGCGCTTGCACGCTTCGACGGCCTGTTCCGAGCGGAGCTTGGCCTCCCAGCCGAACAGGGCGCCGTCACGGAGGGAACTGGTGCCCACCACCGAGGGGTAGAGCAGCTCGAAGCCGGGCCGCTTCCAGTCGGCGTCGAGTCCCTGTCCGCCGAGTTCCAGGACCTCGACGTACTCGCCGTTCCACTGTGCGGCCACCGAGTTGGTGGTGCCGAAGTCGATGCCGGTCGTCACTCTTCTCCCCCCACTGCGCCGGTGCGCGCGGAAACCCTCCGGAGATGCCCGGCCATGATCACCTTGCCGGTCAGCTCGTCCACGTATGCCGGACGCAGCACCTCGAGGCCTTCGCCCTCGCCTTCCGTGACGACGAACCGGTCACTCTCCTCCGGTTCCGTGATCCTGATGATGCGCATCTGCCGCAGATGGTCCAGCAGCGTGCCGCTGACGAGCTCGCCACCGTGGTCCGTCTGCGCCCACAGCAGCGCGTCGATCTCCGCCAGCCGTCCCGCGAACTGGGTCCGGGTCCGGAACTCGTCCAGCACGGCCTTGCGCACAGCCACGTTGAGGCCGGTGGCCGGGACGTCACCGCCCACGGCTGTGTCCTCCAGAGCTGCGGGAATCCGTTCGACCACGCCCTGGATGATCGTCTTGGCGTCGATGGGTTCCGGCGCCCGAGGAACGGCCCGCTGCTGTGCGACGGCGGGCTGCTCGGCAGCCTGCTGCTTCGCTCTGCGGTGCCTCAGCCCTGCGGGCTTGTGCGGCGCGTCCTTGCGGTCCTTGCCCGGCTGTATCTGCCCGCAGTGCGGGCAGCGGCGATGGGCACGCTCGTTCTTGGGGGGTTTCTTCTCACCACGGCGTGCCGCGGTTCTTCTGTTCGGGGCCATGGGCTGGTTGCGCCTCGCTCACCGTCGTGCGTCGTCTGTCGGGGGATGGACCGTCAGCGGGTGGGGCCGTGCCGGTCGAGGTGGGGGGCAGTGCTTCGGAAGTCGTCGAGCAGTTCGACGGCCGCCCGGGCACGGATGGTCTCCAGGTCCGCACCGCTGGTGAGCGAGGTGCGGCGGGCGATCGGCTCCAGTGGGGGCACCAATTGCCGGGGCACGGCTTCCGGCAATTCGTAGAGGGAGCGGTCGAGCGGGAGCCGGAAGAACACGTCCAGGCCGGCCTCATGGCGGAGGGCGTCGTGGATGCGGTCCTCCGCCTGGTTCACCCGTGCCTGGCTCGCCTGGTCCCCCGCGCGTTCGTACCGGCGGAAGAGGTCCCGGCAGTGTCGCTCCCATCCGTCGGCGGCATGGTCCAGGCCGAGCTCCAGGAACGGGTTCGTCACCTGCCCCCGCCGGTTCTTCGGCGTGTCCCTCCACGTCCGGACGAGGGCGAGGTTGCGTTCCGCCACGGCACCGCCCCTCTCCGCCGCCTTCAGCGCGTGCTCCTCCGCCAGGGCGAGTCTCGCGCTCCCGTCGGCGCCGGCAGACGTGACCGCGGCCACGTAGGCCGCCAGGGTGTATGCCTCCCTCATCAGCTCCGCCGGGAGCGACTCGGCGGCGCGCTTCCGCAGGAAGGCGTCCACCTGGCGGTCGGCCGCCTCCATGTCCCCGGACTTGACCAGGTCGTACGCGCGCCTGAGGGCGACCAGGGCATGGAAGGCACTGCGGGCCGGATCGACGGGCTCGGCCGGTCGCCACAGGGCGGCCATCAGCTTCCAGAGCCCCTTGTCGCGGACCGTCTCCATGGCCCACTGCCCGTTGAGGGCACCCGACTTCAGGTTGCGCAGCTCGATCTGCTGGGCGCGCGGCAGGACGGCGTCCAGAGCGTCGAGGGACGGCAGGTGGGCATCGGCCAGCACGTCGTACAGCAGGTCCCAGACGTCTTCCGGTTCCCGACGGACGATCGTGTCACCGCTCAGGAAGGCGCGGCGACGCAGGAAGTCCTCCCAGCCGAGTCGCGCGGCTTCCTGCGGACCGATGGACGAAGGGGCCAGTCGAGCGCGCAGATAGAGCGCGTCGGCCTCGTTCCGGACTTCCCAGGGCCGGTCCTCCGCCATCAGGCCGCCGTGGTCCACGAGATCGTCGATCACGGACAGCGGCGCCCACGGCAGCACGTGCGGCAGATGCGCGTTGGGCACGGGAATCACGCCCCGGGTGGCCGCCGCGGCGAACAGGGAGAAAGCGGGCCCTCCCGAGATCGCCCGGTGTCGGACGTTGACGAGTTCGGTCCCCGGGGCGGTCGAGCACAGAACGCGGCACCGTTCCGACCCGGGCTCGTTGAGCCAGCGAACTCCTGCGTCCCAGAGAGCACGCAGGTGGCCGAGGACGCGTTCGGGCTCCAGCGCCGCGAGACCGGCCCGGACCGCCGGAAGCAGCGCTTCCCGGTCCGGCGTCCCGCCCAAGGCCCGCTCCAGGACGTCCCGCTGGCCGTCCGTCAGCGTGGACACCTCGACGACGTCCTTCAGCACGGCGAGCACGGTCTCGACGGCCTCGCCCCCGTTGACGCCCAGCCAGCGCCACTTGCGTTGGGCGAAGCCGCTCGCACCGGCCGGCTCACGGCTCAGCCGGCGCTCCCGCGCCCTCGCCAGGCGCTCTTTCTCGGCGGCTATCGCCGCGCGGCGGGCGGCGACCGGGTCGGTCATGTCGTACACGCCGACAGAGTAACCGTGTGTGAAGACTTCACGTACTCCCCCCGTGGAAAGCATGAACGCGCAGGTAGGGTGCCTGTCGATGGTGTATGACGGTGACGGTCGCCCCGGCCCGGGCGTCAGCCGACCTTCTTCCACTCCTGGCACCGGTTCGTCTTGAAGTACTCGCCGTCGTTGAGCGTCACGCGCCCCGGCCCGTCGAGGTTGTTGTTGGCGATGATGGAGCCGAACTCGCCGCTGGCGTCCTTGGCCCGCTCCCAGTAGCAGCCGAACCCCCCGTCCGGACCGGCCGTCTTGTAGGTCCCGGCTTTGATGTCCTCGCCGACGAGGTACTCGCCCTCGCCCGGGAAGCCGGTCGCCGGTCCCGGCTTCCTGGTCTTCCTCGGCTTGGCGGTGACCGTCTCGGTCTCGGTGACGGTGGGGGCCGCCTTGGGGGCGGCCGCGTCGGCTTTCTCGGTGACGGTGACCCTGGGCCGGGGCCCGGCCTCCGCGGCCCCCTTGCCGGTTTCCGCCGAGCCGCTGTTGCCGATGCCGACCCCGACAAAGAGGGAGACCAGGACGACAGCCCCGTACTTCAGCCACCGTCTGCGGCTGGGGGCGGGCTGTCCCGGGCCGGCGGGCGCGCCGGGGCCGAAGGGGCCCTGCGATTCGTGGCCGGCCGGCGGGGAGGGCTGCTGGAAGGTCATGGTCGTGCTCCGATTCCTTGGTGCGCGGTGCGTGCGATGCGGTGGTGTGATGCGGTGATGCGGTGATGCGAGCTCGTGACGGGGACGTCCTGGGCGCGGGCCGGGCTCAGCGGCCGCGGATCTTCCGGCCCGCCTCGGTGGCGGGGTAGAGGATCGCGTCGGCGACCCGACCGCCGGAGTCCTTCACCCCGCCGCTGAAGTTGAGACGGCCGGAGGTGCCGGTCTTGGCCGCGACGCCGTCCCAGTACTTCGCCTCCCGCTCCCAGCGGATCCCGTCGAGGAGGCGGACCAGGTCGTCGGCGCGGAAGGCGGTCGCCGGGTCGGCCCACGGCATGGTGTGGTGGGCGGCGATGCCGAGGCCGGCGAGGACGGCGGGCGCGGTGATGGCGCTGCGCTCGGTGAAGTCGCGGGCGTGGCGGCCGATGAGCTGTCCGAGGATCGGGACGACCGCGGCCTCCACCTGCTCGGGCCGGTACCCCGTCGGCAGTTCGTCCTCGTGCACGGACTCGGCGGACCGCTGGAGGCCGTTGCGCCCGTAGAGCGCGGTGACGACGAGAGCACGCAGCGCGGAGAGGGTGACGACTTCGCGGTCGCCCGCGGACACCTGCCGCTTGCTGACGTTCACGAGTCGCGCGAACGGCACCCGCTGCCCGTCCACGTCGACCTTGACCGAGTCGGCGACCAGGTGCGCGAGCCGGGTGCCGAAGTCGCGCTGGTCCATGGACATGGCCAGGTTCTTGGCGACGGCCACGCCCTGCACGTTGCGGTCGTAGAAGATCTGCCGCGCGTCGGCCGGGGCGAGGTCGACGTACATCTCGAACGGGAGGCGCACCTGGGCCAGTTCGGGGTACGTCAGGCCGTACGCCTCCGGGTCGTCGTAGAGGTCGTGCCAGGCGGTCGTCTGGGTCTCGCCGTCGATGGCGATGACCATCGTGCCCGGCGCGACGGTGAGGGTGCGCAGGCCGGTGCCGGGGACGAGTTCATCGCTGAGCGCGGCGAGCGGTCCGGCGTGCCACAGGGTGACGGGCGGGGTGGACCAGGCGGCGCCGAGCTCGCCCTTGATGCCGGCGGCGATGTACTCGGCGTACGGGCCGACGTTCTTGCCCTTCTGCGAGGACTTCAGCGTGCGCTGCACGGTGGCCCGCAGCTCGGCGTGCCGGCGCACCAGCCCCGGGGCGTTCTTCAGCCTGCGCGGGTCCTCCTCGGCGCGGGGCGAGGGGACGAGCTGGACGAGCGTCGGCACGGACATCGTTCCGACGACGGCGTCGCCGCGGAACGGCATGACGGTGAGCTGGGTGCCTTCGACGACGGCGGTCGGCATGGACAGGCGCATGGGACTCCCCCCGGAGTTGCGGTGAGCGGCTTCCACTCGGAAGCAGAGCCAGAGAACCACACCACTGAAAGCATCGTCAATCACGTTGACAGATTTGACGGGTGCTGTAGGTTGTTGACTGTTCGCTACCGAGAGGCTCAGGACTTCCGTCATGCCCCAGCCATCCGCCCAGGTGACCGCCGCCGAGATCTCCCGCATCGCGGGGGTCACGCGCGCCACGGTCAGCAACTGGCGCCGCCGGCACGAGGACTTCCCCGAGCCGTCCGGCGGCACGGAGAGCAGTCCGCTGTACGACCTGGAAGCGGTGCGGGCCTGGCTCGCCTCGCGCGGCCATGCCTCGGCGGCGAGCCCCGCGGAGGAGCTCCGCACGGTCCTGCGCCTGCACGCGCAGAGCGGCGGCGGCACGTCGGAGGGCCTGCCGCTCCTCGTCCTGGCGGCGGCGGGCCGCCCACCGCAGGAGCTGACGGCCGTCACGCGGTTGCCGGACGCGGACCTCGCCGCCCGCGCCCAGCAGGACGCGGCCTCGGCGGCCGACGTCGTACCGGCCGCGGAGACGGTCCGCTTCGAGGCGGACGACGCGGCGGTGCTGCGCGCGCTGTACGCGTGTGTACGCGACGAGGGCGGCCAGGCCGCGCTCGGCGTGCTCGCCGAGCGGGAGCTGGAGGACAGCGCCGCCTCCGGCGCGTACCGGACCCCCGCACCGCTGGCGGACCTGCTCGCCCACCTGATCCCCGGCTCCCCCGCCCGCGTCCTGGACCCGGCCTGCGGCAGCGGCACCCTGCTGGCGGCCGCCGCCCGCCGGGGCGCGCACGAGCTGTGCGGCCAGGACGCGCTTCCGGTGCAGGCACGGCGAAGCGCCGTGAGCCTGCTGCTGACGGCCCCGGAGGCAACGGTCACCGTGCGCGCCGCCGACAGTCTCCGCGCCGACGCCTTCCCCGACCTGCTCGCCGACGCGGTGCTGTGCAACCCGCCGTACGGCGTCCGCGACTGGGGCCACGACGAGCTGGCGTACGACCCGCGCTGGGCGTACGGCGTGCCGCCCCGAGCCGAGTCGGAGCTGGCCTGGGTGCAGCATGCCCTCGCCCACCTCGCCCCCGGCGGCTACGCGGCCCTGCTCCTGCCGCCCGCCACGGCCGGCCGCGCGTCGGGCCGTCGCGTACGGGCGGAGCTGGTGCGCAGCGGGGCCCTGCGCGCGGTGATCGCGCTGCCGCCCGGCGCGTCGGTGCCGCTGCACATCGGGCTTCAGGTGTGGGTGCTGCAGCGACCCGAACCGGGCGGCCCGGAACGCAAGTCGGTGCTCTTCGTGGACACGGCGGCGGACGCGGCGACCGGCACGGCGACGGCGGCGGGACGCGGGGGAACGGCGGTGACCGGGCGGACTCGGGGCGGAAGCCGGTCCGCCTCCGTCGACTGGGAGGGGATCACGGCGCGCGCCCTGGACGCGTGGCGGGCGTTCACGAAGAGCCCGGACACGTTCGAGGGCGAGCCCGGTGTCGCGCACGCGGTCGGCGTGGTGGACCTGCTGGACGAGGTGGTGGACCTGACCCCGGCGCGGCTCGTACGGGCGTCACGGGCCGAGATCGACCCGGCGGAACTGTCGGCCGAGGTCAGCGCCACCCGCCGGCACCTCGTCGAGGCCGCGCGATCCCTCGCGCGGACGGCGGGCCACGAGGAGTGGAGCGCGGCGGGCGCCGCGGCCCGCGAGTGGCGGACGGCGACGGCGTCCGATCTCGCGCGCGGCGGGGCGCTCACCCTGCTGCGCACCCAGCCGGACGGCGTACGCACCCGGGCACAGGCCGCGGGCGGCGATACCGGCGGGGGTCGGAAACCCGAGACGCGGGCGGTGCTCACCGGCTCGGACATCGCGGCCGGATCGGGCCCCACGGGAGATTCGACGGGGCTGCACGACGACACGGCCCCCGTGATCGCCGTCGGGGACGTCCTCGTGCGGGCGGTCGCGAGGGGGGACGGCCCGATGGCCCGGGTCGCGGGCGAGGAGGACGCCGGCGCGCTGCTCGGCCCCCACGTCCACCTGTTCCGGCCGGACCCGGCACGCCTGGACGCCTGGTTCCTCGCCGGGTTCCTGGGCGCGAAGGAGAACATCGCGGGCGCGTCGACGGGCAGCACGGTGCTGACGGTCAGCCCGGGCCGGCTGCGCGTGCCCCTGCTGCCGCTGGAGGAGCAGCGGCGGTACGGGGAGGCGTTCCGGCACGTGCACGAGCTCCGGGCGGAGGCACGGCGGGCGACCCTGCTGGCGGAGGAGACGGCACGGCTGCTGGCGGGCGGGCTCACGGGCGGGCAGCTGCTGCCGTCGCGGAAAGCGACGTCATCTCCGCCGAGCGGCGACGCGTCCCATTAGGCCGCGCCGTGTGACCACGACCACATCCCCGCGCGGCCCAACGTACGAACAGGAGGCTTCACACTTTCTTCACCCGCAGAGGTTGACATCCCCGTTCCGCAAACGGCGTTCCCGCTCCCGACCGCATCCACTACCGTGTTCCAGGCGCGCATCGCGGCTGATCGGACGCTCGCCATGAACGAATTTCGAGGACACACGTGCAGATCACGCCCCTGAACCCCGAGGACCCGCCCGTGCTGGGCGACTTCGAACTCCTCGGCCGGATCGGCCAGGGAGGCATGGGCCAGGTCTTCCTGGGGGAGTCGCCCGGTGGTGAGCCCGCCGCGGTGAAAGTGATCAAGCCATCGGTCGTGGACTCCGAGTCCCGCCGGCGGTTCGCGCAGGAGATCGAGGTGCTGAAGACCGTGTACGGTCCCCGCATCGCGGCGTTCCTCGGAGCCGACGCGGAGGCGGAGCAGCCGTGGCTGGCCACCGAGTACGTGGACGGCCCGGACCTGGCCCGGCACGTGAAGACGCAGGGACCGCTGCCGTCCGTCCTCACCGCGGCGCTCGGCGCGGTCCTCGCCGAGGCGCTGGCGGCCGTGCACACGCAAGGACTGCTCCACCGCGACCTGAAGCCGGCCAACGTCCTGCTCGGACCGAACGGCCCGAAGATCATCGACTTCGGCCTGGCGGCCTTCACCGAGTCGAACGTCTCCCTCACCGCCCCTCACCAGGTCGTCGGCACCCCGATCTGCATGGCCCCGGAGCAGGCCGCCGGCGTCAAGCCGCTGACGGCGGCCGTGGACGTCTACGCGCTGGGCGCGCTGCTGCTCTTCGCCGCGACGGGCCACTACCCGCACGAGGCGGCGACCCCGTACATGGTGTTCCACCTCGTCACCGACCCCGACACGGCGCCTGACCTCTCCGGTGCACCCGACGAACTGATGCCCCTCCTGACCGGCATGCTCGCCCAGAGCGCCGAGGACCGGCCCTCTCTGACCGATGTGGTGCAGCAGTGCCGCTCAGTGATCGAGGCCCAGGGCATGAAGATCGCCCAGGCGCGTCGCAGGCTCACCGCGCACACCGCGGGACAACGGCACAAGGCCGCTCCGACCGGCGACTCCCTCGCCTCCCCGACCTCCCCTTGGTCGGTCCCCGCGACCGACGCCCCGGACACGGAGGTCGCCCCGGCTGCCCAGCACGCGCCGACCATGCCCGGCTCCGGCTCCCCGGCCGCCCCGGCTCTGGACGAGACCCCCGGCCCCACCGACCCGGCGGTCCAGGACTCCTCCGGCCACACGCCTCCCGTTCGGCGTGGTCCCATCGACGGCACCCGTCGCGAACAGCCGGTACCGAGCCGGCCGCCAACGGCGCCCAAGCGGTCCAAGGAAGGCACGCACACCCTTCGGCACTCCCTCCAGGCCCGTAGAACGGCCGAGCGCCTCCGTGCCGCATACGCGGCGGCGGCTCCCTTCTGAGACCGATCCGGCCCCTGCCGCGCCGAGCCGCAAGGCCCCTTCCCCGACGACGCGTACCGCCGGTTCGACGACCGCCCCCGCCGGCCACCCGTGCCGGGACGCGCCCACCCCATCGACACGAACGCCCACAGGAGGCACCCGCGTGACCGCCGACTTGAGCACCGCCCCCGCGACGAGCGACCAGGACGCCCTGTTCCCGCCGGGCGCCCAGATCCTCGTGAGGGACGAGGTGTGGCTGGTGCGCAATGCGACGCGGACCGAGCACGACGGCGCCCGGATCGAGGCGGTGGGCGCGTCGGACTTCGTACGCGACCAGGAGGCGGTGTTCTTCACCGCTCTGGACCGGATCGAGCTGCTCGACCCGAGGCGGACCCGTCTGGTGCGGGACGACTCGCCGAACTTCCGCCGCTCGCGCCTGTTCCTGGAGGCGGTGCTGCGCAAGACGCCGCTGCCGCAGGCCGAGCGGGGCCTGGCGTTCAGGGACTCCTTCCTCCTGGACCCGCTCCCCTACCAGCAGCGCCCCGCGCAGCTAGCCCTGTCGGGCCGCAATCTGCGCCCCCGCATGCTCATCGCGGACGTCGTCGGCCTCGGCAAGACCCTGGAGATCGGCCTCACTCTCGCCGAGCTGATCCGCCGCGGCCGCGGCGAGCGCATCCTCGTCGTCACCCCGCAGCACGTCCTGGAGCAGTTCCAGCACGAACTGTGGACGCGGTTCGCGATCCCGCTGGTGCGCCTGGACTCGGTGGGCATCGAACGGATCCAGCGGGAGATCCCCGCGGGCCGCAACCCGTTCACGTACTTCAAGCGCGTCATCGTCTCCATCGACACACTGAAGAACACCGACCAGTACAAGCACCACCTGGAGCGGATCAGCTGGGACGCGGTCGTCATCGACGAGTCGCACAACCTCATCAACAAGGGGTCCCTGCGCAACCAGCTCGCCCGCACGCTGGCCCCGCACACGGACGCCCTGCTGTTGGCCTCGGCGACCCCGCACAACGGCGACGCCCGCTCCTTCGCCGAGCTGATCTCCCTGCTGGACCCGGCCGCGATCCGCGACCCGGAGCACTACCGCGCCGAGGACATCAAGCACCTGTTCATCAGGCGTACCAAGGTCAGCCCCGAGGTGCGGGAGCAGATGAAGGGACAGTGGGCGGACCGCGGCCCCTCCCGTTCGATCCGGGTGGCGGCCACGCCCGCCGAGGAGAGGATCTTCGAGGAGCTGGCCGCGGTCTGGCTGCCGTCCGACGGTGCGAAGTCGGTCAGCGACGTCCCCCTCTTCCCGTACACGCTGCTGAAGTCTTTCCTCTCCTCCCACGCGGCGCTGAAGGCCACGGTCGCCACGCGCATCAAGACCCTGGAGAAGAAGGACGATCCTCAGGTGACGGCCGCCGAGCGCGCGGCCCTGCACCGGCTCCTGGAGCTGGCGTCGGGCATGACGGAGGAGGACTCGGGCAAGTTCGGCGCCCTGCTGGAGCAGTTGCGGGAGATCGGGGTCGGACCGAAGTCCGACACCCGGGTGGTGGTCTTCTCCGAGCGGGTGCAGACCCTGGAGTGGCTGGCGCGGACCGTGCCCCAGGCCCTCGGCTTCAAGGGCAAGGCCGCCCAGGAGGCGGCCCGGGTCATGCACGGCGGCCTGTCGGACGAGCAGCAGATGCAGTGCGTGGAGGACTTCGGCCTCGCGGACACGCCCGTGCGCATCCTGTTCACCGGCGACGTCGCCTCCGAGGGCGTCAACCTGCACCGCCAGTGCCACCAGCTCGTCCACTACGACGTGCCCTGGTCGTTGATCCGCATCGAGCAGCGAAACGGCCGCATCGACCGCTACGGGCAGGCGCACCAGCCGCAGTTCCGGGCGCTGATCCTCACCAGCTCCGTCGACGGCGCCAAGGACGACACGCTCGTCGCGGAGCGCCTGCTGGAGCGCGAGGCCCAGGCCCACCAGGCACTGGGCACGGCGGAGGCGGTCTCCGGCCTGTACCGGGCGGAGGCCGAGGAGAAGTCCCTCATCCAGGACCTGCTGCGGGGCCGCACCGTGGACGAGTCCCTGGACACCCACCGCGCCTCCGGCGCCGGCGCCGACGACGGCGTGGACGACTTCCTCGCCGACTTCTTCGGCGCCGTGAACGACGACCCGGAGGAGGACGCCGCCACCACGGACGCGGGCGGCGGCGACGGCGGCGGGGCGGTGCCCAGGGCGCACGTGCCCCGGCTGTTCGCCTCCGCCCGCGAGTTCCTCGACGAGGCACTGCGCGAGGTCTACCCGGACGCCCACGACCGGCTGGACCTGTCCGTCGACCCCGAGACCGGCCTGCTCTCCTTCGTCCCGCCCCCCGACCTGGTCCACCGCCTCAAGGCGCTGCCCCCGGACTACGTCCGCGAGCAGGGCCTGCGCGACCGTCTGAAGGTCACCTTCAACCGGCGGCTGGCCGAGCACAGCCTGCAGCGCGCCCGCGCCTCGGCGACCTCCAGCTGGCCCGACATCTCGCTGCTGACCGACCTGCACCCGGTCATGGAGTGGCTCACGGACAAGGTCCTGGTCCGCCTGGACCGCCAGGAGGCGCCGGTGCTGACCGCCGACGTGCCGCAGCCCACCTACCTCGTCCAGGGCATCTACTCCAACGCGCTGGGCCGCCCGACCGTCGTCAAGTGGATGGCGGTCACCGCGGACGGCGGGGTCGACGACGACATGGTGGCGGTGCTGCGCCGCGCGAAGGTCGGCCCGACGATGGCGAACCCGGGCCTCGCCCACGACACGGCCCGCCTCGCCGAGGCGATCCCCGGCGTCCTGGACACCGCGGAGGCGTTCCTGGAGCTCCACCGCGAGGCGTGGGACGAGCCGCTCAGGAAGCCCATCGAGGAGTACAAGGCCCGCCTGGGCTCGTGGGAGCAGCCGACGCTGACGAGCGGCGGCGCGTCCACCGGCACCCGTGAACGCCTCGCCTCCCTCGCGGACTCCCTGCTCACCACCGGCCGCCCGATGCTGCGCCTGCTCGCCGTCCTGGCCCCCACCACGGCCCACGCCGCCTGACCGCATCTCCCAGAGGTTCTTGAAGATGACGTACGACAGCCTGGTCAACCGCGGCGACTACTTCTCCGCGCACTACCTCGCCGAGGTCCTCCCCAAGGACCTCAAGTCCGGTCTGCTCGCCGAGTGGAAGCAGCGCGAGGAGGACGCCGCCGGCACCGAGCGGCCCGAGGGCGCGCTGCCGGTCACCCCGCGCGCGGGCCTGCGGGCGCTGCGCCGCCCCTACTTCGCGGCCCGCTCCTACTTCACGATGGCCGAGGAGCAGGCGGCGACCGGCGACGACGCCGTGACGTACGACGCCCCCGAGTGGCGCGACCGCGTCCGCGCGCTCAACGCGCAGGTGCTGCGCGCCCTCGGCTACGACGCCAAGCCGGGGACACTCACCGTCGTGCGCGCCGACCAGACCTACGAGGTGCCAGTCGCGCACGCGGAGAAGGACCTCGTCGCCCTGGACTGCGGCTGGTCCGCCGAGCCCGACGACGCCCTGGACCCCGACGGCGCCGGACGCCTCCTGGACGAGGTGCGCCTGGACGGCCAGCACACCCTCACCACCGGCTCCAAGCTCGCCTCCTTCCTGTTCGCCTGCGAGGACGCCCCCCGCTACGTCCTGCTGCTGGTCGGCGGCGTCGTCGTGCTCGCCGACCGGGCCGCCTGGGGCGAGGGCCGCTACCTGGCGGTGTCGCTGGACACGGCGCTGGAACGCAACGACACCAAGGCGGGCGGCGAACTCGACACGGTGGCCGCCCTGTTCGGCGCCGACTCGCTGCGCACTCCCGAGGAGGGCGGCGAGAACCCCCTCGCCACGCTCCTGGACAAGTCGACCAAGCACGCGGTGGGCGTCTCCAGCGAGCTGCGCGACGGCCTGCGGCTGAGCGTCGAACTGATCGCCAACGAGGTCCTGGACCGGCTGCGCGAGGCCGGCGTCCGCCCCGAGCAGGTCAAGGAGCTCCCCGAACTGGGCCGCCAGCTGACCCGCGAGTCGCTGCGCTACCTGTACCGCATCCTGTTCCTGCTGTACGCCGAGGCCCGCCCCGAACTGGGCATCCTGCCCTCGGACTATCCCGAGTACCAGATGGGCTACGGCCTCGGCCGCCTCGGCGAGCTGATCGCCGAGCGCGACCTCGTCGACGAGAAGTCCCGCAAGGGCTTCTACCTCTACGAGTCCTTGGACTTGCTGTTCCGCAAGGTCCAGGAGGGCCACCGCCCGCGCCGCACGCACGGCACGGACGCGGAGTCGGCCAACATCGTGCCGGGCAAGACCTCGGAGGACGTGGGCCTGCGCTTCGAGCCGTTGCACTCCAAGCTCTTCGAGCCGGACGCGATCCGGCTGATCGGCCGGTACGGCGTCCCCGACCCGCGCGTCGACATTGAGGGTGACGCTGTTGCCGACGGCCAGGAGCGCTTCATCGACACCCGCCTGCGCAACGAGACCCTGTACCGGGTGCTGCGCCTGCTGATGCTGACCCGCGGCAAGAAGCGCGAGCGCGGCGGCTTCATCTCCTACGCCCAGCTCGGCATCAACCAGCTCGGCGCCGTGTACGAGGGCCTGATGTCCTACACCGGCTTCGTCGCGGGCGAGGAGCTGTACGAGGTCGCGAGAAACGGCGACCCGAAGGACGGCTCCTGGCTCATCCCGGCGTCCAAGGCCGACGAGTACCCGGACGAGGTGTTCGTCCGGCACAGGGACGAGGACACCGGCGAGGAGCGGCGCGTGCGGTACGCGCCGGGCCAGTTCGTGTACCGCCTGTCGGGCCGCGACCGCCAGACCTCGGCCTCCTACTACACCCCGGAGTCCCTGACCCGCGTGACGGTGCAGCTCGCCCTGCAGCACCGCCTGGACCAGGACGGCACCAAGACCGAGGCGCGCGAGCTGCTGGAGTGGAAGATCTGCGAGCCGGCGCTCGGCTCGGGCGCGTTCCTCAACGAGGCGATCAACCAGGTCGCCGCGGAGTACCTCCGCCGCCGCCAGGAGGAACTCGGCACCGCCATCGACACCGAGAAGTACGCGGTCGAACTCCAGAAGGTCAAGGCGTACATCGCCCTGCACAACTCCTACGGCGTCGACCTCAACGACACCGCCGTGGAGCTGGCGGAGGTGTCGCTGTGGCTGAACACCATGCACCCCGGCATGGAGGCCCCCTGGTTCGGCCTGCACCTGCGGCGCGGCAACTCCCTCATCGGCGGCCGGCGGGAGATCTACCCGGCGGAGAAGCTGAAGAAGGGCGGCTGGCTGGGCACCACCCCGGAACGCTTCCCGCTGTCGGAGGCCCTGGCGGGCACCCCGCTCCTCGAGGGCGCGGTGCACCACTTCCTCCTCCCGGCGAAGGAGTGGGGCGCGGTCGCCGCCGAGAAGGAGGCCAAGGCGCTGGCCCCGGAGGAGGCCAAGGCCCTCGCCGCCTGGCGCAAGGCGATCACCAAGTCCCCCAACGCCACCCAGACCAAGCGGCTCCAAGGACTCGCGCGGCGGGCCGAGTACCTGTGGGGGCTGGTCGTGCGCCGACTGGAGATCTCCGAACGGGAGATCTCGCGCCGCATCGACGTGTGGGGCGCGGAGAACGGCTGGCTGCGCTCCCCCGAGGTCGCCGTGCCCAGGGAGAAGGTCAAGGCCGACCTGGAGGCCGTCGACACCCCGTACTGGCGGCTGAAGACGCTGATGGACGCGTGGTGCGCGCTGTGGTTCTGGCCCGTGCAGGAGGCCGCGCTGCTGGACGGCACGCACGAGGCGTACGCGCGGGCGGCGCAGGTCGCCGCGCAGTCGGGCGAGTGGGTCGTGCCGTCGGCCCCGGCCTCGGTTCCTGGCCAGTCGGGCGCGCCCGCGCCGGAGACGTACGAGGCGGCGGACCTGTTCGGCGACGTCCAGGTCGTCGAGGTCAAGTCCAAGGGCACGCGGGGCGGCAGCCGCAAGGAGCGGATCAAGGGAGAACGCCGCCCGGTGATCCCGCTGGCCTCCCTGGACGACTGGCTTGACTTCGCCGAATCCCTGCTGGGCACGCACGACGTGCCGGCGGACTCCCTGGTGGCCCAGTTCGACACGCTCGATGAGCTGGAGCGGTACGAGGACGAACTGCCCGAGTGGATGGGCATGGAGCGGTTCTACTCGCTGGAGTCCCGGTATCCGTGGGCGGCGGTCGCGCGGGATGTGGCCGAGCGGCAGGGGTTCTTTCACTGGGAGTTGGAGTTCGGGCACGTTTTCGCTGCTGCGGGCGGGTTTGATTTGCAGGTGGGGAATCCGCCTTGGGTTCGGCCTCGGTGGGAGGAGAGGCTAGTCCTTGCAGAGCTGGAACCTTGGTTCGCATTGACAGAAAAGCCGAATTCGACGGAATGGCGAAATCGAAAATCGGAGGTTCTCAACCACCCCGGGTGCATTTTTTTCACAAATGAACTCTGCTCCAACGCTGGCATGGTTTCATTCCTTAGCCAAGAGTCTACCTACCCACGTCTAACCGGCACACAACCGGATCTCTACAGAGCCTTCATGTGCCGCACATGGCACAACTCATCCCATACCGGCATTTCCGGCTTGATTCACCCTGACAGCCATTTCAACGGAACAAAAGAGGGGGCGCTAAGGTCGGCAGCATACCACCATCTGCAATTCCACGCCCATTTTCAGAATATGCGCAAGCTATTCTCTGAGATTGACTGGAAAATCCAATTTGGAATCCATATTTACGGGGCGTTCAAATCGGTCAATTTCACTAGCATCAACTGGCTCTACGATCCGCAGACACTAGTAGCTTCCTTCACACACGACGGCACGGGCCCCCTGCCCGGGATCAAACACGCAGGAGGATGGGATCTCCGTCCGCACCGCGAGCGTCTCGTTCAGGTAACGGATTTCACGCTCGCCGAATGGAGCCGCCTCCTGAATGAAGAGACACGATCCACAGACGAAACAAAGCTTCTCACGCCAGTCACGAATGCCGAACAGGAAGCGATTGCCTCACTTGCGCGCATCAGAGAGCGACTCGGGACGGAGAAACCCTATATTTCTAGAGGGTTCGACGAAAAAGGCGCCAAAGAGTCTGGCCTCATCAAGTGGGACACCTTTGACGCATCTACGTGGCATGATGTAGTCCTCCAAGGGCCGCATATCTCTATCGCCACTCCCCTAGCTAAGCAGCCAAATATTCCATGCAAGAGCAATAAAGATTACACCGCATGGGCCCTCCCGGAAACCGCCGAGGATGCAGTACCCCGATCAAACTACAGAGCAACCAGCGATTACAACTTCTTCGATAAGTCGGTAGACAAATGGAACGGTAAGCGTTACACCGAGTATTTCCGACTCGCGTGGCGCGAAATGGCAGGATCAAGCAATGAACGCAGCCTATTCGCTGCACTAATTCCTCCCGGCCCTACTCACATCCACGCCGTTCGTTCCATGGCGCTTGCCGACAATCGAAGGACTGCGCTGAACGCAGGGTTCTGGGCAAGCATCCCACTCGATTACCTTCTACGAGCTTCAGGACGCGAGCACGTCGACGTTAACGATGCTTACTCCATGCCGAGAGCAGATCCCCAGCATCCCCTGACCTCCGCTCTTCTCCTCCGAACGCTCCGATTGAACTGTTTGACAGCCGCTTACGCCCCTCTCTGGACAGAACTCTATGACCCACAATGGCCCGCATATGAGGACTGGGCCATCCCTTGGCCTGGCCTTTCGGATAGTTCACCACTGGGAGCAGTATCGAACAACTGGGAATATGAAACTCCGTTGAGGTCAGAACGGGCTCGACGCTCCGCTTTGGTAGAAATTGATGCACTCGTAGCCGTATGGCTTGGAATTCCCCCGGACGCGCTTATTTCTATGTATAGAGCTCGATTTCCAGTGCTTTCGAATTACGAGTCCGCCATGTGGTTCGACGCGTCCGGGCATCGAATCACGCGGGACTATTATGCCCAGGGTGTAAAACAAGTCAAGGAAAGTTACCCCGACCTTCTCGCGTATCTCGAATCTCCTGATACCACTCCGCCTCCCGAGGGATACGTTCCCCCCTTCTACAAGGCGGACCGCGAGGCCGAGATGCGCGCCGCGCACGCGCACTTCCAAGCTCGCTTGGACAAGGAGATCGCTGCCGGGCGTTGGACTCCGCCGAAGCGCTGAGGCACATACCCAACAGTGATGGTGGGCGCCCCTCACGAGGAGCACCCACCATCGCGAATCCTTCGGTTCAGACTGCCCTGAGCAGCGCTATCCACGCCGCCGAGCCCACCTTCAGCACCGGGCCGCCCTGCGTAACCCGCTTCGAGTCACGCACGTGCACACCCGCAGCCGTAACAGCGACCTCGACGCACTCTCCGCCCGACCCCGTGCTGTAACTGCTAGTGCGCCAGGACAGGTTGGTCTCAGCCTGCGTCCCGCTTTCCGCGTTCATAGCTCTCCCAGCATCTTCTCGAGGAGCCCCAGGGACTCACGTGGAGTCAGGGCCTGAGCACGCAGGATGCCGTACTGCTCCTCGTACTCGCGCACCGACCTCCGCTCGCTGAAGAGTCGGCTGTCGTTGCGTGCCTCGACGTACGCGAGCCGCTGCCCCTTCTGCGTCTCGTACAGAGTGAACGGCCCGTCCAGGGCTGCGTGTTCCACGCACCCGATCGGCATGACCTGGACGACCACGTTCCTCTGTTGTGCGCGAAGCAGCACTTCCTCCAACTGGCCTCGCATGACCGCATGCCCACCGAGGGGCCTACGCAGCACATGCTCCTCGATGACGAAGCTGATGGTGGGGGACGGCTGGCGGTCGAAGATCACTTGGCGAGCGAGACGGGAGCTCACACGCTGGTTGACGGTCTCGGGGTCCAGCAGAGGCAACCACATCTCGCAGACCGCCCGTGCGTACTCCTCCGTCTGCAACAGGCCGGGCACGGCCTTGCTGGCGTACACGTGCAGCTCCACCGCCTCCGCCTCCAGCTTCGCCGCGTCTCGGAAGAAGGCGGGATACCTCGCCCGCGCCACCTCCTCCTTCATCACCACCAGCAGTCCGCCGGCCCCCAGCACCTCGTCCACCCGGTCGATGAACTCCGGCCGGGGAATGCGCCGCCCCAGCTCCACCGAGGCGATCATGTCCTCGCTGTACCCGAGCTTCGCGCCCAGCTCCGCCCGCGTCAGCCCTCGGGCCGTCCGCAGCAACCGCACCTGCTGCCCGAAGCACCGCAGGATGCCCGTCTCGCTCTCCCCGTGCACCGCCATGGTGCCCTCACCTCACCCGCCCGCCGGGTGGCGCCCGCTCCTCGTCCCGCCGCAGGCGCCGCACCCGTCCGTCACTCACGGCTCACTGTAGGGACACCCTCCGTCGCTTTCCCTCCGCTTGGCCCCGCTTCCCCCGTACCGCGTACGAGCGCCCGCCCTCCCGCGTACAGCCCCCGGCTGTACACCCGCACCCGCATGTCCCATCAGGGCACCGGCCGCCTGACGGCGCGCTAGGGTTGCGCCTCAAGTTGTGCCTCAAGGGAGGGGACAACGAGCAGCCGTTGCGCCGCTCACCGAATCACCGCGCGGAGACGGGGAAGCAGGGGTGTCCGCGCCCCGTACCTCGGTCACTCGCGGAACAGCCTGGGGGGACTCACCATGACCGACGCGGACTCACCATGACCGACGCGCCCACGGACGCCGCCCACATCGACGCGGACGAAGCCGACGACGCCGCCGACCGGAAGGTCGTCGAGCAGGAGCAGGCCGAGATCAAGAACTTCGTCAAAAGTCTGAGCGCGAACGACATCAAGTCGGGCAACTGGTTCACCAAGCTCGCCGCTCATGCCATGAACTCGTACACCGAGAAGGTGGACTGGCAGTACTTCCAGGACCGGTACGCGGGCGTGCCCGCGGATGCCATCGTGGATCAGCGGATCAAGATGGCGGCCCGGTACGCCGCGCTCGAAGGAGGGCTCTCCGCCGGGGCCTACACGGCGACCGTAGCCGCCACCATCGGGAGTCTCGGGGGTGCCTCACCGGCGACCGTCCCCGCGGCCGTGGCGACCATGATGGTCGACGTCGCGTTCCTCACCCAGCTCCAGCTCCGCCTGGCCTACGACATCTCCGTGCTCTACCGGGTCCCGCTCGACGTGCACGACCCCGAGGACCTGTGGAAGCTCATCCGCGTGGCGTTCACGATCAAGAGCGGGGAAGCTGCCCGCGAAGGTGTCGCGAAGGCGATCCCGGCCCTGGTGCGACCGTTGGTCAAGCGCTTCTACTCGAAATCGGTTCTCAGCGCCGGGAGGGCGCTCCCCGTCGTCGGGAAGCACCTCCTGCAGCGCAACGTCATCAAGATCGGTATCCCCCTGGTCGGCGTCCCCCTCGCCGTCCTGCTGAACCGCTACACCACGCTGCTCGCGGGCCGGCACGCGCGTGCCGTGTTCCGGAACGAGGCGCGGGTGATCGAACTAGCCGAGGGAATGAGCGAGCGCAGCCGGCACCCGCAGTTGATGCTGTGGGTCGCATGGCTCGTCATCAGGGCGAACCGCGAGATCGCGGACGACGAGGCGCTGCTGATGCGGCACCTGGTGCGGCTGGTCCGGGAACGGCACGAGGTGGCCGACGAGCAGCTCGCGCACGTCGTCGACATCGACCCGGCCGAGGTGTGGAAGCGCGTGGACGCCGAGCCGGGCGATCTCGGCGACGTCGTCGACGCGGCGGAGCGGGTCGCCACCGTGGACGGTGACCTCAACTCCCGTGAGAAGGCGGTCCTCGCGGAACTCCGGGAGCGGTGCCGCCGGGGCTGACGCCGTCGGGCGCCACCGCGCGGACGCCGCCCCCCGCCGCCCGACGCCGAAACCGGGCCGCGGCCTGCTCGTCGCGGCGGCGCCGGCCGACGACTGGGGTGTCATCGACCGCCGTAGTGGCCCCGGGCAAGACGGTCCGGGTCTCGCTGCGGACGGGCCGACGCCCGGTGGAGGCGACCGTGGCGGATCGCTGAGCCGATGTCAGGTGGGGCGGATACGCTGAGCCACGATCGTCCACGGACGGTCGATCATCGTCCGTCCATGGACGCACGACACGACGGAGGAGGCGCGATGCCCGCTCACCGGGACGTCCACGAGCATCGCTCGGGCGGCGGCACGCACGCCCCGTCGCCGCCGTTCGCGCCACCGTCACCGCCGTACCGTGCATCGACTCGATAGGTTGCCCATGCCCGGCCGTCTGCTAGAACTCCATGTCGAGAACTTCCGCAGCCTGCGGGACGTGACCGTGCCACTCGGCCCCCTCACCGTGCTGGTGGGCCCGAACGGCGCGGGCAAGTCCAATGTGCTCGCGGTCTTCGACTTCCTCGCCGACATCATCCGCACCGACCTCCAGCCGGCGTTGGACTCGCGCCGCGGGTTCGACGAAGTGGCCTTCTGGGGCGGGAGCAGGCCGCCGACCTCGATGCGCATCCAGCTCAAGGCGACCTGGACCAGCAACGCGTCGCTCAACGCACCGGACGAGTACAACCTCGTCATCCGGCGTCGCTCCCTGCCGTCGAACCGGGACGGCGCAGGCACGCGGTACACGTTGTCGCGTGAGGAAAGCTTCGCGTTCAAACGCAAACAGGGGCGTGGCCGCCGCATCACCATCTCCGGCGAAGAAGCTCGCGTCGTCGACGAGCGGGCGGGACAGACGAAGGACAGCGGCAGCTTCGGCATCCGAAGGCTCAGCAGCGGTCTGTCCACGCTGCCCCGGCTCGGTCCCGCCGACGGCGGCGACGAGGTGACACGGGTCGCGGACCGGCTGTCGTCGTTCCGGGTCTTCGACGTCGACGTGGCGGCCGCCCGTCAGCCGACCCGTCTGCGTGGGGCGGACTTCGAGACGCTCTCGCCGCACGCCGAGAACCTGGCCGGGTTCCTGATCCAACTGAGCGGTCGTGAGGAGATCTGGGACGATTTAGTCGCGGACGCCCGGACCGTCCTGCCTCAGTTGGAGAACATCGAGTTCGAGGAGGTCGGCGGCTCCACGGACCAGCTGACCGTCGTGCTGCGCGAGCGCGGCCTGCGCCGACTGACGCCTCTCGCGGACGCGTCGTACGGAACCGTCCGCCTTCTGGGACTGCTCGCCCTGCTGTACGACCCCAACCCTCCCGCGTTCACCTGCATCGAGGAGATCGACCACGGGCTGCACCCGCAGGCCCTGGAACTCGTCGTGCAACGGCTGCGGGAGGCCGCCGAGCGGACGCAGTTCATCGTCGCCACTCACTCCCCCGCCCTGGTGAACCGGTTGTATCCGGAGGAGTTCGTCGTGTGCGACCGCGACGAGGACGGCGCGTCGATCATCCCCGCCCTCACCGTCGACGAGGTCAAGGAGATCGTCGAGGAGTCCGGTGAACAGCCCCTCGGGGAGTTGTGGTTCTCCGGGGTGCTGGGCGGCGACCTCACCGGGGGTGAACTGTGACTCCGAGAGGACGGCATGGCGGCGGGCGGGTGTCCCAGGCGCAGGAACGGGGCGTCATCGTACTGGCCGGCGAGGACCAGAACGACTGCGAGATCCTGGCCGCGCTGATACGCGCGCACCGGCCCGACCTGAGCGCGGCGGCCAAGCTGGTCCGCATCAACGACCCGGTGCGGTTGCGCAGGAAGTCCGGTCCGGACCTGGCCGCCGCGGTGAAAGCGCTGGTCGGCAAGGCGCGGGCCAAGGCGCGCCAGCAGCGTGCCGAGCTGATCGGGTTCGTCGTCCACGAGGACCTGGACGGTTACGCCGACGCCGGTTACGACCGGATCCGCAAAACGCTCACCGCCGAACTCGCGGACCAATGCCAGGGGTTCCGGACGGCACTCGCCCTCGCCGCATGGGAGAGCGAGGGCTGGCTGCTGCTGTTCCCCGAAGCCTTCCCCCACGTCCGTCCGCGCTGGAAGGTCCCCGACCGCCTGCTCGACAAGGACACCGGCCGCATCAAGGATGCCAAGGAGGAGCTCAAGCGGGGGCTGGGCCTGCCGGTCTTCCGGGAGAGCGACGGCCCCGCGGTCGCCCGCGAGGCGCTGAAGCGCCAGATGATCCCCTCCCCGCGGGGCAGCAACCGTTCGTACGCGGACTTCGTCGGGGACCTCACGAGTTGGACCTGACCACCGATCGCGGGGAGGCCAGAGGCAGGGCGATCTCATATGCTCTCGCCCGTTTGCGGTCAGGGACGCGTTCTCCCGCCGGGTGGTGACCGGGAGGCCTCCCCTCGTGCAGGCCCCGGCGCCGCGCTCCGGTCCGGCCACCGCCTCAGCCGCGGCCGCGACGTCGCCACCGGGAGCCCGACCCGACCGGCCGAGTTCGCGGCGGTGCCGCACAGGACCCTGCTGGTCGATCGCTCTCCGGCGTCACGTACGCCGGAAACGCGCGATGCGAGAACGTGCGCAGCGCCTGCCGAAACTCAGGTCGTACGCGGTGTCGGCCACCGACTCGTCTCTCGGTGGGACAGCGCGCACGGGCGCGCCGCCCCATGTACAGCACGCTCCCGTACAGGCATCGCTGCTGGTGACACGCCCGACCAGCCGCCACGCTGACCGCATGCACAGCCCTTCCCCCCAGCGGAACCGGCCCTCCGGTCCCACGATGCCCACCGAGTTCGCCATGGCCTTCACCTCCACCCCGCGAGGCGCCCGCCTGGCCCGACTGTTCGTCGCGCACTGCCTGGACACCTGGGGCCACCCCTACGACGGCCACGTCAACGAGACGCTGACCCTGATCGCCGCCGAGCTGTGTGCCAACGCCGTACGGCACGGACGGGTGCCCGGCCGGGACTTCCACGTCCGGTTGGCCGCCGAGGCGGACGGCACGCGGCTGCGCGTGGAGGTTTCCGACACTCGCGCGGAGCGCCGGCCGCCCGTCGCCGTCCCCACGGCCCCCGACGCCGATGCCGAGTCCGGTCGCGGACTCGTCCTCGTCACCGCCCTGGCCGACGACTGGGGAGTCACCGACCGCCGCCGCGGCCCCGGCAAGACCGTGTGGGCCGTGGTCGGCACCACGTCCGGCGACCAGCCCAGTGCCCTTCGCCAGGGCCGGCCCGGTCCCCGCACAGCCCCTCCGACGCGTCCCTGACAAGGGCGGCCGTGAACACGTCGGACGGCGATGAGGCCTTCGCGCTGCACCTCCGCCAGGCCCCGCCGCGCGGCACCGCTCACCCCGGTCGACGAAGCCGCGGCGTCGTTCCGGTCACGGTCGTCGGGGGCACAACCAGGTACGTCACCGAAGGCGGCCGGGCAAAGACCTGCAACGGCCAGCGGCCCTGCACGAGTGGGCGTCTGCCGGGCAACGCTGCCCGGCAGACGCCTTGTCGGTCACTGCGAAGGTTTCAGCTGACCTTGAGGATCAGGTTGCTGGGCCAGTGAGCCTTGTTCAGGTGGGCGAACAGGTTCTTGATGTCGGGGGGAGAGAGCTTGATGCACCCTTCGGACTTGTAACTGCCGCGCCAACGGCTGGCACCGTCCTTGGTCATGTTGCTGTGGATGAACAGATCACCGCGCGTGACGGCCCTCTGACCGCGCTTGGGGTGACAGGCCTTGTCCGCGAGGTGGATCGCGTACCCCTTGATCCTCGTGTTGCGGTTGGTCTGGTGCCCGAGAATCTTGTAGGTGCCGCTGGGCAGCCACCCACGTCCCTTGGCGCACTCGTCCGTGCTGCCCTTGCCTGACCCGGCACGGTAGCTCTTCACCAGTCGGCCGTTTCGGTACAGGGCGAGCGTCGAGTGGTCCGTCCGAGACCAGTTCTTGGTGAACTTCAGTACGTATCCGCGGGTGGCCGGCGTGGTGCCGGTGTGTCCGCCGGCCAGGGCATTCCACGTTCCTCCTCCGACGACGCCGTCCACGCGCAGACGGTTCTGACGCTGGAAGGCCTTCACCGCGGCCGCGGTGCGAACGCCGAACACGCCGTCCGTCTTCACGGCGTGCCCCCGCGCGGCCAGCAGACGCTGAGCGGCGGTCACCGCGTGCCCGCGGCTTCCGGAGCGCACGGTGACGATCAGCGCCTTCCAGGTGTTGACTCCGACGACACCGTCCGCGCGCAGACGGTTCTGACGCTGGAAGGCCTTCACCGCAGCCGCGGTGCGAACGCCGAACACGCCGTCCGTCCTTACGGCGTGCCCCCGCGCGGCCAGCAGGTGCTGGGCCGCGGTGACGACCGGTCCCCGGCTTCCGGAGCGGAGCGTGGGCCACTGCCGGGCGTGCGAGACACCGGTGGCCTTGGCGGCCGTACGAGGGGCGGTGGTCAACGGCTGGGCCGAGCGCGCCGGTGAAGAGACCCGGGTGTCGTGGGCGGCAGCGGGGTCGGCCAGGCCGAGCGCGGAGAGGATCCCTGCTGCGGAAGCGGTTGTGGCGACGGCGACCCGCAGAGTCGTGCGGCACTTCGCGTTCATGATGGTTAGTCCTTTCGTGTGATGTGTCCGGGCATGGCCATGACGCGTCAGGACATGGCACGGCCAGGGACTTCTCGGGAAAAGGTGAGCCGGGACGTTCTCACCGGCTGACGACAACCTTGGACCAGGTTCCAGGCCGGATCTACGCTGTGCGCGTCACCGGCCATACGCGCATATACGCGGACCGCGTGTATGGGGTCTGAACTGGGGTTTCACAACTCGACGCAGGGAGTTCGCCAGTGGGCACCAAGCCTCGGAACGGCGCTGACAGCGGCCAGGTGCCGACGCCCGCGGGAGTCGAGCTGGGGCGCACGCTCAAACGATGGCGCGAGGACAGCAACCGGAGCCAGAACGCGGTCGCCAAGAAGCTGGGAGCCAGGCAGCCGACGGTCTCACGATGGGAGTCGGGCGCCACTCTCCCCACCGCCGAGGTCGTCCGGGCGCTCTGGCGGATTCGTGTCGGGCCCGCAGGCACGGCACCCGAGGACGGGGATGCCGAACTCGACCAGGCGTTGGACCTGCATCGGCGCGCGGAGACGGAACGTGGCCGCGCTCCCGGACCGGTAACCACAGGTCCACCGACGGCGGTCTCGGCACCTTCGGCGGAAGCCGGTGGCAGGCGAAGGGCACCGGTGATCCTCACGGCCTCGGGAGTCGCTGCGGCCGTCCTGCTGGTGATGATCTTCCTGGTCCAGCACTTCGCCGGCCCCACGCAGGCGGAAGGCGAAACGGAGCACCCTTCCGTGACGATGGCGTCGGCCCGGCCCGCGCCGCCGGCCACGTGCAGCGGCGCCTCCTGCACGTCTGCGGAGCCGACCACCACCGTGTGCGCGCAGGACGCGACCACCGCGTACACCGGCCGCGGTTACGGAGTGCTCGTCGAACTGCGCCACAGTCCCCGGTGCCATGCCGCGTGGGCCAGGATGCATGGCACCTCGCCGGGAGATCGGATCATGCTCCGTTTCCGGGACGACGAGGAGGCCTCGCAGGAATACCGGCAGCAGTCGGGGAAGGACGCCCACACCCGCATGGCCCACGTGGACGACCTCACCAGCGTCCGGGCCTGCGCGATCGTCGAGGGGCGTGGCACCGTCTGCGCAACCGAGGCCGCCTCCGGCACTGCCCAGCGATGACCGCTAGGGGGGGCAAGCCCTTGGAGGCGGCCCTCGGGACGTTGTACGCCTGGAGGTGCCGACCCCCGCGCGGAACACCGGCCCGCCTTCCATGCGTGGCCACGTGCCGGGGCTCGGCCAGGCCAAGAGAGGTCACTGCTTTCCTCACCGCTTCCCCGGCGCTGTCGGGACGTGCCCACGCCAAGTGGCGGGCATCAGTCACGCTGCTGGTGACGGTGGTCGTAGTAATCCTCACCGCCCACCAAGACCGAGGTGACGTACCTCGGCAGGCCTCTGGCGTCCTGCTCGACCTCCTGTGAGGTCTGCCGGGTGAAGCCGAGCGACACCCCCGGGATCACCGGGTACTCCGGCTGCGACGTGTCGACCGTCCAGCCCCGGCCGGCGGCACGCCGGAACAGGTCGTCGGCGGGAGTGGTGAACACCTCGTCCCCCTGGAGCAGGACACGCGTACTGGACGTGCGGCCCGCACCGGGCCACCACAGCTCGATCGCGGTGACGTGGGCGCCGTCCTCGATCAAGGCCTGCACGCCGACGTGGTCCAGGGTCCAGGACGCCTTCGCCGAGTTCCGGCTCGGGCGGCGCAGCACTCGGGCCTCACCCCAGTCGGGTACCGCGGCGAGCGCCTCGTCGAGCGTCATGCCCAGCAGGATCGGCGCCACCCCGCGCGGCGGGTCGAGTACCAGATCCATCGCCAGCGCCTCAATCCGTCACGGCTCGTCGTTTCGGGATGCCGTAGTGTATCGTCCGGCCCTTCTCCTCCACGGGCCGGTCGTTCCATGAGCTCTGCGCGCTGCCTGCCGTGAGTCACCGGTCGTTCGTCGGGCCCTCGCGACCGGCCTGGTCACCCTGCACCGGCCGCCCGTACCGGCGGGCTCGCGGCCTCACGAGCCGCGCGGCGACGGCGGCGAGCCAACCGCTGGGGCTGTACGGTGCCGGAGGATCGACCTCCATTCCCAGTTCGGCTGTGGCCAGGGCGTAGTCGGACTCGTCCAGGTCGAGGGCGAGAAGCTCGTGGAGCTCACCGGTGAGCCGCGCGACCAGGTGTGGGTCGGTCTGCGCTACGTAGTCGGTGACCGCCGCGTCGTGGTCGTCGAACTCGTCCGGCATGTCCTGGGAGAACCAGCCGCCGAGGAACTGTCCGAGCTCCGGGAATCGCGCGTGCCACTCCCAGCGGGTCGCGGGCAGGGCCGGGGGCGGGACCACACCCTCAGCGACGCTGTGTTCGATGTGGTCGGCGAGGCAGTGGAGCCACTGCTGGATCTCGCTCTCGGGCAACCCGACGTCGGGAATAGCGTAGAACTCCCCCAGCTTCAGACGCAGTCGTCCAGGCGGGTGCTCGGCATATTCGCGCAATTGCCGCTCGGCGACGGCAAGCGCCCACGGGCGGGTGTGCCAGGTGTGCCGCAGGTAGGCGGTCAGCGCCTGACTCGGACGCTCCGGTGTGTCGTCGGCCGGCTGTCCGGCGTAGGCGCGCATCACCTGGTCCAGTTCGCCGTAGCGACGGTCGTGTTCTCGCGGGCTCAAGGGCATGGTGATCAGTCTCTACAGGTCGCTACAGGTAGATGGGGAACGCGGCGTGCACGGCGAAGCCATGCGGACGGGACGCGTCCCGCCGCAGAATCACACGGGCGGCCCGCACGTCGATGGGCTCCCGCCCCGCTAGCATCATCGCCTGCAGCAACACCCGGCCTACCGGCTGCGCCCGGGACGGCCAGGACGCCTCGATGGTCAGGCGAGGGCGCGTGGACCGGGCCAGCCAGCGGTGGATGATCTGTTCGTTCGCGGTGATCACCTGCTGAGTGGCCCACTGGGCGGTCTCGCGGTCCGGGTAGGTCGAAGTTGCCGTGCGTACGGGGCGACCATCAGGCACGGCTACCGCCTTGCGCGAGAAGAGGTGAACGCATGCCGCGCGCGTGATCGGAGCGTCCCCCTTCCTCGGAGTCCGGGTGTGCGCCTACCCCGCCTCGCCGCGCTGCCGCACCGGCGAGGACGTGGATCAAACGAGCCAGTGACAGGGCACCGACCGGATCATCGGCATACCGTCGCACTTGGACGGGACCGACCTCGTCCAGGAACACCTGCTCGCGTGCCAGGACGAACCCCATAGTCAGCAGGGCCGCCCGGCCGTTGCCGTCGTCGAACGGGTGGAAGAAGCACACATCCAGATAGGCACGTGCGGCCCGGGCGGGAAGGGGGACGTCCGTGGAGGGCGCGGTGGCTTGGGACAGACACTCCTCGAACCGCTCAGGTGTCCCCTCGCACACCCCGTACCGTTCGCGTCCTCCCTTGGCGAAGGCCGGAAGGCTGCGGAACGCGACGTCCGGGCGGTCGAGGACGAGCTTCTGCCACCCGGCGAGGAGGCTGAAGCTCAGCGGCCGGTTGGCCGCGGCATCCCTCTGAGCCGACCGCCAGGCTGCCCGCATCCCGCTCCCACGCGTCGTGTCACCGTGTCCGTCGCGCGCGCCCGCGACCAAGTCGACGGCGTCGCGAGTGCCCCGGACCGGACCGATCAGCTCGTCCGAGGCCTCGTGCCACGCGATCTGCGAGCGCACCCGGAGCCAGCTCTGGAGGTCGTCACGCACCATGCCCTCCGATGGCCTGTCCGGCACGGCCGATCACCTCCGCGTCGGGAGCGATCCAGCTGTCGAACTCCGAGTCCACGACCTCGTCGGCCAGTTCCTCGGCCTCCATGGGGGACATCCCCGTCGACTCGAGGTACCAGGTGAGTGTCTGCGCACAGGCACCGCGCCATGTCTCGCCGGCTCCGGTGCGTTCCACGACGAGTGTCACGAGCGGAGCGACAGCGCGTTCACGCATGCGCCGTGTCTCGTCCCCGCCCCTGTCCGGTTCCGGGGCGAACTGCGCGAAGACCGCGGCGAGTTCCTCCAGCCAAGCGCGCCACTGGAGCAGGGCGCTGGTGTACCGCTGTGTCTGCTGCTCCAGGTCGCCGCTGCCGAGGCCGCTCGCCGGCAGATCCCTGATGATCGCCCCCGAGTCGGGAGTCTCATCCACGGCGTGGTACCAGCCGAAGGCCCACGAGCCGTAGTGCTCGGCAAGGCCCCGGGCGACCGAATTGGCCGACCACAGCCCTCGAGGCCGACCCGACTCGGGGTCCGGCGAGAACACCACGTCACGCACCACGACGCGTGCCTGGTCGGGGTCGAAGGGATGCGTGGTCGGATCGACGTCCCGCCACGTCATCGATGTCGGGTACCAATCGGAACTGATGACTACTCCTGTTGTCTGGGTGTTGGTGCCGCTATGGCTGTGACGCCTGCTCCGGCATCGACGTCAGGACGACGAACGGCGGGTCAAGTGATGCATCATATTTAAGAACGGTTTTCACGCCCGTCACATTGATGGCCTCGGCGTCCATGCCCTTGTTCTTGAACCCTTGGTTGTTCACGTCATTGGGTTGCTTGGTCACGCTGCGGCCACTGTATTCGCCGTTCGGTGCGATGGTGTCGATCGGCAGCTTGAGGTCGTTGTTCTCCGACTTCGGCGGACGACCCAGCCACTTCGTGATCTTGGCTGAGTTCTGGTCGATGTTGTACTGGGTCAGCTCCTGGGCCTTCTCGGCCGACGTGAAAGTGGATGCGGCGGCGATGGCCGGCTTGCCGTGCGGCCACGCGTTCGTCGGCGGGTGGCCTTGGTCCCGCAGTCGTTGGGCAAGCTGCTCGTCCGTCTTCCCCACATGCTTGTCGAGGGTGTGCCCCCCGCTCATGTATTCCTGGCCGGCCAGCTCTATCCTGTAGACACCGTTCTCGGTGTCCTCCGGGTTGGTCCATACGTGCTCGGTCTTGAACTCATTGAGCGCCCGCATCCCGAAGCCCTGCGCACGCGCCTCCTGCGCCTCGAACGTCGGAGCGCTTCGGTGGGCCTCGTCCAACGGGGCAATGAGCGCGTCGAGTCGCGGAACGAGCGCGTCGACCCGTCGGTTGTAAGTGGTCACGATCGCGTCCAACCTGGCGGTGTCCATGTGAAGGACGATGCCCTGGCCGAGTTGACTCGCGCTGTTCACGACACCTTTCACCAAGCCCTTGGCCACACCCTTGAGGTCGTCCATGCCGACCCCGTCCTTGAGGTCGAACTCGAGCTCGGGAATCGCCTCGCGCACGGCCTTGACGTAGACGTCCCACACCTCGCGATTCAGGTAGACGGCCACCTCGGCGAATTCACGGAGGAGATCGCTGACTTCCTGCGCCGTATCGAACAGCACGGTCATCACAGGGTGGGTGGCGGTCTGCGAGGCGGCGCTGTCGTGCTTCCACCTGTAGCCCTCGCGGCTGCCGCCCCACGCCGTCGTGCCCCACAGCGAGCTGCAGAACTGGCGCATCGCGTCGTACCACTCGCTGTGGGTCTGCAGAGTGATGCTGCTGACGTTCCCGGTCAGTCCGCTCTCCGCCAGGGAGAGCGCGGTGGTGGTCGCCAGCCACGCCTGGGACAGCGAGTTCAGATAGTGCTGCTGGGGAAACGGATAGACCTCGGCGACCTTTCCCATGCGGAAGGCGTGCTTCACCACCGGCCTCAGAACGTCCCGGACCGGCTCGGGCACCCACTCGAGGAGCCTTCGGACGAAGTCGTCGCCGCCGTCGTCGTCACCCCACTTCAGGTTCGGCACGGGGCCGTAGGCGGGCGGCTTCTCGATGACTCTCGGCAACGGCTGCACGACCGGCTGCGCTTTCCCCGCGGGGTCGCTGGCTGCCTCCGCCTTCGCATAGGCATTGGCCGTCCAGGTGAAACCGACTGCCGCACCGCCGATGCTGACGACGCTCCTGGCCCACACCTCGAGGAAACGGTTGCCCACCTTGACGTACGACCTCGCGAACGCCTGAGGCGAGGTCCCGTATCCGCCGGCGTCCGGGTACCTGTGCAGATCGTCGAGCAGGCTCTTCGCGCCCTTGTCCATCACCGTCTGCTGGCTCGCCACACCGACGGAGACGCGGTGGAGGTCGCTCGGCTTGACGTCGATGGTGCCGTTCCGGCCTGGCGCCGGCGTCGCCATCAGCCGACTCCCCAGCCGCGCAGCACCGCCCGGTGCGCAGCCGCGTAGTTGGTGTGGCTCGTGGTCACGCACTCGTGCAGCCACTTCTGGGCCGCCTGCAGGTCCTGGGCCGAGCGGTCCCACTCGTCGAGTTTGTCGACGAAGACCTCGCGGGCCTCTCCCTCCCAGGACAGCACGACCGGCACGACCCTGTCGTGGAGTTCTTCCAGACTGTCGTTGAGCTTCTTGAGAATGTCCTCCAGTTCGGCGGCGAGCTCACGGAGAGCGGCGAAAGAGACGATGATGCGGTCTTCGTGGGCGCTCCCGGTCGACATGGTCCCCGTTCCATAGATGTCGTCGTGGCTTCGGCAGAGAACATCTGGCAGGGCGTCAGAGGGAGTCGAGGCTGCTGCGCGGATAGGCGGGCCCGGTCGTCTCCGGGTTCGGTCCCGAAAGCTTGTCGACCTCGCTGTCGACGTCGACCGCGATTTTCCGCAGCCGGGCGACCACGTCCAGTTCCTGCTCCGTGAAACCGTCCCGGCTGAGGCGCACCGCCTGTTCGAGGTGTCTGATCACCTCACGGATGCGCACGGCGTCCTCTGCCGCCGCCCGGTGGAACTCGCGGTACGCCGTCGCCGCCGGCCCTCGCCAGCCGGCCTCGATGCGGTCGACGATCGCGTCCATCCGCCTGACCTGCCTGTCGAGGTGACCTTGCATGTCGTCGAGGTCATCGGCCAGCTTGGTGAGAGCCTGGCTCGAAGCCCTCAGATCGACGCCGCCGTCCTGGCCCTCGCCCGCCCCACGTACGCCCATGTTCCGCACCGTCCCCATGGCCTCAGCGTAACCAGTCGCGTGTGAACAGTGATCCTAACCTCGTGCTCCTCCGGTGCCGAGGCCGACGGCGGGCCGAGGGGGCAGTCGGTAGTCAGGCCCCCGGCCAGGAGGCATCCACGGCATCCGCGCCCCTGCGTGCCACGCGGCCGGGGTCCGGGATTCGGCCGGATGGGTGCCGTTGTCCGAGGTGGGCGCTATTTTTGACGCTGATCGTCACGGTGCCTTCGCCGGCTGTCACGGCGCTGTGTGCCGGGGGATCCCGGTGTTCGTCCTGCTCGAAAGGTCCTCGTGAAGCCCACCCTGGCCGCCGCGCAGCTCCGCGGCAGTCTGACGCAGTACCTCACGACGACGTACGCCCTGGCCGACGAGGACACGCGGCTCGCGCTGGAGCGGTTCCTCGGGGATCCGGAGACGGGAATCTTCCGGGGGCCTTACCTGCGGATCAGGACGCCGTTCCACCCCGCCGACGACGGATGGCGGTCGGCGCTCGAGTGGCAGCCGTCGTTCACGCCGTGGCGGCACCAGGCGAAGGCGTGGGAGCGGCTGAGCACCTTCAAGGGGGCGGCCGAGCCGACGCTCGTGACGACCGGCACGGGGTCCGGCAAGACCGAGTCGTTCCTCATCCCCGTGCTCGACCACTGCCGGCGGCAGAAGGCGCTGGGCAGGCGCGGGGTCAAGGCCGTTCTGCTGTACCCGATGAACGCGCTCGCCACCGACCAGGCCGGCCGTATCGGCGACTACCTGGCACAGCCGGAACTGGCCCAGGTGACGGCCGGTCTCTACATCGGCGACAAACCGGACACGAACTTCCGGCGTGTGATGACACGGCGTGAGGAGATGCGCCAGTCGCCCCCGGACGTGCTGATCACCAACTACAAGATGCTGGACCTGCTGCTGCAGCGGGCCGAGGACCGGCCGCTGTGGGAGGGCGCGGACCCGGCTTACGTCGTGTTGGACGAGTTCCACACCTACGACGGCGCGCAGGGCACCGACGTGGCGATGCTGCTGCGGCGCCTGGCGGCGGCCGTGGGCGCCGCGAAGCCGGGGCGGCCGCTCGGCTCGATCTGCCCGGTGGCGACCTCGGCGACCCTCGGCGAGGGCGGTGGCGACACCGGGGGCATCCTCACCGTCGCCGAGCAGGTGTTCGGCGTGCCGTTCGGTCCGGACGCCGTCATCGGCGAGGAGCGGCTGAGCGCCGACGAATTCGTCGGCGACATCGACTACGAGCTGCCCGAGCCTCCCAGCCCCAAGGAGGTCATCGATGTCTCGGGCGGACCGGGCGTGGAGTCCGACCCGGACCGGCTCGACCTGGACGGTCTCGCCGAGCGGCTGCTGGGGCGGCGTGGCCTGGACGCCTTCCAGATCGGGCGACTGCTGAAAAAGCACGACTTCACCCACGGCGTGCTCGCGCTGCTGAACGGCGAACCGCTCGACGAGTGGGGGCTGCGGGACCGCATGGCCCGCTTCGGGTACGCGTGGGCGCGGACGGCGCGGGAGAATCCGCGGCTCGCGCTGGAGGCACTGTCGCGCTTCGTGGCGTTGCTGTCGTCCGCGCGGGACCCGAAGTCCGACGAGCGCCGCCCGCGACCGCTGCTGCACATCGAGGCTCACCTGTGGATCCGGCCGGTGGGGCGAATCCTGAGCGGGGTGGGCGCCCGGCCCGAATTCCGCTGGTACGAGGACGAGCGGACCGTCGCGCGGCGCTCCGCGCTCACCGCGGCGTCCGCGTCCGAGGACCCGTCCCACGACGACGCATGGCCGGCGGCGGACTCCCGGCGGCCCGAGGCGCTGCCCGGCGCGGACACCGTTCAGCGCCCGGCCCAGGCCCACTTGCCCGCGATCTACTGCCGCGTGTGCGGCCGCTCGGGCTGGGCAGCTCTGTCCCCCGAGGCCGATCCGCAGAAGCTGGAGACCAGTCCGCTGCGGATCTGGCAGGCCGCCGTGGGACGGGACAAGCGGCGGCTGCGGTACTTCATCTCGGCGACGCCCGCCGAGGCACGGGACGCCCTCGCGGCGCTGAGCGGTACCGCTCCGAAGCAGGCGGGCGGTGTGGATCCGCAGTCCGTGGTGGTGCTGGACGGGGCGCAGGGCACCTACCGCATGCCCGTCGCCGAGGACGCGGACGGGCTGCAGGACGCCTGGTTCGCGCGGGCCGTCCTGGACAAGAGGACCGCCGACCAGGCCGCCAAGGACGACACCTGCCCGGCGTGCAACACCGACAACGGCATCAGGTTCCTCGGCACCGCGCTCGCCGCGCTGGCCTCCGCCACGGTCACCCAGTTGTTCACCGGCGGCCAGGAGATCGCGCTGGCGCCGGAAGAACGCAAGACGCTGTTGTTCAACGACTCCACGCAGGACGCCGCGCACCGGGCCGGATACGTCGCCAACGCCTCGTACAAGTTCTCGCTGCGCTCGCTGCTGGCGCACCAACTGGACGACGCCGGCGCGTCGCTGCCCCTCAACGACCTCATCGGCGACGTTCTCGACTCCGTGGACGATCCGCAGACGCTGGCCGCGGTCGTGCCGCCGGACCTGCACGACGAACCGGGCGTGGACCGGCTGCTGTCGGGGCGCGGCACCGGGGACGCACGGACCTGGAAGCTCATCGGGGAACGGCTCGCCTTCGCGACCGTCATGGAGTTCGGGCTGCGCTCCCGACTCGGGCGCACCCTGGAGCTGACCCGGACCACGGCCGCGGAGGTGGTGGTCGCCGACCCGGACCGTATCGCCGCGCTCGCCCGCGATCTCCACCTCACGCTGCCCGGGCAGTTGGGGCTGGACGGCGGCCTGCCCACGCCCGACCGGTACCTGGCGTACGTGCGGGGGTTGCTGGAGCGGCTGCGGCTGCGCGGCGGCGTACGGCACCGGTGGCTGGACACCTGGATCAGGGAAGCGGGCGTCAACCAGTACCTGATCTCCGGGCAGCGACCGGAGGGGATGCCGGCCTTCCCCGAGGGTCACGTGGCACCGCCGCGATTCCTGCTCGACGGGCCCAAGGAGAAGACGAAGTTCGACACGATCACCGGTAAGGGCAACTGGTACCAGGACTGGACGCGGCGCTGCCTCGGCCTGGACGCGACCCAGGCCACCGAGTACCTGCGCAGGCTGCTGCCGGTCCTCGCGGAAGAAGGCGTGCTGTCGGTGCGCACCGCCAAGGACCGCACGACGCGCGTCTACGGGCTGCAGCCGGGCCGCATCCACGTGCGACTGCTGACGGACGACCTGGTCAACAAGGCGTTCGTGGCCTGCGAGGAGTGCGGCTGGCAGCAGGTGGTGCCGCCCGAGCGGCGCACCCGCTGGTACGGGCATCCCTGCCCGCGCTGGCGCTGCACCGGCATCCTCACCCCGCCGCAGCACGGCATGTCGTCGACCGGGGCGGGCACTGGCGGCTTCGGCGGGAAGCTCGAACGCGACTACCGCGCCGACTACTACCGACGCCTGTACCTGACCGGAGGCACCTACCGGGTCGTCACGGCCGAGCACACCGGCATGCTGACCCGACCCGAACGGGAGCGGGTGGAGCGGACGTTCCGGCAGGGCGTCCACTACACCGACCCCAACGTGCTCTCCTGCACCCCCACCCTCGAACTGGGCATCGACATCGGCGACCTGTCGGCGGTGCTGCTCGGCTCGCTGCCGGGCGGCCCGGCGAACTACGTGCAGCGGGCCGGGCGGGCCGGGCGCCGGACCGGCAACGCCCTGGTGGTCGCCTTCGGCGGGCGCCGGGCCCGCGACCGGTACTACCTGGACGACCCGACCGAGATGATCGCCGGTGACATCGTGCCGCCGGGCTGCTACCTGTCGGCCGTCGAGATCCTGCGCCGCCAGTACACGGCGCACCTGCTGGACCGGGCGGCGCGCGGCGAGCTGACCACCTCAGACGGTGAGCCGCTCATGCCCGTGCCGCGCCTGTCGTCGGCGCTGTTCGGCACGACCGGCTGGTGCCAGGACCTGTCGGACGCGGCGCTCACCCACGGGGCGCGGCTGGTGGAGGAGTTCCTGGCGCTGTTCCCTCGGGCCTCCGGCGGCCCGGACGACGACCGGGGAGTGTCCGCGCACGCCGCGGACGAGCTGCGCGCGTACGCCACCGGCGGCATCGCGCGCGCCCTGCAGGAGGCCGAGGAGGAGTGGACGGCGCGCCGTGAGGAGCTGCGCCGCCGCCTCGCCGCCATCGACACCGCCGTGGACGGGCTGCTCGCCGAGGACCGGGAACAGGGCGCGGAGCGACGCGAGCTGCTCGCCGAACGGCGCGCCACGGGCGAGCTGCTGCGCGAGCTGAGCCAGACCAGCGCGCACGGCGCCCTGGTCGAGCTGGGCCTGCTGCCCAACTACAGCCTCACCGACACGACCACGTCGCTGGAGGCGACGCTCTACTGGAGGGAGGCCTCCGGGGACGACGAGGGCACGGAAGCCTCCGAGGGCGACGACGCGCGCCGGAACTGGGTCTACCGCAGCGAGGTGCGTGACTACGACCGTTCCCGCAAGCTGGCCCTGACCGAGCTCGCGCCCGGCAACAGCTTCTACGTCAACGGCTACCGACACGTCGTGCGCGCCCTGGACATCGGCAGCCCCGAGCGGCGCGCCTGGGCCGTCTGGCGCCTCTGTCCGGCCTGCGGGTACGCCCGTACGCACGGTGATCCGCAGAACGACACCTCGCCGTGCCCGCGGTGCGGTTCAAGGGAGATCGCCGACGCGGGCTGCGTGCACCGCGTGCTGGAGCCCCGTCGGGTGATGTCCCGGGACAAGCGGGACGACGCACGGGTGCGGGACGACCGAGACGAACGGGAGCGGAGGCGGTACGCGGTCCTCACCACCGTCGACATCGACCCCGCGCATCTGGCGGCCGGATCGTGGCGGCACGACACCGCGGTCTTCGGCGCCGACTTCACCCGCAAGGCCGTCGTCCGCACCCTGAATCTGGGAATCGACCGGCAGGACGGCAGCAGCACGGTCCCGTTGGCCGGAGACGACGTCCGTCTGAACCCGTTCTACGTGTGCACCAGTTGCGGTGGGGCGACGGCCGACGGGCAGCCGGTCGTCGACCAGTCGCAGCACGCCCTCACCGCCTCGCTCGCCCGCGCCACCCGCGCCAGCGCCCACCACCAGCTGTGGTGCCCGCGCCGGCGACTGCGCGGTGCCGGGGAGGAGCAGGGAGCCGGGCTGGACGTGCCGCTGCTGCTGGCGCACGAGCTGACGACGGAGGCCGTCCGCATCCTGCTGCCGGCGTCCGTGGCGCGGGCCAAGGAGCGTCTCGCCTCGTTCACCGCCGCGCTGTTCGCGGGCATAGCGGCCCGCTACGGCGGCGACCCCGACCACATCGACATCACCGCCGCGTCGATGCCGGACGGTGAGGACCGCGACTGGCCGCGGCGGTTCCTCGTGGTGTACGACCGGCTGCCCGGCGGCACCGGGTACCTGCACCGCCTGGCGACCTCCGACGGCTTCCGCGAGGTCCTGCTGAAGGCCCGGGAGGTGATCGAGAGCTGCAGTTGTCTGGAGAAGGGACTCGACGGCTGCCACCGCTGCCTGCTGCGCCGCGTGCCGCCGGCCGACTACGACAGGGTCAGCCGCAACGAGGTCCGGCAGATGCTCGACGAGCTGCTCGGCGCGGACGGCGAGCGCTGGCGCACCTCGCCCGTCGCCACCACCCAGCACATCCCGATGCACCGGCAGGCGGAGAGCGATCTCGAAGTCCTGTTCATCGACACGCTGCGCGAGTGGGCCGGCCTGCCGGAGAGCCGTGCGAGCGGTGACGCGTACATCACCCCGGCCGGCACGCACGCGCTGGACCTGCGGCTGACCGCCACGGACGGCACCACGCTGAGCTGGCGGGTGTCGCAGCAGCGCGCCCTCGACGGCACCCGCCCCGACGTCCTGTTCGAACGGGTCGACGCGCCCGGTCCGCGCGTCGCGGTCTTCCTGGACGGCTACGAGTTCCACGCCGGCCGGGACCACAACCGGGTCGGCGACGACGCCGACAAGCGCACGCGGCTCCGCGCGGAGGGCGTCAGGGTCTTCCAGCTCACCTACGGCGACGTCAAGGAGTGGCAGCGGCGCATCCGGGACACCGGCCACGCGGGCGCCGGCCCGGTCCGTCCGGTGTGGGAGCCGTACGGCGACCAAGCCCGCGGCAAGGCACGCGACTACTACGCCAAGGTGTGGAGCGGACTGCCCGGTGAGCTCGCGGAGACGGTGTGGGTGAATCCGGCCGTGCAGCTCCTGGAGTATCTGCGCCGGCCGGACGCGAAACGCTGGCAGGGGCGGGCGGAGGCCGCCCTGGCGGGCTTCATGGGCACCGGCGTCCGCCCCGTCGCTCTGTCGTCCGACGTGCTCGGGGAGCAGATCACAGCGGCGCTGCACGGCGGAACGCCCACGGGACCCCGCGGTCCGGTGCAGCTGTTCACGGTCACCGAGGGCTCAGGGCTGCCGTTGGTGCTCGCCGCGGACGCCCGGGTCAAGCCCCCCGCGTGGACCGGTATCGCCCTCCTCGACGACACACCCGGCGTCCACGCCGAGGAGGAGGCGCACAAGCGCCGTTGGCGGGCGTGGCTGTACTGGTCCAACCTGCTCCAGTTCCTGGACGGCGGCGGCGGTGACGCCGTCCAGCTCACGACCGGCCGTCTCGACGGGTTCCCCGTCGAGACCCTGGCGGTCACGGGCGGGGGCGGCGTCCTGGAGAGCGTCCGCGCCACGCTCGCCACCACCGCGCCCGCCGGCGGCACACCGGCGGGGGCCGGGATCGCCGCGCCCTCGCCGCTGGTCCCGGCCGCCTCGGAGGCGTCCACGGCGGCTGCCGCTCCTCCCCGCCGGGACGCGGCGTGGGACCGGGTCATCGAGTACCTCGACCCGGACGAGCCCGGTCTGCTCGCGCTCGCCGAGAGTCTTGCCGCGCGCGGTGTCCCGGTCCCCGAGGACGGTTACGAACTCGACGAGAACGGCTGGCTGGCCGAGCTGGCGTGGCCGGACGCACGCGTCGGTGTCGTCCTCAGCCCCCGCCCGACGGAGGGCGAGGACCATGACGCGGAGGCCGCCGACCGCGATCGCGCCTTCGGCGCGGCCGGATGGGAGGTGCGGCCCGCCGCCGACTGGACCCCGGACGAGCTCGCGGACCGTCTCGACGGCACACAATCATCCGGCGACCGGGAAGGTCGCAACCAGCCGGACAGCACCACCACGGACAGCGGGGAGAACGAACGGCCGTGAGCGGCAAGAACGTGACGCTGCGCCTGCTCGACAAGGCGGACCGGGAGATCCTCAAGCTCCCCCGCCCGGTCAAGGGCGCGATCTACGACTTCCAGCACAAGTTCAAGACCAACCCCGACTCGGCAGGCCTGCGCCTCAAGCAGCTGCAGGGTCACGACAAGCTGTACTCGGCGCGCGTCAACGACGAGTACCGCGCGCTGCTGCTGCGCCTGGCCGACGACGACTGGCTTATCGTCTCCGTCAAGCACCGCAAGGACGTGTACGCGCATCTCGACCGGCTCACGTACTCGGTCAACCGCGTCACCGGCGGCATCGAGTACGTGGACCTGCAGGTCGTACGGCAGGAGGTGCTCAGTCCCGCGGCCCCGCGGCCCGCCGCTCCCGCTGAACCCGCCCGGCCCGCCGAACCCGCCGCGCCGGAGCCGCTGTTCGCGCAGTGGTCGGAACAGCAGCTCACCGATCTGGGCGTGGCCCCGGCTCTGATCCCGGTCGTCGCCGCGCTGACCACCGAGGACCAGCTCCTCGGACTCGTCGAGTACGCGCCCCAGCTCACCGGTGAGGTTCTGCTGGCGCTGTACGACGGCAAGTCGTACAACGATGTCCTGGAACAGGTCACCGCCCCCGTCGCGGCGCCGGAACCCGTGGACCCCGAGGACTTCCGGGCCGCCGTCGAGCGTCCCGCCACCATCGTCACCACGACCGACGACGCGCTGCGCGAGGCGCTGGAGGGCGAGGACTTCGGGCGCTGGAAGGTGTTCCTGCACCCCACCCAGGCCAAGCTGGTCGCACGGGACTACAGCGGTCCCGCGCGCGTCGGTGGCGGGCCGGGCACCGGCAAGACGATCGTGGCGCTGCACCGGGTCAAGCACCTGGTCGCGCAGCTCCCGCCCGGCCGGAACAAGCCGGTGCTGCTGACCACGTACAACAAGAACCTCGCGGCGGACCTGCGTTCGCGGCTGCTCGCCCTGGGCGGCGAGGCGCTGCTGGCCCGTGTCGAGATCAGTCACGTCGACCAGCTGGCGCTGCGCACCGTCCGGGAGGCGGAGCCGGGCAACCGCAAGCGGATCATCGATGAGGCGCAAGCGGTCCGCGAGTGGCGCTCGCTGCTGGACGAACTCGGCGAGGACGGCTGGGACGCGGAGTTCCTGAACGACGAGTGGACGCAGGTGATCCTCGGTCAGGCCGTCACCTCCCGCACGGACTACTTCCGGGCGCGTCGCGCCGGACGGGGACGCACGATCACCCGTGCCGAGCGAGCCGAGGTCTGGCAGCTGGCCGAGCGGTTCACCCAGCGTCTGGACCGGCTCGGAGCGCAGACGTGGGACCAGGTCGCGGAGCGGGCCGCCCAGCTCGAGGCGGAACGCGCCCGACGCATTCAGGCGATCGACCGCCGGCGGGAAGAAGCGGGTGGCCTGGACAACATCCATGTGGCCGACGGCTCAGGAGGCTGGCTGCGGTACCGGTACCGGCACATCGTGGTCGACGAGGCGCAGGACCTGCGTCCCGCGCACTGGAAGATGCTGCGTGCCATGGCCGCTCCGGACCGCAATGATCTCTTCCTGGTCGGTGACACCCACCAGCGCATCTACAAGAATCAGGTGACCCTCGGCAGCCTCGGCATCAACATCCGCGGCCGGTCGTCGAAGCTGTCGCTGAGCTACCGCACCACCCGGCAGATCCTGCGCTCCGCGCTGAACGTCCTGGGCGAGGAGAAGTACGACGACCTCGACGGCAGCACCGAGACGCTGGCCGGGTACCGGTCCGTGCTCAGCGGGGCCGTACCGGACCTGCACCGGCTGGACGACTGGCACCAGGAGCGCGAGGCGATCGCCGCGTTGATCGCATCCTGGGGCCAGGTGCCGCACGAGCAGATCGCCATCGCCGTGCCGACCAACCAGATGGCGAGCGAGATCGCGTACACGCTGGCCCAGCACGGCATCCGGGCGCTGGAGATCGGCCCGGACGGACCCCTCGGCGACAGCGGCGTCCACATCGGCACGATGTTCCGGTTCAAGGGTCTGGAGTACCAGCGCATGATCATCGCCGGGGTGACCGACGGACTGGTGCCGCGTGCGAGCGTCCGGCAGCGGCGGAGCACGGACCCGGCCCGTTATCGTACGGAGATGCAGCGCGCGCGGTCCCTGCTCTTCGTGGCGGCCACGCGTGCCCGGGACAGCCTGGACGTCTTCTGGCACGGGGAGCCGAGCCCGTTCCTCAAGGAACTGATCAAGGTCCGGCCGCCGATCGCGGCGTAAGAAACCCGGGGATCGTGCCGCGGATCGCTTGGGCTACCGCGGCACGATCGGCCCCTGGGGCACGAGGAACGGCCGCCGGGGATCCTCCGGCGGCATCCTGCGGGCCGCGAGGGCAGGATCCGGGGCCGGCAGGTACGGGGCGAGAGCCGCGTACACCTCCGCCGCGCTGCCGGGACGGTCGTCGGGCCGCTTGGCGAGCAGGGCGTGCAACAGCGCCTGGAGCGCGGCAGGGGCCTCGGCGCCCCCGTCGGCCAGCCGGGGAGGGGGTGCGGTGAGGTGCCGGGTCACCAGCTCGGCGGGGCTCCCGCCGTGGAAGGGTGGGTGGCCGGTGAGCATCTGGTGCATCAGGCAGCCCACGGCGTACAGGTCGCTGCGGCCGTCCAGCGGCTTCTCTCCGGCCAGGAGTTCGGGCGAGGCGTAAGCCACGTTGCCGGGCGTCTCGCCCGTCATGGTGAGCTGCGGATCGGTGTCCGACAAAAGCTTCACCAGGCCGAAGTCGAGAATCTTCACCAGTCCGTCGGTGCGCACCATCACGTTCTGCGGCTTGAGGTCGCGGTGCACGAGGCCGGCCGCATGCGCGGCGGACAGCCCTGAGCACAGTTGCGCGGCCACGGAGACCGCGGCGGGGACGGACAGGCGCCCGTCGTCGGCGCCGTCGACGACGTTGTCGAGGGTCGTCCCGTCGACGAGTTGCATCACCAGGCAGCAGACGTCATCGGTGACGGCAGCGTCGTACACGGTGGTGATGTTGGCGTGGTCCAGCCGAGCGGCTGCCTTGGCCTCCCTCTCGAAGCGCGCCAGGGCGGTGGGCCGCCAGTCGGGAAGGGCAAGGAGATCCGCTGCGACGGTCTTCACCGCGACAGGACGCTCCAGATACACGTCGGTCCCCTGCCAGACGTGCCCCATCGCCCCCCTGCCCAGGATGCGGTCCAGCCGGTACCTGCCCCGCAGGACCTTGCCGGCGGCGAACTGCTCCACGTTCACTTCCCTCGGTGAGCCCCAGTGGCGTGTCGGCGCGCGGACTGCCGGGGTCTCGCCATCCCGCGCGGCAGAAGTCAACCAGCCTCGCACGCACGTCGGGATTCCTCCGCCGCCGTGAACACCGGGGTGGTGCGCGATGTCGCGGAACTCCCCTACCAGGACAGCCCGACAGCCTTCGGTAGCCCGCCTCGTCGATGGTACACAGGGTGAACGTCGGCATCACGGTGAGTGGTTGACGTTGCTCACACGAATGAGCCATGCTCACGTCGGCTACAACAGCACTGCTGCGGCAGCACCCAGTGCCTCGACTGCCACGACCCGGCGACATCACGGAAACCCGGCCACACAGAGAGCCCCGCATCGAGGGCGCCCCGAGCGGGCCGGAACGCTTCAGCAGGGTCACCCGCCGCACCCCGGGCGGCAGTGCCGGCGACGGCCGCCGCCGGTCGAGCGATCGGCGCGTGCGGACGGCATGCCCCTCACCGTGCCGATGCACCGGTCACGCGATCGCCGCCCTGCCGGTCACAGCCCCGCCCGCGCGCGCAGCGCCGGGAGCGCCTGCGGCTTCACCCTCTGCACCGACCGCACCTGCCCGAGCCCCAGTTCGTCCCGGCGCACGGGGTCGCGGTACAGCGCCTTCGTCGCCTCGGGGAGCAGGCTCACCGCGACCAGGTAAGGCACTTCGGGGTCGTCCGGGTCCTTCCAGGGCTCCTCCTCGACCTCCGCCACCGCGGCGACCGCGGACTCCGGCTGCGTGAAGAAGAACCAGAGGCGGTCGCCCCGCTTCATGCGGTTGCGGCGACCGAGCCAGAGTTCGAGCTCGGGCTCCTCCTCCGCCAGCCGGCGCACACTCTCCTTGCCGAACGGCTCCCCGTCCAGCGTGTCCCTGTTCGGATTGAGGATGTAGATCCAGTCCGCCACGGCTCCCCCTCGGTCGGCGCACGCAACCCGTCGTCGGACCCCGCGTGCACGTCACGCACCGCGCGCACAGCGATCGCCACGCCCCATGGTGTCAAGCCACTCCGTCCTGCGCAGCCTCCTGTTCCCGACACCTTCCGACACCTCGCACGTCCGGGGCCGACGCGCTCCGCCCTCCGGCGGGACGCGTCCCGGCCTGCTGCGGCCGGGACGCGTCCGGGGCGTTCGCGAGGGGTGTGTCAGCTCAGCCCTTCTGTTCCACGCGCACCCAGTCCACCTCCACCTGTGCTCCGCCGGCGGCGATCTTGTCGACGCTGGACTGGGGGAGGCCCCAGTAGGGGGTGGTGACCTTGTTCCAGCCGGCCGGGTAGGCGCCGCCGAGGGCGAGGTTGAGGATCACGTAGTTGTCGTGGTCGTAGACCCACTGGCCGCGGGTGGACTCGAGCTTGTTGCGGGTCGTCTCCTGGACCAGGCGGTCGTCGACGAAGAAGCGCATCGCCGTGGGGGTCCACTCGACCGCGTAGGTGTGCCACTGGTCGGCGGTGCCGCCGCCGGGGTAGGTCTGGCGGGCGCCCACGTTGCCGTCGGCCGAGTAGCCGGGGCCGTGCAGGGCCGTGCTGGTCCAGTCCGGGTAGCCGATGTTCTCCATGATGTCGGTCTCGCCGGAGGCCGGCCAGGACACGGCAGGGTCGTCGACGTTGCTGCCGAGCAGCCAGAACGCGGGCCAGAAGCCGTCGCCGACCGGGAGTTTCATGCGGGCGCTGACCTTGCCGTACGTGAAGTCGAACTTGGTGTTGGTGTCGATGCGGCCCGAGGTGAAGTCGTAGGTGCCGCCGCCGGCCCGGGTGCAGCCCTTGCAGTAGTTCGCCTTGAGGACGAGGGCGCCGTTCTGGGTGCGGATGGTGTCCGCCGAGTCGACGTACGCCTGCGCCTCGCCGTTGACCGACCCCATCTCCGTTCCGGTGCGCACCACGCGCCACTTGGAGCGGTCGAGGCCCGCGCTGGTGAAGTCGTCGAAGAAGGTGGTGCGGTACGCGCCCGACGGGTCGGCGGGGAGCGCCGGGTAGGCGGCCGTGGCGCTGCCGCCCGTGCCCCACACCTGGAACTCGTAGAGCGAGTAGCCGAACTGGGCGGTGGCGGGGGCCGGGTTGTAGAAGGAGCGGCGTTCCTTGCCGAGCATGCGGACGTAGCGGCCGGTGGCCGGGGTGGCGAGCCGGACGGTGTCGTGGACGCCGGCCGCCTCGGCAGGGGGCTTGACGTCGGCGCGGCGGGCGGCGATGTCGGCGGCCGAGGGCTCGTACACCGTGCGCCAGGTGCGGTTGTCGTCCGACACCTGGATCAGGTAGTCGACCGCGTACGCCGACTCCCAGTAGAGGTCGACCGTGTCGATCACCGACGACGCGCCGAGGTCCACGGACACCCACCGGTCGGCGTTCCAGTCGCTGGACCAGCGGCTGCTGTCGCCCTTGAGGTCGGCGGGCCAGCCCCCGTCCGTGAGGAACGCCGGTGAGTGGCCCGCGTCCTGATGGAAGCGGGAGTAGGCGGGGTGGTTCAGGGCGAGGTTCGTGCGGGTCGTCGAGGCGGGGGCGGGTTCGCCGCCGTAGACCTTGAAGTTCCACAGCGAGTAGCCGTAGGGGGTGGCGCGCTCCAGGCCGCGCAGGCGGACGTAGCGGCCGGTGACCTCCTGCGGGTAGGTGTGCGCGGTGACGGAGCCGCCGGCGCCGGCGGTCTCGGTGTAGAAGGGCGTCCAGTCGGCGCCGTTCCTGGAGACCTCCAGGACGTAGCGCTTGCCGTAGGCGGCCTCCCAGTCGAGGGTGACCCGGTCGATGCGCAGGGTGGCGCCGAGGTCGATGCGGATCCAGGCGTCGTCGGCGTAGTTGCTGGACCAGCGGGTGGCTGCGTTGCCGTCGAAGGCGAGGCCGGGGGCGGTGCCGGCGTTCTCGCTGCCGGAGGCGGTGACGGAGGCGGGGTTCAGCGCGTAGGCGGCGGCCGCCCGGTCGGTGTCCCAGGAGACGGCGGCGGGGGCGGCGGAGGCGGGGGCGGTCAGGAGCGGGCCGGAGCACAGCAGACCTGTGGCGGCCAGGGCGGCGAGCAGGGTGCGGGGAATGCGGGTGGGCATGCGGCTCTCCTCGTGGGGTGGAGGTGCATTCCTGTGACTGTCACGTACATGACATACATGGGGGGTGGGTGGGCCGGTGGACACGGACTCCCCAGCCGTGTCCACCGGCCGTCCGGCCGGACCGGGCTCAGGCGGCCCGGCAGGTCCTGCCGGGCCCGTCCCGGGGCCCGGCGGGTGCGGGCCGGGCTCAGGCGGCCCGGCGGGCCCGGCCGCGGTGGGCGCGCACGATGTCGGCGTAGCGGTGTCCGCTGCCCTTGATCGTGCGCACCTGGGTGCGGTAGTCGACGTGGACCAGGCCGAAGCGCTTGTCGTAGCCGTACGCCCACTCGAAGTTGTCCAGCAGGGACCAGGCGAAGTACCCGGCCAGCGGGGCGCCCTTGCGGGCGGCCGAGGCGCAGGCGGCCAGGTGGCGTTCCAGGTAGTCCTGCCGCTCGGGGTCGTCGACGCTGCCGTCGGGGCGGACCACGTCCGGGAAGGCGGAGCCGTTCTCGGTGACGTAGATCCTCCGGGCGCCGTACTCCTCGGTGAGCCGAAGCAGCAGCGTCTCGATGCCGGACGCGTCGATCTCCCAGTCCATGCCGGTGCGCGGGACGCCCTCGCGGCGCACGGAACGGGCGCGGGGGGCCGGTCCGTCCGGGTCGTCGGCGACGTAGGCGGGGAAGTAGTAGTTCAGGCCCAGCCAGTCCAGCGGGGTGGCGATCGTCTCCATGTCGCCCTCGGCGACCGGGAGTTCCACGCCGTAGGTGTCGACCATGTCGGCGGGGAAGCCGCGGCCGTGCACCGGGTCCAGCCACCAGCGGTTGACGTGTCCGTCGTGGCGGCGGGCCGCCGCGACGTCCTCGGGACGGTCGGTGGCCGGGTGCACCGTGGAGAGGTTGTTGACGATGCCGATCTGCGCGCCCGGGGCGGCGGCGCGGACGGCCTGGGTGGCGAGGCCGTGGCCGAGGAGCAGGTGGTAGGAGGCGCGGACGGCGGCGGTGAGGTCCGTCCAGCCGGGGGCCATCGTGCCCTCCAGGTGGCCGATCCAGGCCGAGCAGGAGGGCTCGTTCAGGGTGGACCAGAGGGTGACCCGGTCACCGAGGCGGGCGGCGACCTCCGCGGCGTAGTCGGCGAACGCGTGGGCGGTGTCCCGCTCCGGCCAGCCGCCCCGGTCCTGGAGCACCTGCGGCAGGTCCCAGTGGTAGAGGGTGACGGACGGGGTGATTCCCGCCTCCAGCAGGGCGTCCACCAGCCGGTCGTAGAACGCGATGCCCTCGGGGTTGACCGGGCCGGTCCCGCCGGGGATCACACGGGGCCAGGCCACGGACATCCGGTACGCGTTGACGCCGAGCCGGCGCATCAGGCCGATGTCCTCGCGCCATCGGTGGTAGTGGTCGCAGGCGACGTCGCCGTGGTCGCCGTTCGCGGTCTTCCCCGGGGTGTGGGAGAAGGTGTCCCAGATGGAGGGCGAGCGGCCGTCCTCGGCGGCGGCCCCCTCGATCTGGTACGCCGCTGTGGCCGTGCCCCACAGGAAGTCGTGCGGGAGGGCGGCGAGGTCGATGGGTTCGGACACGGAAGTCCCTTCGGGATGCGGGATGTTTGTCACTTGACGGCGCCCGCCGTCAGACCGGCGACGAGGTAGCGCTGCAGGAGCAGGAAGCCCGCGACCACGGGCACGCTCACGACGAGCGAGGCGGCCATGATCTGGTTCCAGTAGACGTCGTTGAGGGTGGAGTAGCCCTGGAGGCCGACGGCGAGGGTGCGGGTGGTGTCGTTGGTCATGACGGACGCGAACAGCACCTCTCCCCAGGCGGTCATGAAGGCGTACACGGCGACCGCGACGATCCCGGGGACCGCGGCCGGCACGACGATCCGCAGCAGCGCGCCGAGGGGGCCGCAGCCGTCCACGAGCGCCGCCTCGTCCAGGTCCCGCGGCACCGAGTCGAAGTAGCCGATCAGCATCCAGATGGAGAACGGCAGGGAGAAGGTGAGGTAGGTGAGGATGAGCCCGCCGCGGGAACCGAACAGGGCGATGCCGGTGGCGTTGCCGATGTTGACGTAGAGCAGGAACAGCGGGAGCAGGAAGAGGATGCCGGGGAACATCTGCGTCGACAGCACGGTGACCGTGAACACGCGCTTGCCGCGGAACTCGTAGCGGCTGACGGCGTAGGCGGCGAACACCGCGATGACGACGGAGCAGACGGTCGCCGCACCGGCCACGATCAGCGAGTTCACGAAGTACTTCGCCAGCGGCACGGTCGACCAGATGTCGATGTACGGGCGGACGGTGAGCTCGCTGGGCAGCCAGCGGAACTCGCCGGTGACGTCGGCGAGAGGTTTCAGCGAGCTGGACACCATCACGTACACCGGCAGCAGCACGAAGGCGGTGAGCAGGGCGAGGAACACGCGCCGCGACCAGAGGAAGGAGCGCGGCGGCGCCATCGGGGAGTTACGCATCGGCGGTCCTCCGTCCGCGTGAGGTCAGCAGCAGGTACCCGCCCGTCACGGCGAGCAGGAACAGCAGCAGCAGGACGGACATCGCCGAGCCGGTGCCGAAGTTCCAGGTGACGAAGGACGCCTGGTAGATGTGCACGGAGATGAGGTCGGCGGCCTCGGGGGCGGACTTGCCGAACAGCACGTACGGGGTGTTGAAGTCGTTGAACGTCCACAGGAACAGCACCAGGACGAGCACCTGGTTGACCGGGCGCAGCGACGGCAGGGTGATGCGGCGGATCTGCTGCCACATCCCCGCCCCGTCCAGCGCGGCGGCCTCGTACAGCTCGCCGGGGATGTTCTGCAGTCCGGCCGTCACGATGAGGAAGGCGAACGGCCAGCCCTTCCACACCGACACGATCAGCAGGGCGTAGAAGCTGTTGTCGCCGATGAGCCAGAAGGACGGTTCGCCGGTCAGGTGGAGCTGGTCGTGCAGGACGTGGTTCACCAGGCCGTTGTCGTGCTGGAACATGAACACCCAGGTGATCACGGCCGTGTAGACGGGCAGCGCGTACGGCACGAGGAACAGGGCGCGCAGCAGGCCGCGTCCGCGGAAGGCGCCCTGCATGAAGACCGCCGCGGCCGTGCCGATCAGCCAGCACAGCCCGACGGACAGCAGGGTGAAGCCGACGGTGACGCCGAACGAGTGCAGCAGCGCCTTGCCGACGGGCGCGTCGAAGTCCACCGACACCTTGTAGTTGTCGACGCCGGACCAGGGCGCAGTCCCCCAGTCGCGGATGTAGAACTGGGTGAGCTCCTTGAAGCTCATCACGGCGCCGATGACCATCGGCACCAGGTGGACGAGGAGTTCCAGCAGCAGGGCGGGCAGGAGCAGCAGGTACGGGAGCCCGATGCGGCGGATCCGCCCGGCGCGGCGGCGGGGTTGGCGCGCCGCGCCGGGGGACGTCTCGCGCACCGGTTCCTTCAGTGCGGTGGTCGCCATGGGGTCACGCCGCCGGCATCTGCTGCTGGGCCTTCTCCAGCTTCGCCTCGACCGAGCCGGTGGTCACCGCGCGTCCGGCGGCGGCGTCGGCGAAGAGTTCCTTCACGGCCGTGCCCACCGCCGTCTCGAACTGCGACTCGGACGCCACCTGCGGCAGCGCGGCGGCGCTCGTGGCGAGGGTGTTCAGCAGGACGGTGTTGGAGGGGGTGCGGAACGCCGCGTCGCTCTGCGCCGACTTGACCGGCGGGATGGCGCTGTAGGCCTTGTTGAGGACCTTCTGCTCGGCGTCGGACGTCATGAACTTGACGAACTTCGTCGCGCCGTCGAGGTTGCGGGTGTTCCGGAAGACCGCGATGTTGATGCCGGCCACCATCGAGTTGACCTGGGTGCCGGAGCCGGGGGCGCCGGACTGCACGGGCACGGGGGCGACGCCGTAGGCGTCCTCGCTCATGCCCTGGGACGCGAGGTTGGCGGAGGCCGACTGCCACAGCAGCATCGCCTGCTTGCCCTTGGCGAAGTCGCTCACCGACTGGTTCTGCGCGTACTCGGCGTCTCCGGTCGGGATGACCTTGTGCTTGGCCATCAGGTCGACGTACTGCTTGACCGCGTCGACCACCTTCGGGTCGGTGAAGTCGGGCTTGCCGTCGGCGGTGTAGAAGTCCGCGCCGTGCTGCTTGGCGAAGACGAAGACGTGGTGGATGTTCTCGGCCAGGTTGGAGCCCTCGGCGCCGAGCGCCGCAGTGCCCTTCGCCCGGATCTTCTTGCCGTCGGCGACCAGCTCGTCCCAGGTGGCCGGGGGCTTGGTGATGCCCGCGTCGGCGAAGATCTTCTTGTTGTAGTACAGCGCGTAGGCCATCGAGTACAGCGGCACCGCGGCCGGGTCCTTGCCCCGGACGCCCGTCGAGGCCAGCGCGGACTCCAGGAAGCGGTCTCTGCCGCCGATTCTGGAGAAGTTCTTCGCGTCCCACGGCAGCAGGGCGCCGGTCGCCTGCAGGGAGGCGCTCCACGAGTTGCCGATGTTCATCACGTCCGGCCCCTGACCCGACGTGGTGGCCGTCAGGATCCGGTTGAGCAGATCCGTCCAGGGCACGACCTCGAGCTTCACCTCGATCCCGGTCTGCCGCTCGAACTTGTCGAGCTCGGGCTGCAGGACCTTCTTGTCCACGGCGACGCTGGCGCCCTGGTTGGAGGCCCAGTACGTCAGCGTCTTCGGCGAGTCGTTCGACCCTCCCTCGGTGGACGATCCGCCGCCGCAGGCCGTGGCCGCGAGGACGAGAGACAGGGTGACGGCGCCTGTGGCCGCGGCTCGGATGCTGCGCATGGCTCCCGGGTCCCTTCGGGGTTGCACTCATGACTTAATTTAGGACGTGAGTTAATCCCTCCCGGGGACGCCCGTCAAGGGATGCGACAGCGGTATTCCCGCTCCGGGAGGCCGCGGACACCGCCCCGATGTCCCCGTCGGGCCGGCCGCACGGCCGCGTGGTGGCGTGGTGGTGCGGCGGCGTGGCGGCCGGCACGGGAAACACCCTGCGGCGCGGCGGGAACGCGGGGGGCAATGAGGCGGGGCGATCCAGGCGCGGCTCGCCACGCATGGCGTGGGCGACCTGTGCCGTGGAGCGCCCTCCGGCGCGGCACAGTGCGTGCCGGCCGCGAGGCTTCCCCGGTCCTCCGGCGGGCTGCGGGATACGGCCGCCGGGCGACGGGGCCAACCGGAAGGGCCGTGGGACGCCGGCCACCGGACAGCAGGGCCAGCCGCACAAGGCAGCGGGACTCCGGCCGCCGGGCCGGGGCGACGGCGAGGCGGCGACCTACCAGCCGCGGGGTGACCGGGTCGCGCAGCGAAGTACCGGGCCTGGCATCAGGGCCGACCACCCCTCAACGGGGCACCGGACGACGAGGCGACCGCCGGGCAGCCGGTGCCAGCCACTCCGAGGCCAGTACCGGCCGCCCCACCGGGCCCGGACGCCATTCCGTCGGGCCTGTCGGGCGGAACACAGGCAACCCGCCCCGCCGCGGGGCCTTCCGGCGGAACCGCGATCGTCCGCTCCGTCACCCCGGCGGCTCCGGCGCGGCGCGGGCCGTGCGCCCCTGCGCGAAGCGTCGCCGCGGCGGCCCCGCGCCTCCGCTCGCGCGAACGAAAGAACCCCACGGCCGAAGCCGTGGGGTTTCCGTGGTGGGTCGTTCACGAAATCCCCTGGCCAGGCACAGCGTGCCTAAATACTCACGAACATCCCGTCGGACGCAAGATCACTCCCCAGCAATATGCACATGCATGCATGAGCGTCGCGGTGATCCCGCGCCCTGCGGCCCCTGACCTGGGAGCTTCGCGACCGCGACGGCAAGTACGGTCGTCCTTTGATGCCGTCTTCGAAGTCGAAAAGACGAAGATCCTCAAAAGCGTTCCACCAGCTACCCGGCCGAACCCTGTCGAGTCGGCCTCGTAGGCCACGGCCACCGGGCCAGGCAACCGCTCCAGCCAGTCCACCACCGCCGCAGTGTCGGGGACCAGGTGTTCGGCGACGACCTCGCCGATGAGGCCGTCCAGGGCCCAGGCCACGGTCGATCGGTCGTGAACGTCCAGCCCGACCGCAGTACCCGCGATTGCGGCACTACCGCTCACGGTCCTCCGTGGCGGCAATCCGCAGTAACTTGCGTGCAAGGCCCCGGTCTTTCGTTCCCGGTCCCGCAGCCTTCTCCCCGGGCCCGCCCGGAGAGAAGGCCGATCACTCTCGGTTCAATCGGGCAGTGTTAAGGCTCGCGAAGCGACCGCGCAGCGGCCGACCTTGACACCACCCGCGAAACCGGGAACCTACCCGGCCGGGCAGGCCCGGCACCGCAAGTACCGCACTTCATACGGCCTAACATGACGCTGGCACGACACCCTTCGAGGGGACGGGTGCGCTTCAAGGGGGGCGATTGACGAGCAAGAACAGGCACGGCTGGAGTCCTGCCGCTCGGGACCAGTTGCGCGGTCCCGAACCGCCTTGCGATAACCCCTCTCCCGCGCATGCGGAGGCAGTCGCTGCCTGCCGAGCGACACTGGCAGAGGTTCACCGGCTGTCTCGGGACGGGGCCTCGGCAGAGAAGACGACTAGGCAGTTTGTCGACTTCCTTATGTCAGTGGAGGTCACCGACGCACCGCCAGTCGGCGCGCCGATGAGGATCGTCCTGATGGGGCGGACGATGGCCGGCAAGAGTACCCTCCTTGCGGCGCTCACCGGCGGGTCTGTGGAGCGGATTGGGGACGGCCGGCAGCGGTACTCGCGCGACGTCTTCGCGGCCCCGGCGGTGGACCTGCACGACGTTGAGGTCGTCGACACTCCTGGAGTGGGTGCCAGGGACGGTACGGATGACGTCGCCCAAGCGATGGCTGAGGTCCCCGGTGCCGACCTCGTGCTGTGGGTTGCGAGCAACGATTCCTTTCAGGAGGAGACTGCACAGGAGCTACGTGCCGTGGCGTCGCGCGGTAAGCCTGTCGTTGTGGCATTGAACTGCCGCAAACCACTCGTGGACGATCTGGACCACGAGGAGTTCCTGGAGGACCCGGATTCAGTCTTCGCCGAGCACGAGGGTCACTTCAAGATGATCCGTTCCCATCTATCCGCTGCCGCCGTACGCCCCGTCGCCGAGGTAATGCTCCATGCCGAGGCCGCCCGCCAGGCGCGGGCGGACGGCGACTACGATGCCGACCTTTGGGAAGCGAGCCGCCTTAGCGCCCTGCTCGCCGTCCTGGAACAGGAAAGCCGCAAGCGCCGCACCGCCCGGCGGGTACTACGCGAGGCCGACGAGGTTCGCTCGCAGGCACAGGCGTTGAGCGAAGCTCTCGCCGCTGTGGAGCGGGAGACCCGAGAGATCGTCGATGTCGGCCGGAGGATGCGCGAAGACCAGGAACGACGGACCGTACGCCTGGTCGATGCCTGCATGCAGAGGATGGAGGACGACGTTGTTCGCCTCGTCGGCCGACGGCAGGGGTGGCCCCAGAACGTCACTGACTTCGGCCCGCAGATCGGCGAGCAATGGGACACGGAACAGGCCGCTTTGGTCGCCGAACTCGACGAAAGGTTGGAAGCACGGCTCAGCAACCTCGCGCGAGCGATCGAGGAAGCGGCTGTCGCCGTCGAGCACGAATGGACGACGGCTGTCCGCCCGCACCTTAAGGTCAGCGGAATGCGTGACTTCAGGGGGCTGTGGAAGCAGAAAGCAGCCGGGGTTGCGGTTGGGGCAGGCGGAGCGCTCGCCTCCATGGCGCTTGGCGCGTACGTGGGTTCTTTGGCAGGTCCAGCCGGCACAGTCGTCGGCGCCGTCGTCATGAGCCTCGGTTCGTTCCTCGTCACTCCGGTGCGCAAGAAGGTCCAGTCACTTTTCACGAGCAGAGCGGAAATCTTGGAGGCGAACCGCGATCTGCTGCGGACCGAGATCAGCAAGGTCCTCAATGAGCTGGAGGCCCAGGTGCTGGCCGAGGTGTCTGGGACCATCGCGCGGGTTCTGGAGACACTCACCACTTCCCACGTGCGACGCGCAGAGGCCGAGGCCGCTGCGTTGGTCGTGGCCGACCTTCTGGCTAGTCAGCAGCAGGTGATTGACTCCGCGGTCTCCACCCTCGACCACGAGACGGTCCGCTGCCTGCTGCGCATAGACGGCCGGCCTCGCCTAGCTGCGTCCGTTGGGAAGGTGACCCGGCTTCCCGGGGTCTGCATCTTGGTCGAGGTGCCTGATGACGCTCTAGCAGATACACGGCTGTTCCCGCCGTCCTCGCCCGAATTCCTGGCCTTCGGGCGCACACCGTCACCTGACCTGCCGGGCGCGTCCGCGATGTCATACGTCCTCGGCCTGACCGAAGGGGTACCGGCCTTCATTCGCTGTCGCCCCGACGGCACCATCGTTACCACCACTGCTCCAGCGCCAAACCAGGTACTGGAGGCATGGTCCGCAACCCTGTCTGACCACCTGGGCACCCCGGTGAAGATTTTCCGACCAAGCGCACCGAGGAGCGTGCCAACGTGAATAACCTTCTGTATCACTCCGCCCCCGCGGTGACGCGCGACCTCTCGGAGCGGCTCGTCGAGCTGATCCGAAACCTTCGACCCGATGATGCGTCGAGGCTCCAGCGGATGCTGGCAGTGGATGAACACCATCGTCCCCAGATGGTCCTCACCGGGCAGTACAGCAGCGGCAAGTCGACCTTGATCGAGGCACTCACGGATGGCAAGTATCAGGTTCCGAGGGGCTCGGCGGTCACGACGGACAGGGTCGAGGTCTTCAACTGGGACGGCATGGTCGACCTGGTCGACACCCCGGGCGTGCAGGCGGGCCGGCCGGAGCACGACGAACGCGCAGAGGAGGCTCTGCGCTCCGCAGATCTTGTGTTGTTCACCGTCACTGTTGACTTGTTCGATGATCGCTTGGTCGAACACCTGCGGCACGTCACCGAGGATCTGCGAAAGGCGCCGCAGTTGCTTGTGGTGCTCACCAAGTGCCGCAGCCTTCGCGCGGCCGAAGGAGTGCGGGAGGCCGAGGTCCGTGAAGCTCTCGGCAGCTTCGCCGACCAGGTGCCATGGGTCGAGTGCGACGCCAAAACCTACCTGGAAGCGCTAGAGGTGGACCCGTCGCGGGCCGCCCGCCGCATCGCGGCGTCCCGGATGGACAAGGTCACGGACGCGATCAACCGGATCGCGCGGGCCCGCGGCGACTTGGCCAGCTTCCGTGTGGCGCTCCAGCGGGTCGCCCTCGTCGCGGGCGAGGCACTCGCCGCGCTCACAGACGACCCCGACGAGGAAGCAGTCTTGACTGTCCTCGCACGCCAGCGCAGTGCGCTCACAACGCGCCGCGGGCTCTTGGACTCGGCCCTCGAACGGCAGGCAACCGAGTTCCGCACAGCGTGTATCCGGGCAGCCGAGCACCTCGCCGACACGGTGGAGTCGATCCAGGAGTCGCCGAACCGCGACTGGTCTAGGGTCGACGCCGCCTCCGTGACTCTGAACGACGAGTTGAGCTCGGCGAACCAGAGGTTACTGGACGGGGTACGCGCCGTCCTGGCCTCTCAGCTTGCCGACTTGACCTCCGAGGTACGGGAGATCGAGGCGTCACCGTACGCCCGCCAGTTGCTCGCCCTTGATGTCCAAGGGGACATCGAGACGCAGAACATCCCGGTAGACCCAGGCCTGGCACGCCAGCCAGGTCGGAAGCAACCCCGCGTCCCAGCCTGGGGTCCGAAGTCGATCGAGCATCTGAAGGCCTTCCAGAAAGTCTGGGGCGCAGGCGAAGGCATCAAGAAGTCGGCAGGCAGCGCGGGGCACAAGATCGTCTACAAGGCTGGAAAGGTCGTCGACATCAAGTTCAAGCCGTACCAGGCCGTGCGCTGGGCGAACAACATCGGAAAGGTTGCCAAAATCGGCGGCGCTGTACTCCCTGTTGCCCTTGAAGCCTATGCGGTCGTCAAAGAGGAGCGTCAGGAGGTGCATGCTGCGAAGGAAAAGATGCGCCGCCGGAACGCCCTGGTCGGCCGCGTCCTTGCGCAGTGCGATGACATCTCGAGCAAGACGCTTATCCAGGTGCGTCTTGAACTCGACGACGAGTTCGGCAAGGCGCTCCGCGCGATCGACGAGGTGAACCGGTCAGTTCGCGACGCTAGGGCTTTCCGTACCGACCTGGACCGCAAAATCAGCGCGATCCAGATCGAAGCCCAGTCAATGCTCGATCAACTCGGAGCGCCCGCGCTGGAGGCGTGAGAGTCGAAACGGGGCCTGATCACTGTTCCCGAACGGACGGCCGAGATCCTCGGCCGGTGCATAATCCGGACATTGCGCCAGTCAGCTGGCTCAGACCCGCATCCTCAGGTGCTGCCTGCTGCTCTGTCTCGGTGTCGGCTGCGGGCTCGCCGTTGAGGATCTTGTGTACGTTCAGGGGCGGGACATCCTCGCGGGCCCCACCGGCCGGGCCCTGGTCAAGGTGCACGGGCGCCGTCCGCGCACTGTCGTATGCCGGTACGCCTACGAGGAACTGCTGCTGGCGGAAGCCGCCCACATCCCGGCAGACGCGTACGCCTTCCGGCCGGACTGGCAGGACCGCACCAGCAAGCACATCGCATCGGACTGGCTGGCCAGGTACCCGCGGATCATCGGCCGTTGTAACGGTGCAGGGGCCTCGCACCGACATCTACACCCACACGAACGCGACATGACAGCCCATCACAGGTCGATCTCACTCAACCGGCCACCTCGCAAAGTTCGTGTGCTCGGACTACCCTTCCGAAGGTGTAGGGGACGCGGATCAGCAAGTGACAGGGGGGTACGTGGGGTTCTGGCACACCGGCTACATGGAGTTCCATGAGCCGACCGGACTCGAATCGGCCGGACCGCCAGCCCCGCCAAAGCCCCCTCGGTTTCCCTGCGCTGAGTGTGGACTCGTCTTCTCGTCCGAGCGCGCCCGCCGAGCACACCGCTTCGACGGTCATGCGACCAAGCGGCCGATCCTCCTCTTCAGGGGACGAGAGTGCGGGCGCACGCGCTTGATGGTCACGAGTTCCAGCAGCTCCGCCGATTGGGTGACATCGGATGTCGAATCCATCACTGTCAACGGCCGCGAAACCTCCACATCTGAAGCCGCCGGCTTCCTCGCGTCGGTGAAGGTCGGCGTCCAGGCAGTGGCCGTCTCCAATGGCCCGCTGGAGCGGACGTTTGAGTTCGATTTCTGCCTTGCCGAGGAAGAGGACCTCTGCCTCGTCGACCAGGCCTTGGAGAAGCTCATCTCCAGCCGCGAGTTGAGTCTCAACGCAATCGACACCTTCATCATGCGTGCCGGCCGCGGGGTGACGGCCCGCCGTTACCGCGAAGGTGTGGCGGCATACCTGTACGGCGTACTCGCGCGTGAAGCGGTCGAGGACCCCGGCCGGGTAGATGCGTCGGGCGCGACGATCTACGAGCAGCGGTACAACAGTGCGGTCTCTCTGCTGTCGACCTTCGACCGCCCCGCAGCGGAGGCGATCTGCGGGTTGGTCGCGTTGCACTACAACCAGTTCGAACTTGCGGTGCGCAAGACCAACAGCCACCGTGTCTCCGATGTCGCGGCGCGGTTCCGATCCCTCCTCGCAGGCGGCGCATTCGTCACGACAAGCCTGGCCGACCGGTCGCACGGAAGCTTCGATCGGGCCTTGAGCGACTCCGTTACCGAGGACCTTCTGGACCTCGGTGCGACGGCTTTGGACGGGACACAGTCATCCATGGTCACCCAGCTACTGCCCTCGCTGGGCGAGCTCCGGCCCCAGGACCAATTCAAGGTCCGACTCATCGCGGCTGAGGCGCTGCTCGCTGTGGGAGACATCGATGGTGCATCACGACACGGCGAGGCGCTCAGGCACTCCAAGGAGACCGGCGCCTGGTACGCAGCATTTCGGACCCGATTGCAAGAGGTAGGACGTTGAGCAACGAGACCATTCCAGAGCCCGGCGCGGAGTCGGGGCCGAGCGACCCCGCATCGGCTACCGCTACCGGCGATGGCACCGGCTCGGCCGCATCTACTGACAATGCGTCAGCGGCACCCGCTGCGGAGAACGGGACACAGCGGCCCAAGTCCAAGACGAAACCGAAGCCGATCATTACCTCGATCGAGGAGTTGCTGACGTTCGCCTACGAGTCGAACGCTCGACTGCTTGAGATCTCGAGGGAGGACCTCAAGAAGCTGGCGATTACCGATGAGGGCATCGCGTCACAGAGTGCGCTGGTCGAGTCTCTCGCGCCGACAGACCCAACGTTGTCGGCCCCGTTCAAGCTGCTTCAGTACGCGGCGCGCCAAGGGGTCCCGCTCAAGCGCGCCGAGGACAGTGGCCTCGCACCGGCGTTGAACCGGCTCGTTGACCTCGCGGTAGTCGCACTGGGCCACAGCCCGGTGTTCGGGGGCAGGGTAGACCAGCTGGTCGATCCCCGCAAGGATCCGCAGCTCTCGATCGAACACGTGCGTGCCGCGGCTCAGCGGGTCGTCGACGAACTTGGAACGGCCCCGAAGCAGTTCAAAGCCGCAGACAGTGAGCGCCTCGTCAGGCATGCGATCGCGTGCTACGGACTCCTCCGCGCACTCCAACGTGAGTGGACCCTGGATCAGTTCATCGATGCGTCGTACGACTCCCTCTGGAGGTACGAGGCCCCGGAGGCAGCAGGGCTGGAGCGAGCCGCCAGCCAGGTCGGGGCAAGCAGCGATCACAAGGTGCTCGGGATCGTCGGCGCGAACTACCTCGCCCGGATCGCCCGCTTGGAACGGCAGGTCACACATCTCGAGAGTGAGGCTGCCGCTGCTCGGAATCGCGAGACTCGGCTCCGCAATGAGCTTTCGACCGTCGAGGAGCGTGAGCAATCTGCGCTGGCTCGCGCCGACGCGTTCTCTGCCGACGTGGTGCGACTGCAGAAGGAGCTCGCGGCCGAGCGCGATAACAGAGTGGTCGACAAGAGCCATATGGCGGACGACTACGAAACGCTGCGAACGCGCATCATCCGGCGTCTCGGGGGTGAGATCGATCTGCTTACCGATGGTCTGCACGCACTCCGGAACGGTGCGCCCGACGTCGCGGAGGAGTTCCTCGACCGTTCTCTGCTTGCCCTCACGCGTGAGGTCGAGCAGCTGAAGGACGCGGCTGGAGGCTTCGCGTGATCGTCGGGTTCGACTTCGGAACGACCAATAGCCTTGTTTCGGTGGTAGTTGGTGACCGCGTGATCGACGTGATGGACGTCGAGACTGGCCGGCCACATCCCTCGATCGTCCGGTACGAGGGCGAGCAGGTAGTCGTCGGCCGCGATGCCAAGGACGCGTTGGGTGCCGCGGGCATTGGGGTGCACGGCAACACGGTGAAATCGCCGAAGTTCCTCCTCGGCGAGGAGGCGATCGCAGTCGGAGGCGTCGACCGGAGCCCTGTCGACATCGTTGCGGACGTCGTGCGGCACGTCCGGTCGGAGTCCCTGCGCAGTCCGCAGCGGAAGGTGCTCGGCAGCCTCGACAACGCTGTGGTCACGATCCCCGTGACCATGAATGGGCACCGCCGCGCGGCGCTGCGAGAGGCGTTCGCCGGGGCCGGGATGCGTATAGCCCAGTTCGTCCATGAGCCGCTCGCCGCCCTGTACGGGTTCATCCGGGGAGCAACCGACCCAGAAGAGATGGCACGGCGGCTTGCACGACGAAACGTCCTGGTTGTCGACTGGGGCGGCGGAACGCTGGACTTGACTCTCTGCCGAGTCGACGAAGACCAAGTGCGACAACTTCGTAACGGTGGCTCGACCCAGGTCGGCGGCGACGAGTTCGACAAGGTAATTCGCGACGAGGTCGTGAAGCGTGCTCGGGCTCGCGGAAGTGCCACTGACGACGACCTTGCGATCCCTGAGGCCGAGCTCCGGCTCCTCCAGGACGCGGAGCGCAACAAGATCGAGCTCTCGGCTGACCGTGTTGACGTGACGTTCTACCGGCCAAGTTACTTCCAATCAGGTGCCACGTTGCAGTACCGGCTCACTCGTCAGGAGCTGGAGGAGATCACGCGGCCGCTCGTGACGGCAGGTATTGATGAGATCGAGTCGCTGCTCGGCAGCTTGTCGATGGCGCCCGGGCAGGTCTCGCTGGTCGTAGTGGTCGGTGGCATGGCGGCCATGCCCGCGATTCGGAGCCGGCTGCACGAGCTGTTCGGTCCGGACCGAGTTGAGGTGCCGACGAACAGCGCCACGTTGATCTCACAAGGAGCTGCGTGGATCGCGCATGACAGGCAGAGGCTCCGACTGGCAAAGCCCATCGAACTCGAGCTCGCCCGTGGGTCGTTGATGCCACTCCTCGCTGCGGGCACTGAAATGCCTCTCGGTGGAGACGTCAAGCACGAAACCCTCCACCTGTACTGCGCGGATCCGACGGATGGGAAGGCGAAATTTCCGATCGCCACTCCGACCGCGTTGTCATCACACCCGCAGGCGAGCGAGCGGCGAACGTCCCTGGGAATGATCACACTCGGCGTCGACGAGACCGCGCCGCCACTGCACGAGCGCCTCGAGCTGAAGGTCGTTCTCGACGACGACTTGGTGTTGTCGGTCGAGGCGTCATCAAGCCAGAAGCACGATCGAGTCACGGCGTCGTACTACGACCTGGAGTTCGGTCTTGGCCTCCCGGCTTCCGCTATGCCCGGAGGTGCAGCCGCGCACCCAAAAGCACCTGAGGAGTCCGTGGTCGTGCCACAGGCGGGACTGGTCGTCCGTGCGAATGTGGCGAGGGACAAGGACCAGGCGACCGTTCCCGGCGACGTGCTGTATCGGCACAATTCAAGGGCCTTCACCCGGCACGTGCGCGACGGTGCGACAGAGACCCAGTTGCGGGAACACCTTTACTACAAGCCGTGCGCCGCCTGCAAGCGTCAGTGGGGGCACCCGGAGTGTCGATGCGGAACGGCGTGACATGGCGAGCGCCAAGGCACTCGTGCGAGTGCTTGACCACGGAACGGAAGTCGAGTCTGGAGTCCGCCGTCCGATTCGTCTGACTCCCGATGGGTACGCAGGCGTCGCGTATGCGGGCTCCGTCTACCCACTCCGGCAGGGCGATCTCATCGACTTGGACGGAACGAGCTGGGAACTCGCGGACTGCGATCGTTTCCTGTTTACCGGATCAGAGGTTCCGTACGCTCCCTTTGTCGGTGAACCACTGGAGAAGACCAGCGGTTTCGACGTCGAGTGGCACCTCGAAACCAACCAGTACGGGCATAACGTCGTCTTCAACGCGTCGGAGCGCATGGCCAGCAGCTTGGTGTCAGCGCTTGAGGACGCGGGTCTCAGCATCCAGCGCTGGGACGTCAGCCATCGTCCAGCAGATGACGGCAACTTCTACGACTGGTTCGCGCGCCTTCGGTTCAAGGGCAGCCAGGCCGAAGCACTTGCGCTCGTCGGGGATGTCATCGCACCGCCGTCGTCTCCCCCGCCGACGGTGCCAGTCACGAATACGACCACAGCTCGCCTTGCTGATGCCGACGCTCGGATCGAGGAGCTGCTCAACCAACTGTACGTCGCGACACGCAAGGGCGAGGCGGCTGAACGTGAGGTCGCGCAGCTCCGTCACGATCTTGCGAACGCGGAAGCGAGCGAGCATCGATACCGAGAATCCGTTGCCCTCGCGGAACGCCGTCATTCAGATCTGCAAGAGCAACTCGCCGTGCTCCGACAAGGTCTGGGAGGCATGGCTGACACGGCGGAACTGGTGAAGAACCTCGCTGACGCCGAGGAACTTCGAGAACTCGCTCTTGCCGAGAACTCCTTGCTGCTGGAACGTGTGCGAGCGGCCGACTCGGAAGCGGCAGAAAGCGGAGCACGAGCTGACGACTTGGCGGTGCAGGTAGACGCACTCCTTGGGAGAGTGTCGGAACTTGAGGGCCTAGAGACGGAACGACTTCGCGCCGCGACCGCGCAACGGCCTCGACGCGGGGGCGTCATTGACTTCCTGCCTCGGGCGTTCAGCCGCCTTGAGTTCGTTCTCGATGCAGTCGATGTGATCGCCAACCTCGACTCGCCAGCGTCCACGATGAAAGCACTTGCTGAAATCGACTCTGGGCGCCCTGTCGGGAAGGACCTTTCGGGAATGCGTGGTTGGTTTGAGGTGACGGAATTGGCGACGGGCATCGCGGGAAGCGAGCGACTTGGCCGCATCTACTACAAGCCGGACGGTCAAAGAGTGCTTGTCAGTGTGCACATCGAACAGGACGAAAAACAACAGAGACATCACATCGAGAGGCTGCGAGCCTTCTGACCCCGGTTACCGGCGCCTGAGGCAGGCCTCGATGCCAGAGCCTTCGAGGCGCAATTCTTTGGCGTCGGGCCTCGCGGCCCACGGCCCCAGATCGGTGATAATAGGCGGCGCACTACGGAGTAGGACCAGTGCCGTCCCGATGGCGCCGCACCAACTCGGCCAGCCCTCATGTGCTCTGGGAACTCGCAGCCGCCCTGGTGTGGAGAACACGTTGGGAGTCCGTTGATGCGCTGTCTGTCGGGGCTGCCCCAGGGGGTTGGTACAGCGGGCGCCTGCGCCAGCGCCACACTTAACCCGGGCGTTGCGGAAAGTCCAGTCGTGGACGGCCTTGAGGTGGATCGGGCGTGTCCTGGCACCTTCCATAATCCAGTCGACCGTACTGGCCTCTCGTCCGAAATCAGCACCTACCCTGAAGCAGGGTCAGGTAGTTTCTGCCGATGCAACGCTCCGGCAGCCGACAAGGAGTGGCAAGTGACAGCGGATGTCCGTGGGCCGGCATGGGCACTCGAGGGATTGGGCGTGCGGTCCGGGCGCTATCCCCTGGCGGTGGAAGGCCCGGTGATGCGGGCGGTGGACCGGTTGGTTCCCGGAGTATCCACTGTGACCCGCTACATCCGTTACCACTCGCTGTATGCGGCGATCGCGGCGCATGCGGAACGGAACGCGTGGGACATCACCGCGTGCCGCCGGGCTGTCCGCCGCAGCGAGGTCCTGCTGGCGGCGCTCCAGCACCACAAGGAGACAGAACCGGCGTGGCTTGCCCACGGGGTCGATCGGGTGCGGCGTTTCTGCACAGAGGAACTGGAACTCGCGCGAGCCGCCGACGAGGAGCAGCTGAGCCAGTCGTACTCACCACGCCGCTGGGGCTTCTGGGACCAGTACGGCGGACCCGCCACGGTGCTCGGCACGGTGGACGTCCGGGACGGAGTGCTCAGACCCGGTCGGCACCCGTGCCCTCCCGCGGTCAAGGAGCTGTTCGCCCCTCTGCTGTCTCTCGCGGAGCGGGACGTCGTGTCCTTCGCCGACCTGGAGACAGCGGGGCAGGCGGCTCTTGGTGTCCAGTGTCCGGCCGAGCGGGAATGGCTGACGGACGTCCTGACCGCGACCCGTGGCGGAGGTACCGACGCACATGGGGACTGGGAGGCGTCCGACCGCACTCGGCGTGCGACCCTCCGTATCCTCGGCCGGGCTATCGATCTCCACGGTCATGAGGGCGACGGGTATCAGGAGACGCTGCGCTCCGCGGTGGCCTTCGGTGGCGAGGCGACAACGGATCCCGTTCTGGCGGCGATTCCCGAAACGGCAGGTTGGCGGGGAGTGCTGCTGCGCCATTACTCCGTCGGCGCCTGGCGTCGACTGTGGGCGGCACTGGTGGCCGGTGTCGGCTCCAAGGACGGCGAGGCCGACCGGTCGGCCGAGGAACTGCGCGACTGGCTGGCGCAACAGGCCCCGGATGTGGATGTACGGCGGGTCCTGGACGACCTGCCTCCGCTCAAGAACGCGGCAGGTCAGTTGTTGCCGGTCGAACGGCAACTCCTGACGCAGGGTGCCGATGCCCCGGTGACCAATGTGCTGCTCCTGATGGTGGGTGCGCTGCGCTCCCGGGAGGGTCATCTGCCAGACGACGTACGGGCCGTCTTCCTGGGCCGTCAGCGGCGCTGGGCCGAGTTCCTCGACCCGACGTGGGTCGACGGCCTCATCGACGACTATGCCGACCGGCCGGTCCGCGACCTGGCCGCCCGGCTGGTGGATGACATGCTCGCCCAGTCCCGCAGAGTCGCCCTCGCGAAGCTGCGCACCGACCCTGCGACCGGCGGGCTGAAGATCTTCTCCCGTCTGCACCTTCGCAACGAGCGTTATTTCAAGACCGGTGACGAAGGAGACTCCGACATCGGCACCCGCATCCCCCAACTGGGCTCTTTGGCGGCGCAGCTGGGGCTTTTCGCGGTCCGCGACAACTGCCACACCGTCACTGCGGAGGGACGGCGAATCCTGGAGACAAACCCATGAGCGCGGCACAGCACACCCGGTTCGCATCTCCCGTCACGCTGCTGAGAGAGTGGAATGAACGCAGCGATCAGCAGGCGCTGCACGAAGCACTCTTCCTGGGTTTCACAGTTGATCTCCCCTTCCTGGAGAAGGTCGCCATACCCGTCGCCCGTGGCCTGGGTGCCCGCACCGCGGTGATCGGTGATGCGGCCCAAGGGCTGTACGACCCGGTCGATGTGCGCATGGCCGGCCGCAGTTATCTGCACGGTCTGGTCTCCTGCCAGCGTGCGTTCCACCCCAAGGTCGTCCTTCTGATCGGAGAACACGCCTGCCGGCTCGCAGTGGGTTCGGGCAACCCGACGCTGTCCGGCTGGGGTGCCAACGACGAATTGTGGACGGTGGTGGAAACCGAGGACGACGACTCCCACGCGCTCCTGGCCGACCTCGCCGACTGGTTGGACGCACTGCCCTCCGCCGTGGAACTGGCCCCTTGGGCGGCGAGTCATCTGACGGAATTGGCTGCCCTTCTGGCCGAGCGGCATATCAACGCCCCGGTCGGACCGGAAACCGGTGCCCGGCTTTTGCACAATCTCCGGGAGAGTCTGCTGGACCAACTGCCGCTCGGTCCTGTCGACGAACTGCACGCGTACGCCCCGTTCGTCGACGAGGCCGGTCATGCCCTCAGCGGGCTGCTCGGCCGTCTGACACCCCGCCGCACCATCCTCGGGCTCCAGCCTCGCTGGTCGAGCTACGACGCCGGAGCGATCAAGAGGGCACTCGGCGGCTTCGACGCGCAGATCCGTTTCCTCGAGGAGACTCGGATGCGGCACGGCAAATTCATCGAGTGGCAGGCCGGCGGCCGCCGATACGCTCTCACCGGGAGCCCGAATCTCACCCGCGCCGCGCTGTGCACCAGCACCCGGGACGGCGGCAACTGCGAGCTCGCCGTACTCGCCGCCGACACCGCGCCGCTGCTTCCCGAACAGGGGCGCATCACCTCACTCGCGAGCCTGACGGGCCGCAACATCCGGCCCTTCCAGTCCACCGGTCACACGCTCGTCCTGCTGGGCGCGAAGACGGACAGTGAAGGCCTGCACGTCTCTCTGGCGCACCCCCAGCCCCTGCCCGTGGTGATCAGCACGTCTCCGGACGGTTCACCGGGTTCCTGGACACGGACCGGAACCATTCCGGCGGGGGCGTCGGCCTGTTCCTTCCCGCTGCCCGAGGTTCCTGGTGCGGCGGTTCGCGCCACGTGCGTCCGTCCTGACGGCACCACCGCCGAATCCGCCGTCGTCTTCGTGTACAGCCCCGTGCACTGCGCACGGCGCCACAGCGCCGACAGCGGTCCCCGGCTGAGATACGACTACACGGCGCAGACCCTGTTCGCCGACGAGCGTGCCGCACGCCGTTTCGAAACCGATCTGCTGCGCCTGCGCGAACTCACCGCCGGAACGTCCGCTCCCCGGGTGAGCCCGGTGGAAGACACGACAACGGGCTCGGTGACATCGAGCGGCGTCGACCGCTGGGACGCCTACCTCGCCGACTGCCGCCGGATGATCGGGGCGCCGTTGACGGATTTGGCGTTCGGCACCTCGCCGCTCGACCTGCCGCAGGCACCCTCGTCGCGGTGGATCGTGTCGGCGGTCACCCTTGGCGTGCGGGAGGAGGACGACGAAGAGCACGAGGACGAGACGGAGGAGGTGGACCTCCCCACCACGAGCGAGCCGCTCGCCCCGTACGTCGCGCCAGAGCAGCGTGCCCGTTGTCGCGCCTGGGCCCAGCGCTGGGTCGCGGCGCTCACGGGCCCTGCCGGATCAGCCGCAGCACCGGTTCCGGTCCGACTACTCGTGGCCAACCTGTACGTCCAGCTCCTGGCCGCCGGAATCTGGGACGAGCAAGACCAGAGCTGGCGCGACGGACTCAGCCGCCTCCTCGAAGCACTCCGTTCTGAGGACCCGGCGGGTGAGGCGGACCACGCTGCGCCGCCCGAGACCCGGCGACGGCTGGACGCGGTGGCGGCCGTGGTGATGACACTGCTCGTCCAGGACGCCACGTTCTCCGGCGGCGGCGAGCACGACGTACTGGCGGCCCATGCCTGGCACGGCAGCAAGGCGATGATCGCGCGCGCCGAGCCCGCCGAGGCGGAGGACCTGATGATCCCCCCGGAGCGGGCGCTCGCCCGCGTCGCGCCTTGGAGTGAGGTGGACAGACTCATCACTCTGGCGCAGGAAGACGACCCCTACGCGGAGGCGATCGAGGGGCTCACCGCGGCCGGCTGGTCGGTCGCGTGCGAGGACGGGCTCTGGGAGATCACGGGCTCCTTCGGCAATCCGCTTCCGGTCGTGGCCAAGGCCGCCGAACGACTCGGGCGGCACCACGCCGACGGCGTGCTCGTACGAGCCCGCAGCAAGAACCGCTGGGCCTTCATGGCATGGGCGGACCCCTACCTGGTCCTGCTCAATCCCCCGGCACGCGTCTGGCGCACCTACCAAGTACGACTCCCCGCCACACCGGAATCACGGTTCAGCGGCGGCGATCTTTCCGCGGTACCTGGCCGCGTCGGTTCCCCGGCCCCGCTGCAGAAGGGCCCGCCGGAAGCTCTCAGGAAGATTCTCGCCGAAGCAGGCCTCACCTACCCGGAATTGGTCAGCCGCCTGTTCACACTCGACAGGTGACGGGGGAAGAAAGCGATCAGCGCCGTGACGCCACCGGCGACGGACCGTCGAGCGGCTGAATCTCCTCGATCGACCTCCTCTCACCGTCACGCCGCTGCTCAAGGCCGGCAGGCGCGATGATGGTGGGAGCCTGTCCCGGAGGCAGGGAGCTGTCCGCTCCGAGCACCTGGCAGCGCCCCAGTCCGTGCCGGTACCACAGTGCGGCCGTCCACGCACAGAGCAGCGCGTCGATCAGGTCCTCCCGATGCTTGTAGTCAGCTGCCTTCTGAGGTGAGGGCTCGGAGAGCAGTTGACGAGAGACTGGGTGGGAGGAGAGCAGGAGGGGCGGATCGGCGGTGGCCAGGCCCGCCAGGTGCCCGATCAGCCTGTCGCACTCCGCCGCCCGTACCGCTCGCCACTGTGTCGTCGGAACTCGTGCCGGTCGGCGCTTGTACGTGGGGCGTTCCTCGTCGTAGCCCAGCTCGGCGGCTCCGACCAAAGTTGTGTACGGATAGCACTCGGAGAAGACCAGGCTGCCGGTCGGCGGCCCGCCCCTGCCGTCGTCGTAGGCCCAGCCCGACTCCTCCAGCCGTTCCGGCAGCAGCACTCCAGCCTCTCGGGGAGAGCTCTGGTTGGTACTGTTCGCGCTCACCTTCCAACGGCCGTACCGCTGGCCGACCTGCCGCTCGCAGGGCCGCTGGCCAGCCGGGTTGTCGACGATCAGCGGTGCGTCGACGAACGCCAGGGTCGATCCGTCGACGGCTGTCCTGGCCAGCCATGACATCGTCTCCTTGAGGCCACGGGTCCAGCCGCATTCGCTCACGACGCCGTGCGCGTTGGTGCGGGCTCCGCTCTGCGCCCAGGCAAGGTCGATGCCTATGAACCGTTCGATCCGCATGCATTCGTAGTACCAGAGAACCGGAACCGGCCACCGGTGAGGGGCGGTACTCCTCAGCCGGCGCCCCCAGTGTGGTGATTGAGGAGAATGCCCGACGTCGCTTCGGTCGGGTCGCCTGCGAACTTGCGGAAGTCGGGGCCGAAGTGGGCCTTTTCCAGACGGAGTTGCTAAGGCAGTTGTTCGAGGACACCACCTGAGACTCTATGCTGCACAGGCATATGGAGAGTCAGCAGGGAACCTTGGGCGTCGGTGTCCGTGGCGTCGGCAAAACCGGAGGGGAACGGTGGTGTCACACTCCGCGCCGAACGAGGGCGGGGTAAACGGGGGAACGGCCGAGAGGCCATCCGAATCTGTGATGGCACGTCTCACAGTTCCGGTGCGGCATCGCACGACCTCGGCGAGCCAACTCTGCGCCAAGACAGGTCGAGTCCTGCGATAACTTGCCGTGCTTGAGCACACTACTGACCGTTTGATAGCGCCTCACAGGAACTGCGTGCGTGCCACAGTGTGCCGTCCCTACACTGGCAGCGACCTTCCTTAGGAGTTCGCTATGGTGGGATACCGGACCAGCGCACCTGCGTCAGACAAGGGTGTCTACATCGGCCAGGCCCGGCATGCCGTGAAGGAGCTGATCACTTCACTGCGCGGCGAGTTGGCGACATTGGAAGCTGTGTACGCGATGATGTGCCAGGGCGCCGAATCCACCGATGTCCGCGAAGAGCCGCCGGACACTGGCGAGGACGCGGAAACCGCTCAGCCTTCCCAGGAGGGTCCGTCTGAAGTTTCCGTCGCCGACGAGGATCCTTCGTCCGAAGATGCGCGCCCGGGGATTGGCACTCGGACCCTGGGGCCACCGCGTAACGGAAGCATGCGCGATGCGATCCTCACGCTCCTGTGCGCCGCTCAAGAGGCAATGTCCATCACCGATATCGCGGCGGCGGTGCGCCCGGGAGCGGACGCGACGGTCCGCTCATCCGTAGGAAAAACCCTCAACCGTATGAAGCAACTTGGCGAGGTGGAAAACGTAGCACCGGGAATGTTCCGGGCCGTGCTGTCATCCCGGGCTGCTTGATCTACCCGAGAACGACCCTCACCCAACAAGCAGGCCTCCCTCGATTAGCGGTCGAGGGAGGCCGCCAAACACGCGAACGGACGCTTCTCCTAGCAGGGTTCCGGTCCGTCGCGCACGTTCACTCTAGCGCTCCCACGGGTGGCGCTATAGGGCATCTGCGCCATTCCGCACTTGAGCGTGCACGACTGACCTCAAAATAGGCAATTGGGGATCAGTCATGAGCACATTGGGTCGCATTCGATCCGGGCCAGAGCGCCAGGCCCAGGGCGCGCTCCAGTCGGCAGACCGTCAGTACATCCGGCCAGGTGGCGCCCGCCAGCAGATCGCCGATGGTCTGTCTGCCGACGTTGCTCTGGGCGGCCAGTGCACGCAGCGAGAGCTCCGGCCTCTCACGCAGGGCGGCGGCGAGGCGGCGGGCAATCGTCTGGACCACCGCCGCGGCGGGCTCCCCGGCGATCCGGGCATCCGGCCACTCCTCCGGATCGACGGCGTAGCTCCATGGCGGCGCCGTGCGCGCTCGGCCTCCGGTCATAAAGATGCGTTCCTTCAGATCGTGATCGACACTGACACCAGTGGCCGGTTAACCGGCCACCTGTCATGGGCCTTGTGCCTGGAGGTCGCTGTGTCGAATCGCCTGCTGGCTTACGCACCGAAGGCGGAGACGGTGCCGCCCGCCCAGTGGCACCGCATCGCTCCGGTCGTCCGCTCGCTGGGATTCATGGCCGTCGCAGCGGGACCCTACGGCCCAGACGTGGTCATGACGCCGCTCGCGCGGCTGGTCGCCTGGGTCGAGTCCCAGGGCCTCCCGCTCGAACCCTTGACCAGAGCACCGTCGAACGGTTCATCCTCGTCGGCTGCCGCGGCATGGCCGCCAACAGCCGCCGAACCTGCAGCAGCCAGCTGCGCCGGGCCTCCGAGGCACTCCTGCTGGACCAGCTCGGACAGCATCCGCCGATCCGGCTGAAGGCCACCGCCGCCCCAGTGGCCCCCTATCCGCCGGCAGAAATCGCCTACTGGCTGATCTGGGCGCAGAGCCTGCCCACCCCCGCCCAGCGGCGCAACGCCTGTCTTCTGTTCTGTCTCGGCGTCGGCTGCGGGCTCGCCGTTGAGGATCTTGTGTACGTTCAGGGACGGGACATCCTCGCGGGCCCCACCGGCCGGGCCCTGGTCAAGGTGCACGGGCGCCGTCCGCGCACTGTCGTATGCCGGTACGCCTACGAGGAACTGCTGCTGGCGGAAGCCGCCCACATCCCGGCAGACGCGTACGCCTTCCGGCCGGACTGGCAGGACCGCACCAGCAAGCACATCGCATCGGACTGGCTGGCCAGGTACCCGCGGATCATCGGCCGTTGTGACGGTGCAGTGCTGCAGACCCAGCGGCTGCGCACGACCTGGCTCGTCGATCTGCTGAATGCAGGTATTCCGCTGAAGGTGATCCTCAAAGCGTCCGGACTCGGGACCCTGCACAGCCTCTCGCGCTACCTCGTCTTCCTCCACGACGTGCCCGAAGCGGAGGCATCCGATCTGTTGCGGGGGGCGGCGGCGTGAGCAGGAAGAACCCGGAGGACAAACCTTGCCGGCGTACCGGCCTAGCCCTACGCCCTGCACCGCAGGCCCCCGGCCGGACCCTCAGCGACCGCGTTGTGAGGCAAGTCTTCGACCTCGTGCGCCACAGCGGAGCACTGGAATGCCTTCCCTCCAACGAGCACCGGCCAGGCCCGAAGGGCTTCCCGTTCCGCACAGTGCTGATCGGCCTGATCTTGTCGCAGTACATGGGCAAGAGCGCGAACATCAACGACGCATGGGAGACGCTCTTCTTCGCCTTGTCTCCAGGGTCCAAAGCCCTCCTTGATGTCCCCGACGTCGACCTGCACATCCACGAGGGCGCAACCCGAGAAGAAATCGACCGCGTCGCGCACCACCAGTACGCGACGTCGAAGCGTGTCTACCGGTCCTGGTCCTCGATGACCCGGCGCCTCGACCCTGCACCGCACGACCGCCGCAAGAGGCTGTCGCTCAGCGAGGCCAAGAAGATCCGCCGGAAGTGGAATGCCCGCGACAACCAGGACACCGTGCGCAACCTGGAGGCCATCGCCCAGGATCTGATCCTCGCTCCGGTGATGGCTTCCTACCGGCGCGGCGACTTCGCTCAGTGGCCTGGCCACATCGCGGTCGACGACACTCCGGTTCCGGTCTGGGGCAAAGAGCCGGACTAACACCAGGACCGGGCCTCGCTTGAGATCACCGCCGGGATGTACGTGAAGGGAGGAACGCAGAAGAAGTCGGGGCCCAGCGGCAAAGCTGCGGCCTCCGCGAACACTGGCACCCGGCGCGGCATCGCAAACAAGCCAGTGCCTCGCAAGACCAAGTCGGCACGGGAGAAGAAGGCCAAGGCGCCGGAGAAGGGGGAGTTCCGCTACGCCATGATGGCCGCGTTCCCAGGCCATGGCCATGGCGACCTCGCCGGCACCTACCCCGCGGTCTGCCTCGGCATGATCCTTCACACCCCGGGCACCGAACCCGGCCCGGCCGCCCTGCGCGCCATCCAGCCGGCCTTCGAACGAGGCCTGGTCAAAGACCTGTTCTGCGCCGACCGGGGCATCACCCAGGCCAAGCCTCACAACCTGCATCTGCAGCTGCTGAAACTCGGCCTCAATACGGTGAAGCACTACAATGACGACAAGGTCGACCGGCAGGGAGAGTTCCGCGGCATGCAGCTGGTCGGCGGCGAGTTCTACTGCCCGCTGATGCCCACCCCGCTCGTCACTGCGGGCGCCACATACATCGACAGCCGCACGGACGAGGACCGCGCCCACGCACTCAACCTGATCCAGTCCCGGAAGGACTACCAGACCAAGATCAAGGAGTACGGGCCCGCAGGGGACCAGCGTCGACAGTGCCCCGCCCTCGGATCCCACGCCACGGTCACCTGCTACCGCCGGCCCCAGCCACGCCCGTCCACCGTCGTCGACCTCGACGCCCCCACTGTCCGTACCCCGGCAGCCCTGCCCACCATCCGCAGGCCCAAGCGGGACACCCCCGTCTACCCCGACATCTGCCGGGGGAAGAGCATCACCGTCCCGGGCACCGTGTTGGCCAAGTGGCGGCAGAAATACCCCTTGTTCACCCCTCTGTGGCAGGAAGCCTGGTCCGGACTGCGCAGTCAGAACGAGGGCGGCAACGGCAACCTCAAGAAGTCCGCTCTCGATAGCATCGACAATCCCCAGCTCCGCCTGCCGCACGGACGCGTCGCACAGACCCTGCTCAATGCCGTCATCATCTTCGTGGCCAACCTCAGAGCCATCCGACGGTTCCTCCGCGACCAGGGCATCCAGCCCCGCAAAGCCAGCACACAGAGCGCCGTAACCCAACCCCGTGAGCCCTCCGACCCGCCCCAGGCGTGGCCGCTTCCGACGGAGCAGGTCGAGCCTCCGCCACGCGAGTGACACACCTCCGCCGCGCTCCGCCCCCTGAAAACCCCACATGCCTGCGCCACGGCTACCAGCCGTCGCGCAGGCATGTCCTGTTTCCGCAGGTGAGAGGCGCAGTACCTGGACCGCCACCGCCCCGCCTCCTCACCGAGCCGATCACGAGGCCTGAAGGCCCCAGAAACGACGAATTACCGGTGAGTCACATGACTCGACCGGTAATTCGTGAACGCTTCGGGACGATCTCGTGAACGTCCCTCCGTGGTGTCCGAGGGGGGACTTGAACCCCCACGCCCGATAAAGGGCACTAGCACCTCAAGCTAGCGCGTCTGCCATTCCGCCACCCGGACCAGGTGTCTGCCGCCTCGCTCGGGGTGTCCCCCGCGGCGACGTGGACAACAATACCAAGGTTTCGGAGTGCGTTTCACCTGCGTATCCGTCCGCTGAACGGCCTCCGCGCCGCAGCCGGCGCGGCACATCGCCCGCGTCTCACGGTCGGCGAGAGGGTGTGCACGAAGGGTGAGCCGGCAGGCGGCGGAGCACCCGCGCGCCGGGGGCCCGGCGAGGTGGCCGGGGCCGGCGGGGGCCTCCCCCGGGCGGCGTCTCAGGGGCAGCGCACGACCTGCCCGGCGTACGACAGGTTGCCGCCGAAGCCGAACAGCAGCACGGGGTCGCCGCTGGTGAGCGCTCCCTGTTCGAGCAGCTTGGAGAAGGCGAGCGGAATGCTGGCGGCCGAGGTGTTGCCGGACTCCGTGACATCGCGGGCGACCACCGCGTTGACGGCGCCGATCTTCTCGGCCAGCGGCTCGATGATCCGCAGGTTGGCCTGGTGCAGGACCACCCCGGCGAGCTCCTCGGCCGCCACCCCGGCCTTCTCGCAGGCCTGGCGGGCGATGGCCGGCAGCCGGGTGGTGGCCCAGCGGTAGACGCTCTGCCCCTCCTGCGCGAACCGCGGCGGTGTGCCCTCGATCCGCACGGCGTGCCCCATCTCGGGCACCGACCCCCACAGCACGGGCCCGATCCCGGGCTCCCGTCCCGGCGGGCACGCCTCGACCACGGCGGCCCCGGCGCCGTCGCCGACGAGGACGCAGGTGGTGCGGTCGGTCCAGTCGGTGACGTCGGTCATCTTGTCGGCGCCGACGACCAGGGCCCGGGTGGCCGCGCCGGCCCGGACGGTGTGGTCGGCGACGGCCAGGGCGTGGGTGAACCCGGCGCACACCACGTTCACGTCCATCGCCGCGGGCTGCGGGACGCCGAGCCGGGCCGCGACCCGGGCGGCGGTGTTCGGCGAGCGGTCGATCGCGGTGGAGGTGGCCACGAGGACCAGGTCGATGTCACCGGGGGTGAGGCCGGCCGCGGCCAGGGCCTTGGCGGCCGCGTGCGCAGCCAGCTCGTCGACGGGCTCGTCGGGGCCGGCGATGTGCCGGGTGCGGATGCCCACCCGGCTGCGGATCCACTCGTCGCTGGTGTCGACCATGGCCGCCAGGTCGTCGTTGGTCAGCACCCTGGCGGGCTGGTAGTGACCGATGGCGGCGATGCGCGAGCCGTTCATGCCGGAGATCCCCTCGTTGCCGTGCTTAGCGGGATGCACCAGTCTGATCAGTGACTCACGGGTACGGCGGCAGGTGAAGCCACAGGAATCCGGCGCGCCGATTGTCGGCTCCGGTCAGACCGGCGGCCGCGTGCCCGCCCTCACGGTGCCGGACAATGGAAGCGTCGAGGTCACCCCGCCGCACGGCGGCCGGTGCCCCACGGCACCCTCCGCATCAGGGGCGGTTTCGGCTGCCAGCACGCACAGAACCGGGGCTGATCAGGACATGGGACGAGTCACGGAACGACGCAAGGTCCTCCGGATCCGCGACGGGGCGGTCTCCACCCGGCCGGACACGCTCGTCGCCGAGGAGCCCCTGGAGATCCGGCTGAACGGCAAGCCGCTCGCGATCACCATGCGCACGCCGGGCGACGACTTCGCGCTGGCCGCGGGTTTCCTGGTGAGCGAGGGCGTGCTGGCCGCGGCGTCCGACGTGCGGAACATCGTCTACTGCGCGGGGGCGGCCGCGGACGGCTCGAACACGTACAACGTGGTGGACGTGAGGACGTCGCCCGGTGCGACGCTCCCGGACTTCACCCTGGAGCGCAACGTCTACACCTCCTCCTCGTGCGGACTGTGCGGCAAGGCCAGCCTGGACGCCGTCCGCACGACCACGCGCTGGCCGATCGCCGACACTCCCCCGCTCCGGGTCACCCCCGGGCTGCTGGCTGCCCTTCCCGACCGGCTGCGGGCGGCGCAGCGGGTGTTCGAGCGGACCGGCGGGCTGCACGCGGCGGCGCTGTTCGGCGAGGACGGTGAGCTCCTGGACGTCCGGGAGGACGTGGGCCGGCACAACGCGGTCGACAAGCTGGTCGGACGGGCCCTGCGCGACGGCGGGCTGCCGCTGTCCCGGACGATCCTCATGGTCTCCGGCCGGGCCTCGTTCGAGCTGGCGCAGAAGGCGGTGATGGCCGGGATCCCGGTGCTGGCGGCGGTGTCGGCGCCGTCGTCGCTGGCGGTGGACCTGGCGGCGGAGACCGGCCTGACGCTGGTGGGCTTCCTGCGGGGCAGCTCCATGAACGTGTATGCGGGCGAGGACCGCATAGCCCTGCGGGAGACGGCGCCCCGGACCTGACCGGTACGGCGCGGGCGGTAGCGCGGGCTACGGCGCGGGCGGCGGCAGCCGGTCGGCCGAAGGCAGGGTCAGCCCGAGGCCGGGGTCAGCCGAAGGCCAGGGTCAGCCGAAGGCCAGGCGGCGGACCTGGCCACCGTGCCCCGCCTGGACAGCGCGACGGTGCGTTCCGTCCGGTCGACGAGGCTGGGGGCGGTGCGCCGGGGGTCGGGGACGGGGACTGCGGTCATGCCGGGGCGTCGGCCGCCGTCAGCCGTCCGTGCCGGAGATCCGGATCAACAGGCTGGTGAACTGCTCGCGTTCGGCGGCCGACAGCGGGGCGAGCAGCGCGTCGTTGGCCTCGCGGGCGGCCTTCTCGCAGCGGCGCAGGAGCCGGGCGCCGTCACCGGTGAGGGTGACGGCGTTCTTGCGCCGGTCGCGGGGGTCGGGGGCGCGGTCGACCAGGCCGGCCGACTGGAGGTCGTTCAGGATGCCGACGACGTCCTTGGGGTCGAGGCCGACGCTGCGGCCGAGGTCGGCCTGGGCCACGGGGGCGAGGTCGCGGACGGCGGAGAGGACGACGTGGTGCCACATCCGCAGCCCCTCGGCCGCGAGGGCCTCGGCGACCAGGGCGCGGCCCCGCGCGGCGGCCCGGCCCAGGAGCCAGCTGGGCAGGGAGCGGATCGCGGGCAGCGGTGCTTCGGCGGCCATGCCCGCAGCCTATCCGAGGAATCGTTGGACTTCCCCATGATCTCTGCCTATCGTTGGGGTTTCCAATGACTTCGTGGGGGCTTCCCACGGACCGTTCCGCCGGGTTTCTCCCGGCCACAGGAGGGTGCGATGCGCCGTGTCCGCTACGACGTCCCCGGCGGCCCGCTGTTCGTGGAGGAGGCGCCCGTCCCCGAACCGGGCCCGGGGGAGCTGCTGGTGCGCTGCGCGGCCGTCGGCGTCACCCTGCCGGTGGTCCGCAAGGTCGCGGAGGCCGCGGAACCGGTCCCGCTGGGCGGCGAGATCGCCGGTGAGGTGGTGGCGGCCGGCGAGGGCACGACCCGGTTCCGGCCCGGCGAGACGGTGACCGGGCTGTGCTTCGGGCACGGGTACGCCGACTACGCCGTCATGTCCGAGGCCATGGCCTCGCCGGTCCCCGGCGACGCGGACCCGGTGACGGCGGTCGCCCTGGTGCGCAGCGGCCTCGTCGCCCTCGGGGCGCTGCGGGCCGCGCGGTTCCGGCCGGGCGAGGCGGTGCTCGTCACGGCGGCGGCGAGCGGCGTCGGACACCTCGCGGTGCAGCTGGCGCGGGCCCAGGGCGCGGGCCGGGTGGTGGGGGCGGTGTCCGGCCCCGGAAAGGCGGAGTTCGTGCGGTCGCTGGGCGCGGACGGCTGCGTGGGGTACGGCGACGACGACTGGGGGGACCCCGTCGACTGCGTGCTGGACGCCGTCGGCGGCGACCTGCTCGCCCCCGCCCTCGCCGCGCTCTCCCCGCACGGCCGCCTGGTCGCCTTCAGCTCGGGCGGCGGCACCCTGCGGGCGTACGACCTGCTGGTGGGCGCCAAGTCGGTGATCGGTTTCCAGATGGCGCTGATCGCCCGCGGCCGGCCGGAGCTGTACGAGCGGTGGCGGCGCGAGGTGTGGCGGCTGTTCGCCGAGGGCGCCGTGAAGCCCGCCGTCCACGGCCCCTTCGCGCTGGAGGACGCGGCGACGGCGCACGAGGCGGTCACCTCCCGGGCCAACCTCGGCAAAGTGGTGCTGCGGCCCTGACGCGCGCACCCTCCTTGCGCGCACCCTCCTTGCGGGGCGCCCTCCTTGCGGGGCGCCCCACCCGCCACTACCGTCGGGGGGCGCACGTCGGACGTGGGACGTCCGGATGATGTCCCGTTGTCCGGCCGACGAAGGGCAGGTCGCACCGTGCCGTCAGGTTCCCGCGTCCGCCGCAGAGCCGCACCGGCCGCCGTCCTCGTCGCGGCCGCGCTGCTCGTACCGTCGCTCCAGGCCCGTCCGGCCCACGCGCAGCCGGCCGCCCGGTCGCCCCAGTTCGAGCAGCAGGTGCTGTTCCGGGCCTCCCAGGACCCGGGATACGCGTGCTTCCGCATCCCGGCTGTCGTGCGCACGAACGGCGGAACGCTGCTCGCGTTCGCCGAGGGACGGGTCCTCAACTGCGGGGACGCGGCCGACATCGACATCGTGCTCAAGCGCTCCACCGACGGCGGCCGCAGCTGGGGCCCGCTGCAGGTGGTCACCGAGGGGGGCGGCGACACCCACGGCAACCCGGCGCCGGTCGTGGACCGCGCCACCGGCCGGATCTGGCTCGCGGAGACGTACAACACCGGCCGCACGGACGGCGCCGCCTGCACGGTGCCGTGCGACCGGACCCCGCACCTGCAGTACAGCGACGACGACGGCCGGAGCTGGTCCGCGCCGCGCGACCTGAGCCCCGAGATCCTCCCCGCCGACTGGAACTCCTGGTACGCGACCGGGCCCGTGCACGGCGTCCAGCTCACCCGCGGCCGGTACGCCGGCCGCCTGGTCCTCGGGGTCAACGCCGAGACCTGGGACGGCAGCAGGGTCACCGCCAACCACGCGGCCCTGATCGTCAGCGACGACCACGGCGGCCACTGGCGGACCGGCGCCACCGACACCTGGCCCGTGGCCGCCGACGGCACCTTCCGGCAGAAGCCGTCCGAGCTCGCCCTCGCCGAACGCGGCGACGGCTCCCTCCTGGTCAGCGGCCGGGAGCAGGACGGCACCGACCTCGGCCACCGCACCCAGGCCGTCAGCCGCGACGGCGGCGGCAGCTTCACCGCGCCGTTCCGCGCCCTGCCCGGCCTGTACGCCCCGCAGGTGCAGGGCTCGCTGCTGCGCCTGGGCGACCGCCTCCTGCTCGCCTGCCCCGGCGACCCCGACCGGCGCCGGACGATGATGATCCGCGCCTCCTACGACGGCGGCCGGACCTGGGACTCCGTCGACCGCGGCACCGTCGTCACCACGGACTGGTCCGGATACTCCGACCTGGTGCGCATCGGCGCCGGCGCGGTGGGCCTGCTGTACGAGGGCGGTGCGGTGGACGCCCGGGACGAGATCCGCTTCGCCCGCTTCCCGGACGACTGGCTCGCGCCGCGCCGCGGCCCCGACCCGGTCACCGCCGACCGGGCCCCGCACGCCCGCCCGGCGGCCGTGCTGGGCGGCGCGGAGGAGACGCCCGGGGTGTCCGGCGGCGCCCTGGCGTTCGACGGGACCGACGACGCCGTGCGCCTGCCGTACCGCTCCGGGCTCCCCCTCGGCACACGGGACTTCACCGCGTCGCTGTGGTTCCGGTACACGGCCACGGCCGGGGAGCAGCCGTTGCTGTGGATGGGCGGGATCGGCACCGGCCAGCCGCAGGTGTGGCTGCGCGGCGAACCGGCGAACGACCGGGTGCAGGGCCTGATCACCGTGCGGGACGGAGCCGGTGCGCCGCGCACCGTGTCGGTGCGCACGGACGGGGCGTACAACGACGGCCGGTGGCACCACGCCGTCCTCCGCCGGGAGGGGGGCGCCGCCCGCGGCGGCGCCGGGCGCGAGGGAGGCCGGCTGACGCTGTCCGTCGACGGTGCGGGGCCGGCCGCCGCCGGTGTGCCGGGGTCGGTCAGCCGCAACTCCCCCTTCGGCGTCCACCTCGGTCAGCGCATGGACGGTCGCGCCTTCTTCACGGGCGCGCTGGACGAGGTGCGCGTCTGGGACCGGGTGCTCAGCGACGAGGAGCTGGCGGATCCGCACGTGCTGCGCTCACCGCGGGACACGGTCCTGTGGCTCCCCCTGAACACGGTGCGCGGCTGACTCCGCGGTGGCCCGGGCGGTCCCGTCAGGGCCCCGGCCGGTCTGCTCGGAGGCCCGCGCCGTGTCCCCGGGGGCCTGAGCGGGGTCCGCGGGCGGCTCGCCGGTCCCCTCCTCGGGCTGCGCGGTCTCCGCGGAGACCTCCCCGGCCGCCTCGGGGTCGCGGGCGCGGCGCTTGGCGATGACCGCGCACACCATCAGCTGCATCTGGTGGAAGAGCATCAGCGGCAGGACCGCCAGCGAGGCGTGGCCGCCGAACAGGACGCTCGCCATGGGCAGCCCCGAGGCGAGGGACTTCTTCGACCCGGCGAACTGCAGGGCGATCCGGTCCTCCCGGCCGAACCGGAGGGCGCGGCCGCCGTACCAGGTCAGGGCCAGCATCACGGACAGCAGGACCGCCTCCACGGCGAGCAGCCCGGCCATCCGGAGAGGGCTGACCTGGTGCCAGATGCCCCGCGTCATGCCCTCGCTGAACGCGGTGTAGACGACCAGCAGGATCGAGCCGCGGTCGACGAGTCCGAGCACCTTCCTGTGCCGGGTGACGAAGCCTCCGATCCAGCGCCGCAGCACCTGCCCGGCGAGGAACGGCGCCAGGAGCTGCAGCACGATCCTGACCGCGGAGTCGGTGGAGAACCCGACGCCGGCGCCTGTGAGCAGGGCCGCCGCGAGCAGCGGGGTGAGGACGATGCCGGCGAGGGAGGAGAAGGAGCCGGCGCAGATGGCGGCGGGCACGTTGCCGCGGGCGATGGATGTGAACGCGATGGACGACTGGATCGTGGACGGCACCAGCGTCAGGAAGAGCAGGCCCTGGTAGAGCGGCTGGGTCAGCAGGACCGGCACCAGCCCGCGCGCGGCGAGCCCGAGCACCGGGAAGACGAGGAAGGTGCAGGCCAGGACGGTCAGATGGAGCCGCCAGTGGCGGAGTCCGTCCAGCGCCTCGCGGGTGGACAGCCGGGCGCCGTAGAGGAAGAACAGGAAGGCGATCGCGGCCGTGGAGGCGCCCGAGGCCACGTCCGCGGCGGCGCCCCGGGCGGGAAGGAGCGCGGCCAGGCCCACCGTGCCGAGCAGCAGCACGATGTACGGGTCGATCGGCATCCGGCTCGGCAGGCGTAGGCGTAGGCGTTTCACGATGCTCCGAGTGGCTGTCGTGCGGGTGTCGCGGGGGGTGTGCGTGTCGTCCGCGGTCCGGCCGCAGGACCGGGCGCCTTCCCATCGTGCCGTCACCGGCGCCGATCGGGAAACCGGCACACCGCACTCACTGTCATCACGTTCCGCGATAACACCGCAGGCCGTCCGCTGCCGTCCCGACGAGCCGGGGAGACGCTGCCGGGGCCGCCCCCAGCCCCTTGCCGGACCCGTCCGGGCCGACGGCCAGGGCGTGTCCGGCAACTCCGTTCGGGCATCGACGACTTCTGTTGCTCGTAGACTCATGACGTGGCATTCATGAGCACCCCGCACTGCTGCTTCCTGTGACCGGAAGACCGTGAGGGCGATGCCGGACGGCGTCGCCCTCCTCGGTGTGCCTGCACCGTGGACCGCGTTCCCGCCGCCGCCCATTGCCACGCAGCGGCGCCCCTTGCGCATGTGCAGGCACGGTCCCTTCCCTTCACCCCCTGCCAGGAGTGCCTCGTGCCCGTGTCGCTTCCCCCTGCCCTCGAACTCTCCCTCGACCTGCTGCGCTGCCCGACGTGCCGCACCCGTCGCCTGCGCCCCGACCGCGGGGCACTGCGCTGCCCGGAGGGCCACACCTTCGACCTCGCCCGCCACGGCTACGCGAGCCTGCTGACGGGCACCCGCGCCACCAGCGGCGACGACACCGCCATGGTCCGGGCCCGAGGCCGCTTCCTGTCCACCGGCGCCTACGCGCCCGTCCGCGAAGCCACCGCCCGCCTGGCGGCCGGCGCCGCATCCGGGAGGGCGGCCACCGTCGTGGACGTGGGATGCGGCACGGGCTACTACCTGGCCGGCGTGCTCGATCGGCTGCCCGGCGCCCGCGGTCTGGGCCTGGACACGTCGGCGCGCGCACTGCGCTCGGCGGCACGGGCCCACGAGCGGGCCGCCGCGGTGGCCTGGGACGTCTTCCGGCCCTTCCCGCTGGCCGACGAAGCGGCCGATGTCGTGCTGGACGTGTTCGCGCCGCGCAACCCGGCCGAGTTCCACCGCGTGCTCCGCCCGGCCGGCCGGCTGATCGTGGTCCGTCCCACCGTGCGGCACCTGGCCGAGCTGCACGGCCGGCTGCCTGCGGCGGTCACCGTCGACCCGGCCAAGGAACAGCGCCTGCACCGGGCGCTGGACCCCTTCTTCGAGGCCGGCGCCACCGAGCGGGTGGAGTACTCCGCGACGCTGGCCGGACCGGACGCCCTGGACCTGGTGGCCATGACGCCGAGCGCACACCACGTGAGCCGCGCGGACCTCGACGGCGAGGGCTCCCTGCCCGGCCGGATCACCGTCTCCGTGCTGGCCAGCGTCTACCGGCCTCGGCGGGCACGGGCGGGTGCCCGCGCCCGCTGACGACGGGCGGCGGGCCCGCCCGGCGCCCCCTCTCCTCCCCCGCGACAGGAGGAGAGGGGGCGTCGGCCCCGGCCCCGGCGGCGGCATGCGGCCGGGGAGCCTGCGGAAAACCCGTTGGAGGACCACGGCGGCCGTTGCTAACCTCCCGGAGACCGTGCGAGGCGACGAGGAGGTGGTACCCGTGAACGCAGTATCGGCATGGGTGCTCCCCTTCGGGGTCACGGTCGGGCGATAGGTCGTCCGGGAGCGCCGTTCGAGCGCACTCCCGAAAGGCACGACCATGCGCTTCACTTCCGAGAACCGCCTCCACGACGGCGTCGTCGAGCGCGAGTTCACCCTCGGCGAGATCCCCGGCACCCTGTGGACGCCCGGCTCCGCGCCGGCCCCGCTGGTGCTGATGGCCCACAACAACGGCCTGCCCAAGGCGGATCACCGGCTGGTCGCCCGGGCCAGGTACACCGCGGCGCGCGGCTACGCGGTGGCCACCATCGACGCCGCCGGGTGCGGTGACCGTCCCCGCTCCGCCGCCGACGAGCGGGCCCGCGCCGACCTCCGGCGGGCGATGCAGGCCGGCGAGCCGGCCGACGACGTCCTGGAGTCCTTCGTCGGCCCGCTGGTCGAGAACGCGGTCCCCGAATGGCGGACCACCCTGGACGCCCTGCTCGGGCTGCCCGGGATCGACGGCCCGGTCGGGTACTCCGGGGGGTGGGCCGCCCTCGGCATCCGGCTGGCGGTGACCGAGCCGCGCATCGCGGCGGCGGGCTTCTTCGCCGGGGGGTACGTGCCCCGCGCCCAGCGCGAGGAGGCCCGGCTGGTCACCGTTCCGCTGCTGTTCCTGCTGCAGTGGGACGACGAGGGGAACCCCCGGCAGCGGGCCCTGGACCTGTTCGACGCCTTCGGCAGCACGGAGAAGACGCTGCACGCCAACCCGGGCGGGCACACCGGCACCCCGTGGTTCGAACTGGAGGACAGCTGCCGGTTCCTGGACCGGCATCTGAAGGACGCGCCACGGGCTCGCTGAGCCGGACGGGCTGACCACGGCCGCACACCGTGCACGGGTGCGGGCCCGCCCAGGTGCGTCTTCGTCGCCTAGGCTCGTCCCGTGTACGAGCCGACGCAGCTGCGCACGTTCCTGGCGGTCGCCCAGACCCTGAGCTTCACGCAGGCCGCACGGCGGCTGGGGCTGCGCCAGTCCACGGTCAGCCAGCATGTGCGCCGGCTGGAGGACGCGACGGGCCGGCAGCTGTTCTCCCGGGACACGCACGCGGTGGAGCTGACGGAGGACGGCGAGGCGATGCTGGGTTTCGCCCGCCGGATCCTGGAGGCGCACGAGCAGGCGGCGGCCTTCTTCACCGGGACGCGGGTGCGGGGCCGGCTGCGGTTCGGCGCGTCGGAGGACTTCGTCCTGACCCGGCTGCCGGAGATCCTGGAGGGCTTCCGGTACGACCACCCGGAGGTCGACCTGGAGCTGACGGTGGAGCTGTCCGGCACCCTGCACGAGCGGCTGGCCGCCGGGAAGCTGGACCTGGTCCTGGCCAAGCGGCGTCCGCAGGATCCGCGCGGTGAGCTGGTCTGGCGCGACGACCTGGTGTGGATCGGCGCGGAGCGGCTGCGCCTGGACCCCGACCGGCCGGTCCCGCTGATCGTGTACCCGCCGCCCGGCATCACCCGGGCCCGCGCGCTGGAGGCGCTGGAGCGGCAGGGCCGCGCGTGGCGGATCGTGTGCACCAGCGGCAGCCTCAACGGGCTGGTCGCCGCCGCGCGGGCCGGTCTCGGGGTGATGGTCCACGCCCGCCGTCTGATCCCGCCCGGCCTGTTCCGGTTGCCCGCGGGAACCCCCGCGGCCCAGGCGGAGCCGAGAGCCCGGGGGAACGTCGGCCTGCCCGATCTGGGGAAGGTCGACTTCGTCCTGGTCCACGGCCCGCGCCGGGGCGCGGCCGGGGCTGCGGCGGACGCGCTCGCGTCGGCGGTCCTGGCGGGCGGGGAGCGTCTGCGGCGCCGGGGCGGCTGACGGACGGCGGCGGCCGCGCGGGCCCGGAGGGCGGTCGGTGCCCGCGCCGCCGGGGCGCGGGCGCCGCCGCGGGTCCGGGACGTCGTAAGCGGTGCGTACAGATTCGGTGGAGATTACGGTACCGAAACTTACTGACGGGTCAGTATTGTGTCCGGCCCTTCCCCATGTGGGGGCATTTCGTGCCCCCTGGGCAGGAGAAACGTGAGGTTTGCTCGCTTTCCGCACCCCTCCCGCAGGGTGCCCCGTTGGGGTAGCTTTCACGGCGCTGTGCGGTGCGCGGGCCAACGGCACCGACGCGTGAGAGACCGGGAGCGAGGTTGCGCGAGTTCACCAACCCTCCGCTGGCGTCGCCGCCCCCGGTGGGCGGTCTGGCGGACGCAGTCTTCGAGCATGCCCTGACCGACCCGCTGCGCGTGGCCCTCGGCCGCAAGGACCTCTCCGGGCGGTGGCGGGACGTGACCGCCGCCGAGTTCCGCGACGAGGTCCTGGCCCTCGCCAAGGGCCTCCTCGCCCAGGGCGTCCGCTTCGGCGACCGGGTCGCCGTGATGTCCCGCACCCGCTACGAGTGGACGCTGTTCGACTTCGCGCTGTGGTCGATCGGCGCGCAGGTGGTGCCCGTCTACCCGACGTCCTCGGCCGAGCAGTGCTTCTGGATGCTGCACGACGCCGAGGTGTCCGCGGCGGTCGTCGAGCACGAGGACCACGCCATGACCATCGCCACGGTCATCGACCGGCTGCCGCGGCTGCGCCGGCTGTGGCAGCTGGACGCGGGCTGCGTGCAGGAGCTGTACGACGCCGGGGCGCACCTGGACGACGAGACGGTGCACCGGCACCGGCGGGCCGTCACCCCGGACTCGGTCGCCACGGTCATCTACACCTCGGGCACCACCGGCCGGCCCAAGGGCTGCGTGCTCTCGCACGGCAACTTCATGTTCGAGGCGGACACCGCCGTCCAGCGGTGGGACCCGGTGTTCCGCTCCGGCACGGGCGACGAGGCCTCCACGCTGCTGTTCCTGCCGCTGGCGCACGTCTTCGGGCGGATGGTGGAGGTCGCCGCGGTCCGCGGCCGGGTCCGCTTCGGGCACCAGCCGGAGCTGAACGCGGCGGCGCTGCTGCCCGACCTGGCCGCGTTCCGGCCGACCTTCATCCTCGCGGTCCCCTACATCTTCGAGAAGGTCTTCGGCGCGGCCCGCCGCCAGGCCGAGCGGGAGGGGAAGGCCGGCCCGTTCGAGAAGGCCGTCGACGTCGCCGTGAAGTACGCCGAGGCGGTGGAGGCCAGGGCCTGGGGCACCGGGCCCGGCCCGTCGGCGGGGCTGCGGATGCAGCACCAGCTCTTCGACAAGCTGGTGTACGCGAAGGTGCGCGCCGCGATGGGCGGACGCATACGGAACGCGATGTCCGGCGGGTCGGCGATGGACCGCCGGCTGGGGCTGTTCTTCGCGGGCGCGGGCGTGCAGATCTACGAGGGCTACGGCCTGACCGAGTCGACGGCCGCGGCGACCGCCAACCCGCCCGGTCGCACCCGTTACGGCACGGTCGGCCAGGCCCTGCCGGGCGTGACCGTGCACATCGCCGACGACGGGGAGATCTGGCTGCGCGGCGGCAACGTCTTCCAGGGCTACCTGAACAACCCCAAGGCCACCGACGAGGCCCTGCACGACGGCTGGCTGGCCACCGGCGACCTCGGCTCGCTGGACGAGGACGGCTATCTGACCATCACCGGCCGCAAGAAGGAGATCCTGGTGACCTCCGGCGGCAAGAGCGTCTCCCCCGGCGTGCTGGAGGAACGGGTCCGCGAGCACCCGCTGGTCAACCAGTGCATCGTCGTCGGCAACGACCGCCCCTACATCGCCGCCCTGGTCACCCTCGACCAGGAGGCGGTCGAGCACTGGCTGCAGATGCGCGGCAAGCGGAGGATGGCGCCCGCCGACCTGGTGCGCGATCCGGATCTGGAGACGGAGGTGCGGCGGGCGGTGATCGCCGCCAACACCCAGGTGTCCCAGGCCGAGTCGATCCGCACCTTCCGCATCCTGGCCCAGCCGTTCACCGAGGAGCACGGCCTGCTCACCCCGTCGCTGAAACTGAAGCGGAAGGCGATCGAGAAGGCGTACGCGCACGAGGTCGACGCCCTCTACCGCACCTGACGCACCGGCTCGGCGGGCCGTCGCGGCGGCCGGCCGGGACGGATTGCGCGGTCAGGAATGCGAAGCGGCCCGTGATCGTTGACGATAGGAGTACCACCTGTCGACAAACGAAGGATCAAGAGGCTCGTGAGCAGCAAGGTCCCCCCGATCATCCTCAACAACGGCGTCGAGATGCCCCAGCTCGGTTTCGGCGTCTGGCAGGTGCCGGACGACGAGGCAGAGCGGGCCGTCGCCACGGCGCTCGAGGCCGGGTACCGCAGCATCGACACCGCGGCGATCTACGGCAACGAAGAGGGCACCGGCAAGGCCATCGCCGCCTCCGGCCTGCCCCGTGAGGACGTCTTCGTCACCACCAAGCTCTGGAACGGCGACCAGGGGTACGACGCCACGATGCGCGCGTTCGACACGTCGCTGCGGAAGCTGGGGCTCGACTACGTCGACCTGTATCTGATCCACTGGCCGCTGCCGTCGCGGGACACGTACGTCGACACCTACAAGGCGTTCGAGAAGCTGCACGCCGACGGCCGGATCCGCGCCATCGGCGTCTCGAACTTCCTCCCCGAGCACCTGCGGCGGCTGATGTCCGAGACCTCCGTCGTCCCGGCGGTCAACCAGATCGAGCTGCACCCGCACCTGCAGCAGGAGGCGGCCCGCGCGTTCCACGCGGAGCAGGGCATCGCCACGGAGGCCTGGTCGCCGCTCGGCCAGGGCAGGGGCCTGCTGGAGGTGCCGGCCGTCGTCGCGATCGCGCAGAAGCACGACCGCACCCCGGCCCAGATCGTGCTGCGCTGGCACATCCAGCTCGGCAACATCGTGATCCCGAAGTCGGTCACGCCGTCGCGGATCAAGGAGAACATCGAGGTCTTCGACTTCAGCCTGGACGACGAGGACCTCGCGGCGATCAGCGCCCTCGACGAGGACCGGAGGCTGGGTCCCGACCCCGCCACCTTCGACATGGTCTGACCGCCGGGCCCGGCCGTGCACCCCGCCGCCGCACGGGATGCGCGGCCGTGCCGCGTCCCGGCGGTGGCCGTGCCGCCCGGCGATGACCCCGGGCGCGCGTGCCGGGGACGCTCAGTCGAAGCGCACGTCCGCGTACACCACCTCGAACTCCTCCAGGCCGACCACGTCCACGTGCGCCTTCGCCGTCGCCTCGTGGCGCGCGCCCGCCATGGCCGCGCGGGAGGCCGCCAGGGAGGTGCGGTCGGTGAACAGGGCGCCGGCCAGGGCCCGCCCGCGTCCGCGGTCGACCAGCAGAGACGTCCTGGCCAGGCCCGGCAGCGACTCGGCCCGCGGCACCACGGCCGCCCGGAAGGCGTCGACGACGAGGTCCCCGTCCGGCGGGTCGAACTCCAGCCGGGTGACGCGCAGCCCGCCGCCCTGCCGCGGGTGCCGGACGTGGTGGACCACCGCCGCCTCGTAGACGGCGACCGCCACCGTCCCCGCGAACGGCTCCAGGAGCGCGCCGCGCCGCTCGCGCATCACCTCGTCGCTGTTGCGCTGCGCCTCCTCGCTGTCCCACCAGCTCACGGCGAGGAGCTTGCCGAGCTCCCGGTCGGCGAACACGCCCGCGCCGCGGTAGCCGGGGCGTTCCTCCAGCAGGTCCCGTCCCTCGTTGTTCAGGGAGCGGACGGCCGTGTCGAGCAGTGCCGGATCACCGGTGGCGTACACCGTGCGCACGAACATGAAGCTCGCCTCCCGGAAACTGGGCCCGCCGGCGGCGCCGGACGGATGCGGCACATCCGGTCCCACCAGTCTCGCCTTGCGCGGCAAGGCCCCGCAATCGCGCGGTGTTCAGCCGTTCGCACCCCCGGGGTTGACGGCACACGCCCACCGGGCCACGGTGACCCAGTAAGGAAACTTTCCTGACAGAAGGGTGTCCCCGTGCGCCTCCGAATACTCTCCCTGGCCGCGGCCTCCGGCGCCGCCCTGCTCGCCGCGGGGCTCCTCCCCGCGCACGCCTCCGCCGCCCCTTCGCCGCGGTCGGCGCGGGAGGGCACGGTCAGCGCCGCCGACCTGCTCGCGAAGGCGACGTCCTGCCGGCAGATCTCCAACGGCATGTACCGGACCGACGAGGAGACCGCGGCGACCGTCCCCGTGTGCGGCAAGAACGGCGCGGTGTTCTGGAAGGCCGACATGGACATCGACTGCGACGGCCAGCGCACCGCCAACTGCAACGAGGACCGCGACCCGTGGTTCCAGGACGACACCGCCTTCCACCAGTCCGACGGCAGGCCGCTGAAGGCGGAGACGCTGCCCTACGTCGTGGTGCCCAGCGCCGGCGGGATCTGGAACTACTCCGGCGCCGGCATCAAGGGCGGCGGCGTGGTCGCCGTCGTGTACCGCGACAAGGTCGAGTACGCCGTCGTCGGCGACACCGGTCCCTCCGGCATCATCGGTGAGGCGTCGTACGCCACCGCCAAGGCGCTCGGCATCGACCCCGACCCGGCCACCGGCGGCGCCGGCTCGGGCGTGACCTACATCCTGTTCACGAACTCCAAGGTCTCCCCCATCGAGAGCCACAGCGCCGCGGTGTCCCTCGGCGACCAGTTGGCCCGGCAGTTCATCGCCGCGAACTGACGGGCGCGCGCGCCGGTCGCGGGCTGCCCCCGCGGCCGCCCGGCGCCGGCGCGCTCCGGCGGCGGGCCTCAGACCGGCCGGACCGCCGTGTGCACCGTGTACGCGCCCAGGACGAACACGTCCGGCCGCACGTGCACGCTCGCCGGGTCGGACGGGTCGAGCAGGCGGTCGAGGGTGGCGCGGTCCTCGGCGTCGAGCGCGTCGCCGAAGCCCTCGCGCAGCCGGGACAGGTGCGCGGCGACGTAGGCGCGGGTCCGGTCGGCGGCCGGGGCGGGCAGGTCGAGCAGGAAGGTGCGGGTACGGGTGTGCGTGAGGCCGGCGGCGGCCAGCAGCGCCGGCCAGTCCTCCGTCTCGGCGACGGAGCCGGGCAGTTCGGCCCGCATCCGCGCGAACCACTCCTCCTCCAGCACGTCCAGCCGCGCCTGCAGGCCCGGCCGTCCGATGCCGATGTCCCGGGGCAGGAAACGGGAGGGCAGGCCGCCCTCCAGCAGGGCCAGGGTGCCGCCGGGGGCGAGCCGTTCGGCGAACGCGGCGAGCGCGGCCCGCTGGTCGCCGAGGTGGTGCAGACTGCGGCTGGCCCACAGCAGGTCGGCCGGGTACTCCAGCTCGCCCAGCACGTCGGGCAGTTCGCCCGCGAGGGTGTCGAAGCGGTCGGCGAACCCCAGGCGGGCGGCACGGGCGCGGGCGCGTTCCAGCAGCGGCGCGGTGCCGTCGACGGCGACGACCCGGGCTCCGGGGAACGCCTCGGCGAACAGGCAGGACACCACCCCGGGGCCGCTGCCCGCGTCCACGATCAGCCCCGGCTCGGTCACCTCCTGCGCGAGCCACGCCATGGCCCGCTCGTAGACCGGACTGAACAGTTCCGCCTGTGACTCCAGCAGGGGGGCCATCTCGTTCCAGTCGATGTCCGTACCGTGCCCGTGGCCGTGCTCGTGCCCGTGGCCGTGCTGGTGCCCGTGGCCGTGCCCGGTCGCGTGATGGTCGTGTGCCATGATGATCAGCCTCTCTTCCGGATGCCGCCAGGGTGCGACGGCGCACCGGCCGAAGGCCACTTCTGTTGCCGTTACGGCAAAGAGGAGCCGCGCCCCGGCGAGGTCGCCGGGGATCGAGATGCGTACCTTCGTGAGATCTGACCCGCTGCGATGAGCGCCGCTCGGCTCCGGTCGACCGACGACGGGCGGCTGG